>CBFIBY010000187.1:0-4422 GCA_965660955.1 Crocinitomicaceae bacterium | reverse complement strand
TCCCAAAGTAACTTAGTAGAAACCTTCATGTCTAACCCAAAACACTAGACATGAAAAAGAAATATCTTAACTTTTGCCCATGGGCAATTTTAGCACTGTGTTTATATACACACCTGCACTGAGTCAACTGCAAAAAGGAAATTGGGTTATCGGGGCGAACGGTCGTCTATCTGTTAAACCTAGCAATCTCACCACACTTCTCGAGTCACATGTAGGCTATATGGTTGGACCAAGACTAGAGTTGGGTGTAGGAATGATGTACACCTACTCGCGATTTGGCCCAAGAAATCACACCAATAGTTTGAGAGAATTTTCTCTTACTTTTCGACCTTATTCTCGTTATTATTTCTTTAAACCAGAAAAAAGATTCAACATTTTTGCCGAAGCAGGTATGAACGCAAGCCTAATTAAGCGGGACGATCAGCCTGAAACCAATTTTTACCATTTACAAACGAACTTATCCGCTGGATTGATATATTTTATGCGACCAAGAATTGCGTTAGAGGCGAAAATCGGCTATGTTCCAACACTGTACTCAACAGGTTACACAAACCTATACAACTATAAATCGACTATTGGCATTAAATTCCGCTTGGGTGACTAAAAACTAACATTTTGAAATACAACAACATAAAGCGTCGCTAATTTTCGCTATATTTAGTGTATTCCAAAATAAAATGCCATGTCGAAAAAATTACTTTACCTATTAGGGATTATTGTTACGCTTGGTTTAGCAACATATGCACAAGTAAAATACAAGTGTTCAAATTGCGAGGAACCCACTGAAGTTTCAGAAGAAACGGAGGGAGATGCTGATCAACAAATACGAGTGAATGGATTTTCATTTAGCAAAAATGGAGTAGGATTCATTTGCAATGATAATTTTCAGTTTGAAAAAAATGGCTTTAACGCCAAACAACCTATTGGCGATTCCATTGATTTGGGAATTACAGATTTAAAGTCTTATTTGGACAACAATCCAAACGATAAAGCAAGAATTACCGGAATTTGTAAAAATGACGAGGATAATACCTCAGCCTTCCCAAACCTAGGTTTTGCCAGAGCAAACAATGTGAAAAACTATCTGATTTCAAAAGGAATTCCAGCCAATCGACTTGCCATAACCGGAAGTCGTGTGGAGGATTGGGATGACCATGAAAACACGGTTTGGGGACCGATTAATATTGATTTCGTAGCCAATACTCAAGACAACGCTGTTGATTACGCAGCCGTGAAGTCGCGTTTAAATTCAAATCCACTTCATTTGGAATTTAATTCAGGTGAAGCAGCGATCAATCTATCAGAAGATCAACGAAAAATGATAACGGATATCACGATGTATTTAGATAATGTACCTGGCTCAAAAATATCAATTGAAGGACATACAGACAATCTTGGAAGTCGAGAAGCAAATATTGCGCTTGGTATGGAAAGAGCAGAGTTTGCCAAAGCATATCTAGTAAAAAATGGTGTTAATGCTGATCGAATCGATGTTTCTTCGGAAGGCCCAGACAAGCCAATTGCCGATAATTCATTAGAAAGTGGAAGAAAGAAAAATCGCAGAACAGTCGTTTTACTGAAATAAAGTATTGATCTAGAAATTTAAAAATCATGGAAACATTATTATACTATGCAATACCATTAATAACAGGAATCATCTGTTGGATCCTGGGTTTTTTAATCGGAAAATCAAACGCACCGCTTGGCGATGGAACAAACTATGCTTCTTTAAAAGCTGATCTTTCAGCTTGTCGAGCGAATTCAAAAAACCTGTCGGATAAAGTGGCTGAACTAGAACATCAAATCTATGAATACGAGCATGCTCAAACCTCAGATGCACCTGTTATGAATGCTCCAAATCCAACTGTCGTATCTAGTGCTAAAGCTCCAGTGATGGCATTCGATGCAGACAAAGCCAAAGCCGCTTTTGGAAAAAAGGTAAAACAAGATGATTTAAAATTGGTCGAAGGAATTGGTCCTAAAATCGCTGAGCACTTCATTGCAGGAGGCATTAAAACGTGGCAAGAATTGGCGAATGCATCAGTTGAAGATTGTCAGAAAATTTTGACCGCTGCCGGAGATCGATATACCATGCATAATCCTGGAACGTGGCCACGCCAAGCGAAACTTATGGTGGATGGAAAATGGGATGAACTGAAAGCATGGACAGATACACTCGATGGTGGCAAAGAATAGTCCTGATCTAACAGATTTATCAGAATTGCAGACCAAAATTCGACCGCAATAAAACTAAAATTTGTCTATCTTCGTAGCTTCAAATTTCAGCTGTAAATAATGAAGGTTTCCTACAATTGGCTTAAGCAATACATCAAAACAGATCTTTCTCCAGAAAGAATGTCTGAAATATTAACGGACACTGGATTGGAAGTAGAAGGATTGGAAAAAATTGAAGCTGTAAAAGGTGGATTGGAAGGTGTAGTCGTTGGCGAAGTATTGACGTGCGAAAAGCATCCTGATGCCGACAAATTACAAATCGCATCTGTAAATGTTGGAACCATTGAAAATTTACAAATCGTATGTGGAGCACCAAATATCGCAATAGGCCAAAAGGTAATAGTAGCGACTGTAGGATGCACCTTGTATCCAACACCAGAAAAACCCTTTAAAATCAAAGCTGCCAAGATTCGTGGGGCTGAATCATTCGGAATGATTTGCGCTGAAGACGAACTAGGTCTTGGAGAGTCTCATGAGGGTATTTTAGTTTTACCAACGGAAACTGAAGTCGGTATTTCAGCAGCGAAATATTTCGATTTAGAAGATGATTTCGGAATTGAAATTGGCCTAACACCCAACCGCGCAGATGCCATGGGTCATATTGGTGTTGCCAGAGATTTATCCGCTTACCTTGCTACGCACGAGAGCAAAAGCGATATCATTTGGCCATCTGTTGACGATTTCAAAGTTACCGGAAACAAACCTGTTTCGATTACTACGGAAAATATAGAAGCCTGTCCTCGTTACACCGGAACGACTATAGCTAATGTGAAAATAGGCGCTTCGCCTGCTTGGTTACAGAAACGCTTGCGAGCAATTGGAATGAGTCCAATCAACAATGTGGTAGATGTTACGAATTTCGTCATGATGGAATTGGGAACACCCCTTCACGCTTTTGATTTGGAAAAAGTCGGTGATAAAATCGTCGTGAAAATGGCGAACGAAGGTGATGTATTTACAACTCTTGACGAGGTAGAACGCACCTTATCTTCCGAGGACCAAATGATTACCAATGGAACAGAACACCTGTGTATTGCTGGCGTGTTTGGCGGAATTGACTCTGGGATTTCGGATTCTACAACAGATATTTTCTTGGAATCGGCCTATTTTGAACCAGTTGTTACACGCAAAACCGCTCGTCGATATGCGTTAAACACAGATGCAAGTTTCCGTTATGAGAGAGGCGTCGATCCTGAATTAACCGTTTATGCGCTCAAAAGAGCTGCCTTGTTAATACAAGATGTTGCTGGTGGAGAAATTGCAATGGAAATTGCCGATATAAAGAATAGCGAAATAAAACACAATCCGCTTGAATTCTCCTACCAACGAAGCAAAGACTTAATTGGAACGGATATTTCTAATGATACAATAGATACGATTCTTAATGCTTTGGATATTGAAATTCTCTCCAAAGATGAAGACAAATTGATGCTTCAAGTTCCCGCTTATCGAGTGGATGTGACCAGAGAAGCAGATATCACAGAAGAGATTCTTAGGATTTACGGGTTCAACAACATTCCATTACCAGAAAAGTTGAATACTTCTCTTCCATCGTTCAAAAAACCGAACATCGACCATTGGCAAAACACACTTTGCGAAATGCTTTTGGGTCAGGGTTTTTCCGAAATGTTGAATAACTCTTTGACTTCGGCCAAATATATAGAACAACACGGTAAAGAAACATTTTCAAGTGAACGCAATGTGGAAATGCTGAATCCTTTAAGTCAAGAATTGGCTGTAATGCGACAAAGCATGTTGTTCTCTGGATTGGAAGTTATTGCGTATAACCAAAATCGACAATCGCCTGATTTGAAATTGTACGAATTCGGTAAGACGTATCACAAATACGATCAATATGCTGAAAATCGACGCTTGTTGATTGCTATGACAGGGCGCAAATCAAATGACAGTTGGAACGCAAGCAAAGATCAACAAAGTTTCTACTCCATCAAAGGAGTTGTAGAAGGAATCGTTTCACGAATGGGCTTGAGCAATCACCTGAAATATAAGGCCATAAAAAACAGTCTTCTTGCAGATGGATTACAAGTCTATATCCTTAAGCAAAAGATTGGTGAAATAGGATGGGTTGACCATTCGACAAAGAAAAATTTCGGTATCAAAGGAGACGTTTTTATCGCCGATATGGACTGGGATGCTCTCTTCGATTCCTTGAAATTATCGAAAATT
>CBFIBY010000186.1:0-4463 GCA_965660955.1 Crocinitomicaceae bacterium | reverse complement strand
TGAATTCCAATTGAATAGTTTAGAACAGAATCATACACGCCTTATTTTTAAAGCAGAAGTCAATTAAACAGAACATGCCACTAAACGTCTCATGCCATGACTTACCTTACCACATACAAAAAACCATCTACCTTCTTCGCTAACTCAAACAAAGAACATAATTCAAAATATGCCGTATACCAAGATTCTTTGGTGTACTCCTTAATTCAAAAATCATCTGAACGTATGCGCATATTCTTGACAATTGTAATTTTTAGTTTCATTTCCATCCATTCCTTAGCACAGAATTCCAGATTGAGAAAAACGGCTAAAAACTTCCATTATCAAGTTGCTCAGAATAATTATTCGCTAAAGGAATACCAGGATAAGGTTTCAGTTTTTATAGATTCCACAGCAAATATTGACAGTTTAGTCTATGATTACTATGAACATTGGCAAGAGGCGCGAACGAAAACCAGTTTTCCGGATAAGGTCAAAATCAAAAAGATTAAAAAGGACGCTTCTGACATAGCTACAATCACAATTTATTGCACGTGGGTTGATCTTGATTTGGGGCGTTTTTTATATGTCTCTCAATCCGTTTGGTATCGCCGAGATGGTCAATGGTTTCGGAGCGGCATCCCCGAAAAAGAGATATCAGCTAAAAAATTGAAATAAAGTATTTTAGCTTTTTCTTGGGATTGCGTATATTGTAGGATGATTAAATTTAATATTCGAGAAATTATGAATTCAAAGAACTACGCAACCGCTCTTGTCCTTGGCTTATTTTTGTTGCTATTGCCAATGATATCTACCGCACAATTGTCAAGATCCCAGGTCCCAAAGGCTTTGGTGGAGACCAAATCCAACACACCCAACCACATGGAGTTCAAAGGCGATAAACTAATCGTTAAAACAGATCCTGGCAAAATGAGTGGACAACAATACATGGTTGAATATAAAATCACGTGGAATGGGAACAAGTTTAATTTGGTTTCCTTAAAAGAGGTAGCAACTGAGATTGACGAGAATGGTGAAGAAATAATCACAACGGCAAAAAACGCCGACTTTTTCGGTTATTCGTATCTGAAAAATTGGTCTTTCACGAAAGATGCGAACGGAAATTATGTTTTAACGAGTGCTTCTACAAGAGATTATCGTTGGATTTACAAGGCGGAATAATAACATATAACGAATAACATGTAAAGCGTTTTCATACTATGAAAGCGCTTTTTCATTTCTTATACTTTGCCTTCATGTCACCGCTAATAAAGAATACCATTCTGATTTATCTGAAACGGTTGAGATAACCTTCACCATTAAAGTCCTGTAATCTTAAACTCAGTCCGTCTATTCTTTGCACGAGCCGCCTCCGTATCGTTTTCAACCTTCGGTTGCGTTTCACCGAACCCTTGCGAACGAAGTCTGGACTTGTTTACCCCTTGAGAAACCAAATACTCCTTCACTACACGCGCTCTATCTGAAGATAACTGCATGTTCTTGTTTTCATCTCCAACGTCATCTGTGTGACCTTGTATAACAATTTGCATAGTAGGATTATCTTTCAAGTAGCGCGCAAAGGCTTTCAACATGACTTTGGAGCGTTGACTCAATTCCGCTGAAGCCGTTGTATACAGTATATCTTCGATTACATAAGCATCACCGATTTTTACTTTGGCTACTTCCATGTCTTTTCCTTTGACAGAAACTTCATTCTTGACTCTTTGCGATTTGATTTCTTCCTTCGTAATGATTTTAGCAGCAAAGGCAGCTCCTTCTTTCTTGGCGGCAACCATAACATCCTTCGTTGGGTCCATTTTGATTGCAGCGGCGTATTTTCCATCGTCACCGTTGACTTTAATTTTTTGCACCTCATCGCTTTCGCTATAACTGATTTCAATTTCAGCGCCCGAAACTCCCTTACCTTCTTTATCCGTTAAAGTTCCCTTCATGATCATCACCGGCGTTGGTCGAGCTTCTTCATACAATTCAAAACCATAAATATTGTAATCTCCACCTTGATTCGAAGAATAATAGGCCAATTTTCCATCCGTCGAAACAAACAAACCTAATTCATCTGCTGGTGTATTAATAGGAACACCGATGTTCTTCGGCTTTGTCCATTTACCGTTAACTTTCTTTATGTAAAATATATCCGTACCTCCAGCACCCTGACGTGTATCTGTGCAAGTCGAAACAAAATAAAACGTTTCATTGTCTTGATGGATGAACGGACTTTTATCTTTTCCATCCGTATTGATTTCGTCAAATGGTTTTGCTAATCCCCAGGTTCCATCGGCTTTACGTTCCGAAATAAAAATATCGTTATCATTCTTTCTTGAATTGGCTCTTGAACTAGAAAAGTACAAAGTATTACCATCGGCTGAAATAGAAGGCTGTCCTTCCCAGCCATCAATTGTATTGACGTTTGAGCCTAAACTTTCCAGTGGCGTCCAACTGTAGCTTTTACCATTTTTGGAATAAATAGTCGAATACAGATCACAATTTTTGTAATCATTCCCTCTTACTTGCTGCTTCTTACACGCGCAAATTATCATTTCTTTGTTATCCACCGACATGGTTGCGGCACCATAACTTACAAATGTGCCATCATTGAAAGGTTTTGCAAATGGATTTCCTGCGTCAAATGATTCAGCCAATGCTTCCCGACCTGAAAAAGTAAACTCTTCACGCCAATCACTCACCATGTCGCCCAACAACCTTCTATCGACTTGTCGTGTATAGAACATTAATTCATTGTCTGGAGAAATCATCGGAAAAAACTCGTTGTTCTTTGAGCTAACATTCGGGATACGTTTGGGTGAAAAAGGCACTTCTGCAATTTCAACTTTTTCAACTACTGGTTCTGACGCCCATTTCTTCAAGACACCAGAAGCATTGTTCATCATCGTGCCATAATCTTTCGGAAATCGCGAATTATCCTCGTTTTTGTAGTTTTTAAACTGAGTCAAATAATCTTTCGCAGACTCATTATCCCTTTGCATGTATTTAATTACCCCTAAATAATAAAAGGTTCCAGCGTTGTATTCTTCGCACAAGGTGAGCACTTCTCCAAATAAGGCTTCCGCCTTCGCGAAGCTTTTATTCGCACTGGTTGGATTGGTATTCAGATTTTTCATACCTAAATCATAAGCATAAACACCATACTCATAATACGCCATGGCATTATCGGGTTCGGCTTCTATGGCTTTGTTAAAGTTATCTACAGCAAATTGTACGCTTTCCGATTTCGCGGCATTTTCGATAAGTTTTTGGGTCTTTTTAGCAGGAGGATTGCAGGCTTCGTCAACTTCCTCGTCTTGAGAGAAAGCAGTTAAGGTCAAGAATGTTACACCTAACAAAAGGTAAAGTTTATTCATATTCGATGTTGTATATCCCTGCTAACGCAAGAACTGTTCCATTATTATTTAACGGAAATTGCAGGAAAAGTTACGAAAAGGATAAATTATTCTCCCCCTTTGGAGGGGGACAAAAGGGGGAGGGAAATGTTTTTCGAAATGGAGAGGGAATTAAAGGTTGATATTATTCTTTGTTATTCATAGATCCTCCCCCTCGATCCCTCTCCAAAGAGGGAAGTTCTACAACGCCTCTTCTTTCTTCGGTAACTCGATTTTCACGGGATTATCCACCAATTCATCGGTTAAGGCGATATCCAATACTTCTTTCATCTGCTTCACGTAGTGAAATGTCAATCCTTTTAAATAATCCGGTTTGATTTTATCCACATCTTGCTTGTTCTTGTGACAAAGAATAATATCTGTAATTTTCGCACGTTTCGCTGCCAAAATCTTCTCCTTGATTCCTCCAACCGGCAAAACTTCCCCACGCAAAGTGATTTCACCTGTCATAGCTAAGTTTTGCTTCACTTTTCGTTGGGTATATAAACTGGCCAACGAAGTCAGCATAGTGATACCAGCACTTGGACCATCTTTTGGCGTTGCACCTTCCGGAACGTGAATATGGACGTTGTGATTATCAAATAAGGCTTGATCCAAATGCAACCAATCTGAATGTGATTTTAAGAATTCAGAAGCAATTACTGCCGACTCTTTCATTACATCTCCAAGGTTGCCGGTCAAAGTTAATTTACCTTTTCCTTTTGTAATGGATGATTCTATGAAAAGTATATCACCACCGACGCTTGTCCAAGCTAATCCAGTCACAACTCCAGCAACTGAATTGTTGTCGTATTTCGTTCGTTCTCTGCTAGGCCCAAGAAACTCAAATAAATCTTCGTCTTTAATCTTTGGAGTGAATTCTTGTTCCATGGCTATTTGTCGTGCTCTGCTCCGCACCAATTTCGCCATTCGTTTGTCCAATCCACGGACTCCCGATTCAGAAGTATATCCTTCAATTACCTTTTCGATCAATTTTGCATCAATGGTGAATTGCTTTTTCGTGACACCATGTTCTTTCAATTGCTTCGGAATCAAGTGTTGCTTCGCAATTTCGATTTTCTCTTC
>CBFIBY010000185.1:0-4546 GCA_965660955.1 Crocinitomicaceae bacterium | reverse complement strand
AGTAGTTATATGAATCGAACAAAATATGCCTATGTTGAAAAAATACCCTAAAGTTGCTCCAGCCGAGGAGTCTAAAATCGGTCCTTCAATCGACGCTTTGAAGTTCATTATTAACTACAGCAAAGCCCTTGAAGCAAAAGAAATCGGAAAACAAAAGATGCTTTTCCAATTGAATTAATAAAGAGAAAGCCTGACGAGAGTCGGGCTTTTTTTGTTTAAATGATGCTGGAAATTGGAAGTAATTCGAAGTCTTCGACATGGGGAGTAACATCACTTTGTTCGTTACATTAGAAGTGCTTCGCACATTGGCAGTAACATCACTTCGTTCGCTACATTGGAAGTGTTACTTACATTGGGAGTTTCAGAAGGCCGAAGGCTTCTAATGAATGGACAGAGCGGCGCGATCATTTTTTCCATGTCGCAGACTCCAAATTTCAGGAGATGGTATTTCCTTAATTCACCTACATTCAATATGCGTCGTACCTGATTGAGGGTGAAACACTTTGTTCTCTTGCTCCTCAATTTCATCACCACAATATTCTCCTTGATAGAATTCATTGGTTGTTCCGTTTACTTCTTCGATTAAATAACAGGTTTTACATTTTTTGCAAGAAGGTAAACTTGTCCCGAAAAGCAAAAGGGATACGAGCAGTATAGATGATTTACGTTTCATAAAATTTTATTTCATAGTTTTTCATTTCATAAACGCTGAATTCGTTTCATTATTGAATCAATTTCAGTTTCGTTTACCTCACCATCGAAATTGGCGAAAAGCATCCAAAAGGAGATGAAAGATGCAACGACAATTTTTAGAACGGGAAAACGGTTTATTTTTATCATATTGAGTTTCTTAATGCGGCAACGGTACTCCGCTAAGGAAATTATTACTTTTTTCGAATGTATAACGTTGCTTAATATTTTGAGCCCGAGTTGTCGGTATTAATTCTTGTTTCTAAATGAGTTTACATAGTCTAACTCCACAATTTGTGGAATTTCAAAGTAAAACTTTTCTTTATTATACTCCATTACAACTGTAACCATATTCCAATTTTCTTTTGGGAAGCGCTTACCTCGAAACATGTTTGCAGGTAGTTTTTCGACAATTATTGTGTCAATTACGGCTTTTGAAATGTAGAAGTCTTTATCTTCAATCATAATCTCATGAATATAGCCTGATCTAACAAGGAAGTTTTCAAGTATCGATGTATATCGAGCGTTTAGTGAGTCCAGCTGAGTCTGATGATATTCTTTGATATCTATTTTTGGGTCGAAATCTCGTTCATGAATTAATTTTTGCCCCTCTAGAGGGATTGCATGCTTCATATATTGCGATGTATCGGAGTTGCGCAAGAATTCGACAACCCCAATTGCAATTTCTTCGGATGAAGATTTTCCGTTATTACACCACGCTGGCAGATTATCAACCTTGCTAGAATCTGAAGCGCTTGCAGTTTGGGAATTCCCAAAACTTGAGAATCCAACTGCAATAAGAATTAATAATAAATGTCTTTTCATTACCGTTTACGCTATGCGCCGCGCAGTGGCGGCATAGCGTGTGTTATGTGGATTTCACTACAGTTTTATCGACAGTTCCAAGTTACCACCCAGACCCAACTCAATGATTTTCTTCAACGTTGAAAGTCGAACTTCTTTGATGTTATTCTCGATTTTAGATATATAAGATTTGGTGGTTCCAACCTTTTCAGCAAGTTGCTCTTGAGTTAAACCTTTTTCAAGTCTTGCCTCATGAATTAGCGCACCAATTCTGAAGTTTTCATATCCGTCATCTAATTGGTCACGTTTTTTGGTACCAACTTTTCCATAGTGCTTATCCTTAAATTGATCCAAGGTTAATGTGTCATTTGTTGCTTTCATACTCTGCTTTTATTTTAAGTGCTTTTTCAATTTCTCTTTTGGGTGTTTTCTGTGTTTTTTTTATAAACCCATTCGCCAAAACGACTATTTTTCCTTCATCGAAAAAGCAAAATATTCTATAAATATCACTACCCAGTTTTACTCGAATTTCATAGAGTCCATCTGTATTCTCTAAATGTTTGAGATACGTTTCAGGCACTCTTGGTAATTCTTCAATTAAGTTAAAAGTCCAGATGATTTTGTTTTGAACTTTACTTTTTTGTTTCACGAAGAAGTCTTCAAAGTAAGTTTTATACGTTATTATGGTTCTTACTTTAGCTTTCTTATCCATTAAACAAATTTACGTGAAGTTTCACTAAAGTGCAACTTTTAGGCCGGAATTAAAAATATTTATCGAGAATTTCAGCTTTCCACATAACGGCAACGCTATAAGTCGCGAAGTGGCTTATAGGGTGTGTTGTGATCCGTTCTTCTTCATTTAGTTTAACTTGACAATTTTTTCTCGAAGAATAACTTTGCCTTGTTCGGTTAAGACAACAAGATATGCGCCTTTTTGTAAAGTGGAAGTTCGAATCTTAAAATTTCCTCCAGAAATACGATTTTCTTCAGAAACAACATTACCTTTTGAATCTATGATTGTAACAACTCCATTGCTAACATTTGCTCCCAAAACAAAATTCAAGTCATCCTCAATTGGATTAGGGAAGAGGGTATAATCCGTCTTGCCAATTTCATTTACGTTGACTATGGTTGAATTTGAAGGGTTCATTTTTATTATAAATACCTCTCTCGAATGGTCACCAAGATTGATTAAAATGTCATTTGCAACAATGATCGAATCACTTTGAAAAAATCCAGTTAGATAAAGGTTATCATTATTGTCAATAGTCATATGCCTGGGCTGATCTGTGAACTCTCCGCCAAAACATTCTACCCATTTTCTATTACCAAGGCTGTCGAATTTTACAAGATAGATGTTAGATGAATTCCAACTTGAGTTTGTTATGGTTGTATCACCTAAGTTAAGTGTTGGACCAGGGTAAAACCCAGTCAAAAAAACGTTTTCATCACTGTCAACAGCAACGGATTTACAATCGTCTGAGCCACTACCACCGAAGGTTTCGGCCCAAATAAAATTGCCTAACTCATCATATTTTACTAGAAATGCATCACCTCCCCAACTCCATTGATTGGATAAGGTGGTTAAACCTTCAAATGTCCCACCAACATAGATGTTATTATTGAAATCTGACGTTACGCTGGTCCCATACGAACCCGACCCGGGTGCTGCAGCTTTTCCCGTTTTAGCCCATACTTCATTGCCTTGATCATCAAACTTCGCCAATAACATTTGATAAACACCAGAATATGAATTGACTATTGTATCTCCAGCAAAGATCAACGTATCATTCTTCATTCCAGTAGTTACCAAAACCGCGTTGTTTTGATCACAAGTTAATTGAAAATCACAGACACTGTTTTTTAAGGCGCCCAAATTTTTGGCCCACTCAACGTTCCCGTTCATGTTGTATTTTGCGATAAAGTCATTTGATTGATATGTTGTGTTTTCGATACGAAACACAGTATCATTGTCAAATAGCAGCACCTCAGCTTGAAAGTCCCCCCCAATAAAAACGTTACCTAGATTGTCGCATTCGATAGAACGAGGCTGTAAAGAACCAAATCCGAAGGTTGGGTCGGCGTAAATAGTTTTAGTCCAAATAGAATTTCCATTTGGATCGTATTTCTTTATAGTCGCACCGCCACCACCATAGTATGTTACAAATGGATTGCCTTCTGGGTCAACTGCCAAAGCTTTTGCGTTTTGATGTATCCCTCCGGGGATCGATTTATTCCAAATCACGTTTCGATTAGAGTCTAGTTTAATAAGCTGTGTTCCGGAAACTGTTATTGGGTAAGAGCCGATAAACAATGTGTCTGGATAGGCACCAACATTGCCATAAACGTAAATGTCTCCTTCATGCACCCTGATGGTCTGCATGAAGTCAGATGATTCCCCCCCAAAGCTTAAGGACCAATCAAATTTATCCTGGGCAAAACTGTTTACGCTGCTCAAGAGTAGAATCGGAATAATCAATGTTAGTCTCATAAAAATAGTTTAATCAGTTTATTTTAAACGAAAGAAATGGTTAGTTCGTTGGAGATGGCTCACAACGTTGAGGTATCATCCGTCCGCGAAGCGTATGGATTGATACCGAATGTTATTGTTAGTCTTATTTAATCAAATTTAATGAATAATTAATTCAGTCCTCTGAAAAAGGATTAAAGAAGCGTAGTCCGCAAAACACACATCAACATCAAAGGCATTCGTCGCTTGGGTGCGCACATTACACATGATTTAAACATTGTGGTTTACAGCGTTTGTAAGGTGGGTTTGTTTTTTACTCGTGCCTATTCATTTGATTTAAAAAGATTGTCGATCTCGACCCAAAATTTGACTTTGTCATTTTTAGCCGATATCTTCGCTCAAAGTCTTTTAGACGTCCCCACGTCACAAATTAATCATTTGCACGGTGTAACCGCTAAGACTTTGCGCAGCCACACTCATGGGAGTGGGCGTCAATCTTTTTTAATCTTTTCATTTCACTTAGCACGAGTAAAAAACCACCAGAGCGACGGATATGACTGGGTTTTGCGGATTAACTCTAAC
>CBFIBY010000184.1:0-4579 GCA_965660955.1 Crocinitomicaceae bacterium | reverse complement strand
ACAACACCTTCACCACTTACAAAGTTGGCTTCTTTTAAAGAATCAAAAATGTACCAATCTCTATGTAACAATTGGATTTGAAATGGATTGCAATTTTCAATTACGATTTTATAATTATAAAAGTACTGGTTAGTTTCGGCGCTAGAAAGATCAGGCCGGTACTGAGCCATTACGGACACTTTAACTCCTTCTGATATTTCTGTGTTTAATTTGATATCTCTTTTGTTTATCTATCTAAATTATATTTTTTATTCGGTTTTTCAAACTTCGGAGATTCTTTTGTCATTTGCCCTTGATAAATAGAAACGATTTACAGATAATTTAAAATTAGAGAATTGATAAGCGATTTCAACTTCAATTGGGTAGTTAATCTAACTATTTAGTAATTTTGCGCTTTTAATTCAAACGCTTTTAAAACATGTCGAAGACAGTTAAGCTAAAGAAAGGTTTAGATATCAAGTTGATCGGAGAAGCTGAAAAAGTTTCTAGTGAATTTGTAATGCCTTCCTCGATTTCCATTTTTCCCACTGATTTTCATGGATTGACACCTAAAATGGTCGTTAAACCAGGAGAAGAAGTTCAGGCGGGAGAGGTTATTTTCTTCAACAAATACGAAGAGTCAGTCAAGTGCGTCTCACCTATAAGTGGAACTGTTCGCGAAATTATCCGCGGTGACAAAAGACGAATTCTGGAGGTGATCATTGATGGTGATGGAAAGCAAAGCTTTAAGAAAAATGATATAATTGATATTGATTCATCGTCCAAGGAGGTAATTAAGCAATATTTGTTGGATCATGGATTATGGATGTTCATTAAGCAACGGCCCATTGATATCGTGGCAAATCCAAATAAAGAACCAAAAGCAATCTTTATTTCCGCATTTGATAGTGCACCTCTTGCGCCTGATTATGATTTTGTTTTGCATGGTGAAAATGAGAATTTTCAAGCTGGTCTTAATGCTTTGGCTAAATTGACAGACGGAATCGTTCATTTAACAGTGAATGATAAAATCGCGGCGGACACAACTTTTACAAGTGCAAAAAATGTTCAAATTAATAGAATATCTGGTAAGCATCCTGCTGGAAATGTAGGTACTCAGATTCATCATATTGACCCTATCAATAAAGGTGAGATGGTTTGGACTGTCAATCCACAGGACCTTATGATAATTGGTCGAGCGCTTTTAACGGGTACTTTTGATGCCTCAAAAATGATCGCTTTGACTGGTTCACAAGCAACAAATCGGAAATATTTCAAAACTGTTGTTGGTGCCAATCTTTCTGAAATGTTAAAAGGGAACATTGACGGTGAAAACGTGAGGATTGTTAGTGGAGGCCCCTTAGGTGGAGATAGAATAGCAGAAAACGGGAGTTTACATTTTTACTCAAACCAAGTGACAATTTTGCCAGAAGGAAACCAATACAAATTTTTCCTTACCAAAGGATGGCTCGGCCCTGGTTTCGACAAATATTCAAATTCAAGATTGTTTCCAACTTTTTTATTTCCAAAAAAGAGAAAAGTATTAGACACCAATACCAATGGAGAAGAGAGAGGGTTTGTTGTAACTGGAGAAATGGAAAAAGTATTTCCTTTCGATATATATCCTATGCAATTAGTTAAAGCAGCAATTACGGACGATATTGATGCTATGGAAAATCTAGGGATTTATGAAGTTATTCCTGAAGATTTCGCCCTGTGTGAGTACGTGTGTACGTCAAAAATAAATATTCAAGATAAAATCCGAACTGCACTTGATCTGATTCAAGACGAGTGCATGTAATTCAATTCGAATAGAAGATGAAATTTTTAGAAAAGCAATTACATAAAATGGAACCCAATTTCGTCAAAGGTGGAAAATGGGAGAAGTGGAATCCACTGTTTGAAACTTTGGCCACCTTTGCATTTACTCCGAAATTGGTAACTGAAAAAGGATCTCACATCCGTGATGGTGTAGATTTGAAAAGAACAATGATTACAGTTGTTTTGGCGTTGGTACCTTGTTTAATTTTTGGTATCTACAATACAGGACATTGGGGAATGGTCGCTGAAGCTGGAAATCGTGATTTGGCATATGGTGCTGATATGGGGGCTAAGTTTCTTCTTGGGCTTAAATACGTTTTACCTATCGTTATTGTGTCTTATGGAGTCGGATTAGCAGTGGAATTCCTTTTTGGAATGCTTCGTGGTCATGCTTTACACGAAGGTTATCTTGTATCTGGAATGCTTATTCCGCTTTGTATGCCTGCTGATGTTCCCTTGTGGATGGTAGCTGTTGCAACAATTTTTGCGGTCGTAATTGGTAAAGAAATTTTCGGAGGCACTGGAATGAATATTTTGAATGTAGCCCTTACGGCAAGAGCATTTCTCTTTTTTGCTTATCCAACAAGCATGTCTGGAGATAAAGTTTGGATGGCAGGAACAGAAAGTTCTGTTGACGGATTTACAGGTTCAACAGCATTGGGGGATTTAGCCTCCTTTATGAGTGATAAACCTGTATTCGAGAATTTAGCCTCCTACACCAATAATTATAGTCTCTCGGACTCCTTTCTGGGAATGATTCCAGGGTCAATTGGTGAAACTTCAACGTTAATGTGCTTATTGGGAGCTGCAATATTACTAATTACAGGTGTTGGTTCGCTTCGAATTATGTTATCTTTCTTTTTGGGAGGTTTACTAATGGGAGCAATGTTGAATTTAGTTGGAGGAAATGATTATCTGGAGTTATCCGCAGTTTATCACCTAGTAATTGGTGGATTTGCCTTTGGTGCAGTGTTCATGGCAACTGATCCTGTTACCGCGGCACAAACTCCATGGGGAAAAATATGGTATGGACTCTTCGGGGGAATTGTGGCAATTCTCATACGTGTTTTGAACCCAGCATACCCAGAAGGTGTTATGTTGGCAATTCTTTTCATGAACGTAATGGCACCAATTATTGACCATTACGTGGTTCAAATGAATGTTAAACGAAGATTATCAAGATTAAAAACAGCATAAGATGGCAATAAACAAAGAAAGCGCTGGCTATACATTTGCATTTGCAACCGCTCTAGTAATTGTGGTTGGGACTATTTTGGCTCTTTTGTCCATGGGACTGAAGGATCGTCAGGATCAAAATGAAGTAGTTAAAAAGAAAATGGACATTCTTAAGGCCATGTTGCCGAAAGAAGAGGGTGATAAAATCACCCGAAAGAATGCCGATTCGGAGTTCGACAAATATATAGATTTGAAGGACGCTTTAGTATTAGATGCTAACGGAAAACCAATTAAGGGTAAGGTAGCTTTTGATGTAGAAATACGTAAGGATTATAGAGATAAAACTTTACCAGAAAACAAAAGAACGTACCCCTTGTATATTGGCAAAAAAAATGGGAAAACTCTTTACATCGCGCCAGTAGTTGGTAAGGGATTGTGGGGGCCAATTTGGGGAAATATCTGCATCGGGGAAGACATGAGAACAATTAAGGGAGCTTCATTTGGTCATAAAGGTGAAACCCCAGGACTTGGTGCAGAAATAACTCAACCTTTCTTCATCAATAGATGGATAGGGGAAACGATTTCAGATGAATCAGGGTCATTTGCAAAATTTGAAATTGTAAAAGATGGATCAGGACCAGAAAAGCAACAAAAAGTTGATGGTATTACAGGCGGAACAATAACATCAAAAGGCGTTGAAGAAATGGCAAACAGATGTATGTCTGTGTATGCATCCTATTTTAATTCAATAAAAAAATAAGCTGAAGCATTATGAGTGAAGTAGCAGAAAAAGTAAAAGAACCGTTGTTTTCGAAGAAAAACAGAAAACTGATTACGGATCCACTTACAGATAATAACCCGGTTACAATTCAAGTATTGGGAATATGTTCAGCATTAGCGATTACGGTGCAAGTTATGCAGGGCATCGTGATGGGAGCATCTGTGTTGTTCGTAATTATTATGGGAAACTTTATAATCTCTTTGTTGAGAAATATGATTCCCTCGAAAATTAGAATTATTGTTCAATTGGTAGTAGTTGCATCCCTGGTAATTATCGTAAATGAGGTTTTGAAAGCCTTTATGCCTGATGTTTCAGAAAAGCTATCCGTTTTCGTTGGATTGATTATAACCAACTGTATTATCATGGGACGATTTGAAGCCTTTGCAATGGCGAACAAACCTTGGCCTTCGATTCTCGATGGACTTGGTAATGGTTTGGGTTATGCCGGACTATTAATCTTAGTTGCTGTATTCCGCGAATTGTTTGGTTCAGGAACATTATTAGGATACCCAATTTTCGGTGACTATATCGAAGGAACAGGATTGTATTCTATTGGTTATATGAACAACAATATGATGATTTTGCCTCCGATGGCCTTGATTATCGTTGGTATTATCATTTGGGTACAACGTTCAAGAAATAAAGATTTAATCGAAACACATTAATAAAGAGAAAATGGAAAGTACATTAGATATCTTCGTAAAAGCTATATTCTCAGAGAATATGATCTTCGCATACTTTTTGGGTATGTGCTCTTATTTGGCCGTATCGAAAACGGTAAAAACAGCTGTTGGATTAGGTGCGGCCGTAATATTTGTATTG
>CBFIBY010000183.1:0-4590 GCA_965660955.1 Crocinitomicaceae bacterium | reverse complement strand
TACTAACACTTGGCTAATCCACATATGGATTATTCCCTTAGTATATTCCACACTAAATTAAACCAAAATCACCGAATCTGCAACCAATACGATCCACCGTGCTTCTCAACATCCTTTAGGTTCGCATGCTCCCAGATGGGTGCAATGGCCTTGCTCAATCCTTGATCTTCGCTGATAAAGAAGTTCGGTAAAATGGTGTGGTACTTTTCTGGATTGGCGAGCACAAATGCGGCCAACATGTACTGTTCGTTGTAGAAACGGTCGCACATGAATTGTGGGTAATCGTAAGGCAAATAGATGTCGTGAATGTGAACGATGACGCCTTTTTTCAGTTGCGGTAGTAATTCCAAGAAACAAATCATCGCATCGGAATTGGGGAATACGCGATGGGAATTGTCGATAAATAGGATATCGTTTTCGTTCAATTCGTCGAGGATGAACTGAATGTCTTTTAAGTTTTCAAATGGTTCGCGGATGACTTTGTCCGAAAGGTGATCGATGTTCGCACGTGGATAGGGGTCGATGGAAATAATCTGAGTCTCCAAGTTGTTGTCCTTGATCGCTTTTCGCGCCACCTTCGTGGAATTACCTGAACCAATTTCGATATACTTCTTCGGTTTCTGCGTCGCAATCATTCCGTAAATTCCAACGATGTCCAATCCGGGTAGGAATTCGTTGTTCCAAGCGGGTTGATTTTCGTCTTTCTCCACATCGGAAGTCTGAATACCCTGGATTTGCTCTTTGTATCCTAGAAAGGAGGTCAATAGTGTTTCGTATTCACCGCGGTTGCGCTCAATGATTTCTTTCAATTGCGGATGACCGGTACTAGGAAATCGAGGTTTTGCATCGACTTTGTAGTCCAAGTGAACGGTCTGGTGCTTGCCGGAAATGAAACGATATATTGATTTGAGTTTATCCATGGTCTTACCGCAGAGAATGCTGAGTCCCGATAGCTATCGGGATCGCAAAGGGCGCTGAGTTTAGATGATTTCTTTTATTTCGTTAATGATTCTTTCGGCTAGGGCGTTGGCGGTGTCGGCTGTTTCGCTTTCGGCGTAGATGCGAATGATGGGTTCGGTGTTGCTTTTTCGCAAGTGAACCCATTCTTTGGCGATGTAAATTTTCACACCGTCTGTTGTATCCACTTCTTCGTTGGCATATTTTGCCGCCATGTCTTTCAATACTTGGTCGACATCAATTTCGGGTGTCAACTGAATCTTGTTTTTTGAAATGGTGTATTTCGGGTAACTGTCGCGCAATTGCGAAACGGTCATTTTTTTGTGCGCCAACAGAGACAAGAACAAAGCAATTCCTACTAGGGAATCACGTCCGTAATGCGATTCAGGATAGATGATTCCACCATTTCCTTCACCACCAATAACAGCATTGGTTGCTTTCATCGCGGTCACAACGTTCACTTCACCAACCGCAGATGCCGTGTAAAGCAAACCTCTGTTTTCGGTCACGTCACGCAAAGCTCTTGTGGAAGATAAATTAGATACTGTTGGACCCGGTGTATGCGTCAATACATAATCGGCGCAGGCAACAAGCGTGTATTCTTCGCCGAACATCGTTCCATCTTCACAAACCAAAGCCAAACGATCAACGTCTGGATCAACTGTGATTCCTACATCCGCTTTGCTCTCTACAATTTTCGAAGAAAGATCCGTCAAATGTTCAGGCAAGGGTTCTGGGTTGTGCGGAAACTCACCTGTGGGGTCGCAATACATTTCGGTCACTTGCGTTACGCCTAATGCACGCAACATCGCTGGAACAAATATTCCACCTGTCGAGTTCACGGCATCAACTACCACGTGAAAATTAGCCGCTGCAATTGCTTCTTTGTCCACCAAAGGCAAAGCCAAAACGGCATCAATATGTTTTTGTAAGTAAGAATCGTCTTGTGAAATCGAACCCAAGTCATCCACTTCAGCGAAATCGAATGCTTCGTCTTCGGCTAGTTTCAATACTTTTTCGCCATCGGCTCCTGAAATGAATTCCCCTTTTTCGTTCAATAACTTCAAGGCATTCCATTGTTTTGGGTTGTGACTTGCTGTAAGGATGATTCCTCCGTGTGCATTTTCCATTGGAACGGCAATTTCAACCGTTGGAGTAGTGGATAGACCTAAATCTACCACATCAATTCCCAATCCAGATAAAGTCGAAGAAACGAGATTCGAAATCATTTGTCCTGAAATACGCGCATCACGACCGATAACTACTTTCAATCGTTTTCCTTCATGTGCGCTTTGAAGCCATGTTCCGTAAGCTGCTGCGAATTTCACCGCGTCAACCGGAGTTAGTCCATTGTTCACGGTTCCACCAATCGTTCCTCGAATGCCAGATATAGATTTAATAAGTGTCATAAGAAATAAGTTTTAAAATAGAGAGGCTTTCAGATGTATCATTTTCATACAAGCGATCGCACATTCTGTTCCTTTGTTGCCGTGTTTGCCGCCCGAACGATCAATCGACTGCTGCATGTTGTTGTCCGTCAAAAGACAGAAAGAAACAGGGCGGTCATATTGCAAGTTCAATTGTGCTATTCCGCTGGTAGCTGCTTCGCAAACGTAGTCAAAGTGCTTCGTTTCGCCTTGAATGACACAGCCAATCGCAATAACTCCGTCCATGAACATTGAATCCAAGACCAATTTAGCGCCCAATGGCAATTCAAAAGCTCCGGGTACAAAATGAACGTGTATGTTTTCTTCTAGTACACCATTCTCGAGTAAAGCTTCTTTGGCACCTTCAAGAAGGTTTAGGGTAACGTTTTCGTTCCATTCAGAAACAACAATGCCGATTTTATAATCGGCACCGTTTGGAACAAAGTCCTTATTGTATTCTGACAAGTTGCGATTCGCTGTTGCCATAAATTAGATACTTTTTTTATACTTCGCTCGCGCTATGTATTTGTCAATTGATTTCGTATTTCCATACTGAAGGTAGTTGTCCTTGATGTTTTGGTACATCTCCGTTGCTTCCTCCGGGTTTTTCAATTTCAATTCTGTTACTAACGCAGCTTTGAACAAGTAATATGGTGTTGTGTAATCGTTATCATGTGCTTCAGAAGCTTCGATGTATTTTTCAACAGCATCTTCGTACTTCTTCAGTTCACTCAAGCAATCTCCTTGAAGACCTATAGAATAAACACGAACATAGGTATCCGAAACATCAACATCTTCCAGTTCTTTCAAAGCTCTTTTGAATTCACCTTTCGCCATGTATTGTCGACCCAAAACATACTGAGCGACTTCACCGCCTTGTTTCCCGTCGTATTTTTTAACGTGACCCGCCAATTCGTCGATTGCGATATCCGTAGAATCCATGAAGGCATAATTCAATCCAGCATAACCTTTCTCTGTGGATTGAACGTTTGCTGGTTTCCAGATGAACTGGCGATACAAGAAGTACCCGAGAACCAAAACAATAATTCCTCCAACTATATACGTAACCAAACGAGCTGTCTTGTTTGATTTAAATTCTTCTTTAATATTTTCCGTAGAAAGATTCTCTAACATGTGCGTTTTTTTAACCGTGCAAAAGTATATTTTTTTTCCCAAAGAAAAAACCGAAATTACAAGTATTCAGCCCTTCCAAAATTGAGACGAAATTAATCTACGATAGAAATGGATAAAATTGCATCGCTCTCACGGATATCATCCACTGTATCAATGCCTTCTACTACTTTTCCGAAACACGTATGAACACCATCCAAATGCGATGTATTGTTGCGTGAATGACAAACAAAAAACTGTGAGCCGCCTGTATTTCTTCCCGCATGTGCCATAGAAAGAACACCTCTGTCGTGATATTGATTTTCACCTGATGTTTCACAATCGATGGAGTAACCTGGTCCACCTGTTCCCGGTATTCCGCTCGCCCCTTCTCTTGTATTCGGGCATCCGCCTTGAATAACGAAATCTGGAAGTACTCTGTGGAACGCTAATCCATCGTAATATCCTTCTTTTGCCAATTTAACGAAGTTGGCTACTGTATTGGGAGCGTCTTGTTCGTAGAACTCAACTTTCATTTCCCCTTTTTCGGTTTTGATAATTCCGTGCATTTGTTTTGTTTTTATGGAGGACAAAAGTAGCTAATTTTCAGCATTCCAAAAGAAACTTCATTTTTGAATCGCCACTTTCTGAGAAGACCTTATTTTTGTGCCAATGAGAATTGAAAAAATAGCGAGGAATCATACAGGACTTTTTTCTGACTTGGCCAATAAATTGGTCTATCAACAAAACGAGTTGACTTCCTTTCTGAACCTTCCATTTGATGTGAAATCCTTCGGGAAGCAGATGGAAACGAAGAAGAAGCATTATTCTCAGGAACATCGATCGGTACTGGCGCATGTGCTTTCGGCTAATTATGCCAAGGCCAATGTGTCGACTTTACAAACGGAAAATTTAGCCAAACTCAAGGAGGAAAATACCTTCACCGTAACGACGGGACATCAATTGTCTTTATTCACCGGACCCATGTATTTTGTCATTAAAATTCTTCATGTGCTTAATCTGTGTGAGGAATTAAAGAAAGAATATCCACAAAATGATTTCGTACCTATTTTTTGGATGGCGAGCGAAGATCACG
>CBFIBY010000182.1:0-4608 GCA_965660955.1 Crocinitomicaceae bacterium | reverse complement strand
TACGATCCGTAATCTCTGTTTCGATTTCTTTAATTTCTTCTTTGAGATTGTTGACACGTGTTTCCAAACCTGCCATTTCATCCTCCAAATCCTGCACTTCCAACGGCAATTCACCACGAATGGTTCTGATTCTATCAATTTCAGAATCAATTAATTGCAAATTGTACAAAGCGTCCATTTTCGCTTCAATGCTCGTTTCTTTCTTTGTTGCTGTCTTAGCCATTTATCAAAAATATTTGATTGGATTTGTATTTTTCCCTGTTAAATTGACCGCAAAGTTAGGGAATTTTTTCGTCAATATATCACCAATTAGGTTACTTGTGTATTGTTCACTTTCAAAATGACCAATATCTGCAATAACAATTTGACCTTCAGCATCGAAAAACTCATGGTATTTGAAATCGCCTGTGACGAAAATATCGGCTCCACTGCGTTTGGCTTGATTCAATAAAAAACTCCCCGAACCACCGCAAATTGCCACTTTTTTAATCGGCTTGTTTCGCAATTCTGTATGTCGAATAATTCCACAATTGAATTTATCTTTCACTTCGCGTAAAAAAGCCTCTTCGCTCATTTCAACCTCCAATTCGCCAATCATTCCGGCACCTTCATCTTGGTTGGCATTAGCAATCGGAATCCATTCGTGGGCGACTTCTTCATAGGGATGTGCATCCAACAAAGCCCCAAACACTTGATTTTTTACATGTGAATTAACCAAAACTTCGACTTTAAATTCCGCATCACGACTTAATTTCCCTCGTTCACCTGAAGTCGGGTTGGCGCGTTCGTTTGGTAAATAAGTTCCTTCACCTTCTCCACTAAATGAACAATTGGAATAATTTCCAATATGTCCTGCACCCGCATCGAACAGGGCGGATAGAACGGTTTCTTTTGCATCACCAGGAACATACGTAACCAATTTTAGCAACACATCCGATTTCGGAGCGAGTATTTTTGTGTTTTGAAGATTCAATCTTTTCGCAATTTCATAATTCACACCGAATTTGTAATTGTCGAGATTAGTATGAATGGCGTACAAAGCAATATCATTCTGTATCGCTTTAATGACCGTGCGTTCTACATAATTCTTTCCATTGAATTTCTTCAATCCTTTGAAAACAATTGGATGATGTGAAATCACAATTTGACAGTTTCGGTCGATTGCTTCTTGAACAATTTCTTCCGTGCAATCCAAGGAAATCAATGCAGAACTCACCTCATCATTTCCCGAACCAACAATTAATCCTGAATTGTCATAATTTTCTTGACTTGCCAAAGGAGCAAGACTTTCCAGAAAGCCTGTAATCTCTTTAATCTTCATGTTTTATAATTGATAGGTCAGTCCCAAATTAAATCCAATGGCAGTTGCCTTATGTAAATACGGTGATGTTTTACCGTATGTACTTCCCAATTGCATTCTGTATTCAGGCATGACATATATTGACCAAAATGGACTGTATTGTAGCTGGACACCGATTCGAAACACAGCACTTGAGGTAAAAGAAGTGTGCTCAGGGGTTCCACTTTTCACCTTCACTTCTTCTTTACTTTTGGTATTGTTGGCTGTTGTAATATTTTGATCTTGCACCTGGCTCATGAACAACTGCGGAACGATTCCAGCACCTGCCATCAATTTAATCTCTTTACCGTACGTGTAATAGGCAACAATTGGCATCGAAATAAAGGTGTACTTGGTTGTATAGCTAAAAGCACTATCCGTCAATATTTCTGAGTAAGCGTATTTTTCTCCATTTCTGACCAAACCCAAACCTACCTCAAACAAAAAATGTTTTCCCAACTGATTTCGCAAACCTAGACTGTAAGACCAAAAATTTGCACTCGTTTCATCTTCTCGCACACCTAACTCTTCTCCAAATAAGTCACCATTCGGGGTAAGACTGCGAAATGTATTCGACCAGTTCGCATTAAAATAGAGTTGGGTAACACTATCCATTTCTCTTGGCTCCTTGACCTCCACCTCCGTCTCCTCAGTATAATTATCGACTTCTTTTTCATCGCCTGTAACGACTTGTGAAAAAGCATTAAAATTGATCAGTAAACTGAGAAATAGAAAGGGGAATATTCTTTTTTGCATTACTTTTAGGCCTGAACTTTGATGTGTTAAACAAATATCGGCATATTAATTTAAATTGAAAATTGGAAAAGATGGCAAAAAAGAAAAAAAGTTGGCTCAAAAAGATACTAATCGGCTCAGGAATTGGGATTCTTCTTTTAATTCTCCTAATGATTTTAGTCCCTTATTTCTTCAAAGATGAACTAAAAGCGTTGGTGATTGATGAAGCCAATAAATCGTTGACAGCCGAACTAAAACTGGGCGATTTCGATTTAACATGGTTCAGCACCTTCCCCAATTTAACCGTTCAATTAATCGATACGAAGATTACAGGGAAAAACGAATTTGACGGCGTAGAATTAATCAATGCGAAAAAGATAAAAGCACAAGTCAAACTTTGGGATGTCATCTCAGGAGATCAAATTGCAATTCAAAATATTGAACTCGTGGAACCAAAAATTGACGTTCGTGTATTGAAAGATGGTCTTGCCAACTACGATATTACCATACCAGATTCTGTTCAAACTCCCAAACAAGCTGAAGAATCTTCTAGTTTCAAAATGAGTCTTCAAGGTTATTCCATCACAAATGGAAGTATTCGCTATGACGACCACGAAGGTGATATGTTCGCTGAAATTAAAAATTTAAACCATGAAGGGAAAGGCGATTTGACAGCAGATATAATCGACTTTGAAACAAAAACTACAATGGATGAATTGACCTACTCCATGAGTGGAGTTAATTATTTGACGCGGGTTAAAACGGATGCCGATGTCGATTTATTGATGGAATTCACCGAAAAGTCGTCAAAATATACCTTGAAGGAAAATGCATTTAACCTGAATAATTTAAAATTTGCGGTCAATGGTTTTTATGAGATGTTGGAGGCATATGACAATATGGACTTGAAACTCGATGCGTCCAAAGCAACATTTAAAGATTTCTTATCGCTTATTCCTGCTTTTTATCAATCGGGTTACGAAAGTATGATTACCAAAGGTAATTTGGCCATGGGTGGTTTCGTCAAAGGTAAAATGGACGACAAAAATATGCCGGGTTGGGATTTCAATTTAGCGGTCGACAATGCGCAAATTAAATATCCTGACATGCCTGGAACGATTAACAACATTGCCATGAAAGCCGGTTCCAAATTCGCTGGTGGTACAAACATGGATTTAATGACGGTTGATGTTCCTAAGTTCCACGCCGACTTCGTTGGCAATGTGATAGACGCCAATCTTAAAATGCGCAATCCAATAACAGATCCTTTGTTGGATTCGAAAATCATGGCGAAAATAGATTTGGCGACGCTGAAACAAGTGATGCCAATGCCGGAAGGAGAAAGTTACAACGGAAAATTAGATGCCGATGTTCAGCTTAACGGCCGAATGAGCGCCCTTGACAATGAAGATTACGAAGCGTTTAACGCAGCAGGAATTATTCAACTAAAGGATATGAATTACAAATCCGCCGATTTGACGAGTCCCGTGGATATTAAGGAAATGATGATGCGCTTTTCTCCTAAAAATTTGGCTTTAGAAAATTTGGATGCCAAAATGGGTAAATCGGATTTCAAAATGAGCGGAACGATTGATAATTACATGGGCTACCTATTCCGTGATGAATTATTGAAAGGCGACTTTGACTTTGCATCAAATAATATGGACTTGGATGAATTCATGAGCAGCGAAACAGCTCCTGACGGAATGGGTGCGGGAGATGAGGAAACAGCTGTTGAGGAACCGCTTCTAATTCCCGGAAACATTGATTTCAATTTGAATACAGACATTGCCAACATGAGTTATGATGGTATGCAATATAAGAAGGTCAAAGGAGGAGTTGAAATTAAAGATGAAGAAGCGATTCTTGAAGATTTGACTATGAATACGATGGGCGGAACTGTAGGTTTGAAAGGAAGTTACAATTCCGCCAACGCCAATCAACCGAAATTGAATTTTGGATTTAACTTAAAAGAAATCGATATCCAAGAACTGGCAGGTAACTTTTTGACCATAGAAAAGTTAGCGCCCATTGCAAAATATGCCCAAGGAAAAGTAACAACGAATTTCAACATGAATACTTTATTACAACCGTCCTTAGAACCGGTTTATAGCAGTTTAACAGGTGCTGGCGAATTGTTTACAAGTACCGTGAAAATCACAGGATTTAAACCTTTGGAAAAAATTGGTTCAACGCTTAAAATGGACAATCTAGCTACACAAACGATAAATGATTTGAAAACGTTCTTTCAATTTGCGGATGGTAAAGTGAGTTTATCAAAACCCTTTACTACGAAACTGGGGAAAATTGAATCGGTTGTATCGGGTTATTCTTCCTTTGAACAAGACATCAACTACGATATTTTGATGAATGTCCCAAAAAGTGAATTGCCCAAATCTATGATAGCTGCGGCAGAACAAGGAATTGCAAAGCTAAATTCACTGGCGCCAAAATTGAACCTAGCTTCTTTGCCTGAATTTATTCCCGTTACGGTAAAAGTCTTGGGCAAAGCAACTGATCCTAAAATCACAACG
>CBFIBY010000181.1:2316-4644 GCA_965660955.1 Crocinitomicaceae bacterium | reverse complement strand
AATCATTTATCAAACAAAACCTACTTTTACTTTCGTTCGTTTTTTTCGGAAGTTTAGCATTCGGTCAAGGCTTCAGTGTCTTAGGGATCACGGATACCGCATTTTACGTAGACCCCTGCACAGGTGTGGTCGTTCCAAGTTTTAGTTTCAACAACAACTGGGTTACTTCAGTAGGTTCAAATGTGCATTACGATGTTCAAACTTCAACCGTACCACCCAATACAAATGTTAATATTGTTATTAATTGGGGTGACGGGACTTCGAATACATATGTTGGAACTTATGTTTCGCCAACATCTCCTTTGAGTTTTGGAGGTTCATCCCCTTCACATACTTATCCAGTTGGATCAAGTACTATGTCTTATGGGATGATTGTGACGATTACAGATCCCGTTTCTGGTTCTACGCTTTCGAACAATAATGTTTGGATTACGACTGGGTGCCTAACTCAAATCTATGGTTTTGTAGATGTGGATTGCGATAGCAATGGAGTAGTAGATACAACTTTAACAAGTGGAGTTGACTTTGACTTTATTGACACGAATGGTGTAATTCAGACTGTAACCATGGTTAATGGAACATTTCCAAATGCCGTGTTGACTTCTGGCGCATATTCGGTTGCTGTAAATCCTATTTGGTTAACGGCGAACGGTTACAATTCGCTTTATATTCAGCCAAGTGGTTTTATCGTTACTTCAGGAGGCGCTTATACTTTTCAAGCCATGTTGATTTGTGATTCAATCCCACCAGCAACAACAGGTTGTGTTACTGGACAAGTATTTTGTGATACGGATGGTGATGGAGTTTTTGGATCCATGGATTATGGCGTTTATAATGCTCCAGTGACTGTTAATTATAATAATCAAACTTTCACATTGTATACTGACCCTAATGGATATTATTACATGACGGCCTATAACGGAAATCAAAATACAGCTGTGATTTCGGTTGATCAAAATTGGTTAGGACAAAATGGTTACATGTTTGGTCAAACTTCCGATACCGTTACGATTCAACCTTGTCAAACAACAACAAATGCAACTATTGTGAATTTTCCAGTAAATTGTGATTCTGTGCAAATGCAAACCGAGTGTATTTATGGCTTTATCTTTTGCGATGCAAATGGAAATGGAGTTCTAGATAGTGCTGAGGTTGGAATTCCCAACGCTCCCGTAATTTTATCAGGAAATGGAACGTATACAACTACAGTTTACACAAATTCAAATGGATACTTTAGTTATTCAGGACCAGCCTATTTTGGTGGAGTTGCTGTTGCAACAGTGCCAACATGGTGGCTGACACAGCATAATTATACATTGGGAAATAACGTTGCTACTGCCTTAACGGACTGCAATAATCCAACACCTATTTATTTTGGTGTGAATTGTTCACCAACACTTTGTTCAGACCTTTGGACGGTAGTTTCACCTTGGATTGGTTATTACCAAAACCAAAACAACTACGTAAAATTGAAATGGGGTAATTATGGGCCGAGTGCAACAACGGGTTATACATTAACGCTAACTTTCCCTTCAAGTGTTACACCAGACCTAAGTTCTATATGGAATTCTAACTATGTGGTTGTAGGAAATACGATAACTTGGACATTCGGACCTGGTTCGTCATCGTTCTACCAACAAGATGTAATCAAATTCTTTGTTCCTTCGGGCTACCCAAGTGGAACGTCTCATGTTTATTCATCCGTAATTACTGCTCTTGGTTCTACAACAGATTGTGATTCATTGAATAACGATGGTAGTTTGTGCATGATTTTGGGTAATAGTTATGACCCGAATGATAAGTCCGTGAGTCATCAACCCATCATTAGCCCTGATGTGCAAGATGAGTTGACCTATGTCTTACGGTTCCAAAACACAGGAACGGCACCCGCACAGGATGTTTATATCATCGATTCATTAAGTAACAACTTAGATTGGTCAACATTAAAAGTGATTTCTACTTCGCATAACATGCAATTGATTGATCTTGGAAATGGTGTGATGAAGTTCAATTTCCCAGGAATCTGGTTACTAGATAGCACTACAAACGAACCGGCTTCGCATGGTGATGTGGTATTCTCTATAAAAGAAAATGCTGGTAACCCAGTTGGATCATCAATTGAAAATACAGGTTACATTTATTTTGATTGGAATCCTGCGATCATTACGAACACCACTATCAATACTAACGCATATCTTGGTCTTGAGGATGTGGCTGTTAATGAGGTAAACGTATCGCCAAATCCATTTACCGGAAATGTGAAAGTTGCTTCAGCGAAACACATTGATAAGGTGACGGTTGTTGATATTACTGGAAAAGTAATTTTTG
>CBFIBY010000181.1:0-2306 GCA_965660955.1 Crocinitomicaceae bacterium | reverse complement strand
GCAGATGTTAATGGATACAATACACAATTAGAATTAAACAATCTAACACAAGGAATATACTTAGTAAGAGTTTTTGCAGGAAGCGAAGTTTCTACGAAAAGAATCGTGAAAAAATAGTCGTTAACCTCCTAATTTCCGAAAGCCATGAGTTTTGGACTCATGGCTTTTTTTGTGTTTAGGTCGAGAAAAACAGTGATTTTTGTAGTGAAATGTTTATTTCGAAGGGGGTAGGTTGATAAAAAGTGTATTTTTTTAGATGACACCCCCTCGTTTTTAATGTATATTTGTCAAAATTCTTTAAAAACATAAGAAATGGCGACAAAAAGAATGCAGGCTTATCAAGACGTGATGAGCAGAGCAAGACGTAAGATTGATTTTGATGGTAAAATCTCAGAGGTTTTTGGTGAAAGTGTTTTCCATACTGAAATCATGCGTGAATATTTACCGAGCGATGCATATAAGTCAATGATGGAATCGATTCAAAACGGAGCTCGTTTAGATAGAAAAATTGCAGATCAAGTCGCTTCAGCTATGAAAGATTGGGCCATAACAAAAGGTGCAACACATTACACGCACTGGTTTCAACCTTTAACTGGTTCGACAGCTGAGAAACATGATGCATTCTTCAAGCCAGTTGGTCCAGGAAGAGCAATTGAACAGTTTGACGGTGATCTATTAGTTCAACAAGAACCAGATGCTTCTTCTTTCCCAAATGGAGGAATTAGAAATACTTTTGAAGCCAGAGGATATACAGCATGGGATCCATCATCACCAGCTTTCGTTATAAGTAAAACACTATGTATTCCAACAATCTTTATTTCGTATACAGGCGAGGCGTTAGATTACAAGATGCCTTTATTAAAAGCTTTACATGCAGTTGATGAGGCCGCAACAGATGTTTGTCAATATTTCGACAAAAATGTCACGAAAGTTCAGGCAACGTTGGGTTGGGAGCAAGAGTATTTCTTGATTGACTCCGCTTTGTTTAATGCGAGGCCTGATATTATGATGACTGGACGAGCACTGTTCGGGCATGCGCCAGCAAAAGGTCAGCAATTGGACGATCATTATTTTGGGTCCATTCCAGAGAGAGCTACCGATTTCATGCGTGAGTTCGAATATGAATCCATTCGTTTGGGAATACCTGTTACAACACGTCATAACGAAGTCGCACCAAATCAATTCGAATGTGCTCCAATATACGAAGAGTGTAATCTCGCAAATGATCACAATCTTTTATTAATGGACATTCTTGAAAAAGTAGCTCGAAAACATAATTTTAGAGTGTTGCTTCATGAAAAGCCATTTGCAGGGGTGAACGGTTCAGGAAAACATAACAATTGGGCATTGGCAACCGATACAGGAGTAAACCTTCTTGCACCAGGTAAAAACCCGAAATCGAATCTTCAATTTTTAACCTTCTTTGTAAATACAATTAAAGCTTTACACGATCATGCCGATTTGTTAAGAGCTTGTATTGCTGGAGCAGGAAATGACCACAGATTAGGTGCGAATGAAGCACCACCGGCAATTATTTCTGCTTTCATCGGGTCTCAATTGACCGAAGCTCTTGATAAAATTGAAAAAAGCGTCAAAGCTGGAAAAATGACACCAGAGGAAAAAACCGAATTGAAATTGAACATTGGTAAAATCCCTCAAATCATATTAGACAATACGGACAGAAACAGAACATCACCGTTCGCTTTTACTGGAAATAAGTTTGAATTCCGAGCGGTTGGTTCTTCTGCGAATTGTGCTTCAGCAATGATTGTGTTAAATACTATCATGTCAAATCAATTGATCATGTTTAAAAAATCAGTTGATGCACGGATTAAAAAAGGAGAAGGAAAAGATGAAGCTATTATCAAAGAGCTTCAAGTTGCGATTAAAGAATCCAAAAAGATACGTTTCGAAGGGAATGGTTATGGCGAAGAATGGGTGAAAGAAGCGAAGAAGCGAGGTCTTTCGAATTTGAAAGATACACCGAGTGCCTTGAAAGTTTGGGGTGATAAGAGCGTTGCAAAACTGTTTGATGATATGGGGGTGCTCACTCCACGTGAATTACATGCTCGCCAAGAAATTGAATACGAAGCGTATGTTTACAAGATTCAGATTGAAGCTCGTTTGATGGGTGATTTGGCGTTAAATCATATCCTTCCTTCCGTTATAGAATATCAAAACAAACTCTTGAGCAATGTTCAGGGAATGTTTGATGTATTGGGCGATAAGCAAGCTAAAGTGGCTTGTGACGCTCAGTTGGATTTGTTGATGCGCACATCGCTTCACATGAACAAGATGAAGGATGC
>CBFIBY010000180.1:0-4686 GCA_965660955.1 Crocinitomicaceae bacterium | reverse complement strand
TCCAATTCTGTGCGAATGAAAAAGAGCTAATGCTAATTAAAAAACAAAAAGAAATTACTATTTTTTTCATATTGAGAAGATGAGTGTTCTAATTCAAGTGAACAATAAAAGTAAGTTATTTTTGCGACAAACAAAAAAAGCTCACCCTTCGGCAAGCTCTTTTAAAAATATTCTATGATTCCTAGTGTCTTACGACTAGCTTTCTATTGATTGTTTTTACACCATCACCAGAGATGATAATGAAATAAACACCATTTCTGAATTCAGCAACATTAACCGTTTTTGAACCTGAAAAAGTTTCGTTTTTAATTACGTTACCAAGTACGTCAACTATTTTAATGTTTCCTTTTTCAAAGTTCGAAACTTTGATGCTCACATTTTCGCTTGCTGGGTTTGGAGAAACCGACAAAGCAATTTGCTTCTCAATTTCATCAACGCTGACCGTCGAAGATATTGAGAAATCAATGGAATCTTGAAATAAATCACCTTGAACACCGATGTAATATCTGTACAGTGCAGGAGCTTCAGAAGGCTCTGGTTTGATTTTAATGTTCACCAACCCAGTTTCAGTCGCTGGAATAATTACTACGTCAGTTGAAGTCCATTCTAATTCACTAGAGTCTAAGTCTACACAAAAGCCACCACTATTGTTTCCAAAACAAACTTGCTCGTACCATCCATCTCCTGGTTGGTTGATGACTTTTCTTGTTATGTAAGCATTCAAAGTACCAGACGAAATGTTTTTCACATCAAAGTCCAAATAAATTTGATCAGTATTATAAACTCCCTTGTTTTGAACAGTGTTCGTAACAACTGTTGTTGTATTCATCAAAGTAAACTCCCAATTTTGCGCTTGAGCTGTAGCGCCCAAACCAAATAAAATTGCAAGTGAAAGTATCAGTTTTTTCATATTCGTTTTGTTTCGTAAAGTATTGGTCCTTATTTTAGACTTTTCGGTTGATTACTTCAAAAATAAGAAATAAATGTTTGTAAGTCAAAACTACAACAACTTTGCCAAAATCTTATTTACAATAATTTTTTGAACAATTTTAAGTAAAGCCTACTGAAATTAGGGTTTACAAAAATTGAAGGGTGCATTTGTGTAATTTAGGAATTCAAGAGTATAAATCATTGTTCATGGTTAACGCCGCTGAAAAATGTACTTTTACTCTTTGGCAAGGTATTTGAATTTACAATGCTAGAACTTAAAAATACAGAATAATGAAAAAATTAGCTTTACTTGCTTTATCTTTAGTTACCGTCTTTGGAATGTCAGCATTCGCTCAAGAAGAAAGTCATACAACTGAATCGGGAAAAAAATTGCCTGCCGTTCAATTGATGGACATGGATGGAAATCCAGTCAACACGGCTGAGTTAGGGTTGGACGGACCAATTGTAATTAGTTTTTGGGCTACATGGTGTTCACCTTGTAAAAGAGAGTTAAATACAATTAATCAGGAATATACGGATTGGCAAGAAGAAACAGGTGTGACTTTGGTTGCCGTTTCGGTTGATGATGCGAAAACAAAGAATTCAGTTGCCGTTTATGTCAATGGTAAAGGCTGGGAATATCTCGTTTTAATGGATCCAAACGGAGATTTCAAAAGAGCTATGGGTGTTAACAATGTTCCGCATACTTTCCTAGTGAACACTGATGGTGAAATCGTTTACTCGCACAACAGTTACGCACCTGGTGATGAGCAAACACTTTACGACGAAATTCTTAAATTAGTAGCTGAATAGTTCTACTTAACTCTTCCCGATATATCGTATGAATAAAAAATTATTGGTACTATCCTTATTTGTTTCACCTTTTATCTGGTCGCAACAAAATAATTCAAATGCTCCCACTATTACGGGAAATATGGAATCCACTTTCCAGTACTTGAATGAAGATACGCTCATTGGAGCCACTCGTCCCGCCTCGGCGGGACTTTTGAATGCATACATGAATGTGTTTTATCGTCAAGGAGGATTTAAAGCAGGTGCTCGATTCGAATCGTATTTGCCTAGAATCCAAGGATACCCGAATAACTTTGACGGAACAGGTCTAGGCATGCGCTATGTTGGGTATGAAAATGACTTCGTTGATGTAACGTTAGGACATTTTTACGAACAATTTGGAGGAGGTTTGGCACTTCGTGCTTATGAAGACCGCGCGCTAGGTTATGACACCCAGATGGACGGAGCTAGAGTTATCGTTCGCCCGTATGACGGAATTACATTGAAAGGGGTTTATGGAAGAAATAGATTTCAATTTGTCGATGGCAGGGTGGTAAATTCCGCGGCAATCGTCCGTGGCTTCGACGGAGAAATACACTTGAACCAAACCTTCAATAAGTTTTTTGAAGGAAAGAAGTTGGACTTAACCTTCGGCGGATCTTTGGTTTCCAAGTACCAACCCGACGATAACGACGAGTTTATTTTGCCTGAAAATGTCGGCGTTTACGGAGGAAGAATGACTTTACGCTATGGAAAGTTCTTTATGGATGCAGAGTATATTCACAAGGACAACGATCCCTCTTCCGACAACGAATACATTTATAACCCGGGACACGCTGCAGTAGCGAATTTTGGTTACTCGCAAAAAGGACTAGGAATTTTATTTTCTGCGAAATCAGTCGACAATATGAGTTTCCGTTCAGATCGAACTCAGCAATTGCAGAATTTATTGGTGAATTTTTTACCTGCCATGAATAAAACGCACACCTACAACTTAGTTGCTTCACTTTACCCTTATGCGACGCAGCCGCTTGGTGAAATTGCTTATCAGGGAGAAATACTATACACGATTAAAAAAGGAACTCCACTGGGGGGCAAATATGGTATGTCTATTAACCCGAATTATTCCGTTGCTTTTGGACCCAATCATAGATTCATTAATTATTCAGGATTTGATTCTTCAAGAGTAACATATAATACAACGCCTTTTGATGCAAACAGTATTTTGTATTGGCAAGACTTCAATATAAACATCTCGCGAAAATTCAACAAAAAGTTCAACATGATTGCGAGTTATTACAACATTCATTTAAATAATGACGTTGTAAAACTAACGACAAATGCAAAGGGAACTATAATTTCAAATATTGGTGTTCTTGAAATGGGTTACAAAATCAACAGAAAACACTCTTTACGGACAGAATTTCAAGCCTTGTTTACCGAGAAAGATTTTGGAGATTGGGCGACCGTTGTAGTGGAATATACGCTTGCTCCGCATTTCTTTTTTGGAATTATGGACCAGTACAATTTTGGAAATGACAACCCGGATTTGAGATTACATTATGTGATTGGAACCTTCGGTTACGTCAAAGACGCTACACGAATTACAATGTCGTACGGACGCCAAAGAGCCGGTTTATTTTGTGTGGGCGGTGTTTGTCGATTCGTTCCAGCGTCCAATGGGTTAACCTTAAACTTCACACAAAGCTTTTAGATTATGAAGAAGATTTTTATTTTAAGTTCGATTGTTGCAATGGCCTTATTTGCTTGTGATAAAGTTCAGAATGCATATCCTGAACAATCCTATACAGGTGGTTTGGATCCTACAATTTATCCTGGAAATATAGAAGACTATATTGTTCCAACTTTCACAACTAGCACCAATACTGAAAGAAATGTTCTCCTCGAAGACTTTACAGGTCATCAATGCACTTTTTGTCCGCAAGCGGCCGATGTGGCTCATGGACTAGAGACATCAAATCCGGGAAGAGTTTTTGTTTCAACAATTCACAGCGGTCCAGATGGTATGTCTGCTTTTCAAGCGACTGCACCACCCGACTATATTTATGACTTTACAAACCCAATTAGTTTGGAAATTGGACAATTCTTTGGCAATTTGCCTGGGAATAGTTTCAATGCAAATCCCAGTGGGAATGTATCAAGAATTCCAGGAACAGCTGGTTCCATTTCTACTGGCTCTTCTGAATGGACGAACAAGACTAACAGCTTGCTAACAGCGAACGATTTAAAAGTGAATATACAATGTGATGTAAATTATTTTAGCCAAACAAACGGGGCTTTTATTCATGTTGCTGTAGAAAATTTAGAACCAGTAGCGAACGAACTCAGATTGGTTGTCGCTTTTTATGAAGATTCGATTGTAAAACCTCAGACAAAATTTGGTGCGGGTACTGTTTATGACTATGTGCATAGAGACCTTCTTAAAGCCCATGTAAACGGAAACATGAACGGACAAGTAATCTCTGATGATTACTTAGATGCGAACGGACTCTATTTATACGACTATAGTTTTGCCTTACCTGCAAATGTGGCTGCTGATAACTCACATTTACTTATCTACGTTTTCGATAAAGTAACACACGAAATCTACCAAGTCATCAAGAAGAAATTTATTTAACGGATTAACCGTTTTTTGTGAACCCCTTTGTCAAGGCTGAGCCTAGATGAAGGGGTTTTGTTTTGCACATAGTTTTCAAGACTCTCATTATTAAGCGGTTGAAAACTTTAGCTTTTTTTATAAAATAGAAACGAGAAGAATTCGTTTCTTTAAGGGTAACCTTTAAATACAAAAACTATGTTGGAAATGACAAAGAAGATTCTGAAAAGTGTAAGCTTTGATAGAATTTTGTTTCAGAAGGAATTGAACAAAGGACTAAAATGGATATCTGACACCGAAGAGTTACAAAGGTTTAAGATGTGGTGCATTGTTGAATTCGGAGCTAC
>CBFIBY010000179.1:0-4763 GCA_965660955.1 Crocinitomicaceae bacterium | reverse complement strand
TTTAATCACGGGTGAATATGCCAGTAATTCCGTAGTATTCAACACTTCAATCGTAAGTAATCAGGGTGATAGGGACGCGTTTGTCGTCAAGTTTGGAACATCGCTTTTAAATATTGAGGAGAAAGACTTTCGGGAGAAACTGCTTTTGTATCCAAATCCTTTTACGAACGTTCTTACAATGCGATTTCATAAGTATATCAATCAGGGAAATTTGTTGATTTACAACTGTTTGGGGCAAAAGGTGAAAGAAATAACCGAGGTGCATGGAACTGAAATTCAATTATTCGATTTGCAACTTGAAAACGGGCTATACAGATTTGAACTACTGGAAGATAACAAAATAATTGCCAGGGGTAAAGCCATATCTGTTGAGTAAATCTTCGTTTACTTTTCATTCAAATGTTTTTCGGTTGTTTAAGTCAAACAAAATAATTGGAAAAACTCTCTAACTAGTTTAACTTTACAAGTAGCAGGAACCATCCAATTTATCAAGCACCAAAATAATGCCTTATGCAATTGATTCAAATGAACCTCTTAGCTAAATGCTTAATATTCTTTTTTCTTTTATTCATTTCATCGAATAGCTATACCCAAAATTGTAATTGCACGGTTTCCCAGGTTGAAAGCAATACCGTCAATCCCTGCAATTATTCGATAGGTACTGTCGTGACGGTGACAACTGAAAGTGAATTCATGGCAGCCGTCAATCAGGCCAATAGTTCAGGCGGAAACATGACCATTTTAATAGCCGACGGAACCTATCAGGTGGCTTCCGTTTCTTCGTACCCTTATGTAACGGCAAGTAACGTAGTTTTCAGAAGCCTTTCGGGAAACAGGGACGACGTTATTTTGACGGGCAGCGGAATGGCGGATGCTGGCGGAACAGAAATTGTCATATATGCTGTTGGTGATAACATTACGATTGCTAATTTAACAATCAAAAATGTGGGGAATCATGGAATTGCTGTAACGGGTGATAATTTGTATGTATACAATGTGAAAATTCAAGACACTTACGAACAAATGATTAAGGGCAATAGCAGTGGTGGAGGAATAAGTAATGGCGTTGTAAAATGCAGTCTTTTTGAATATACGAATGGAATAGGTCCACAATGGTATATCGGTGGATTAGATATTCATACAGGAACAAATTGGACGGTAAGCGACAACGTTTTTCATGATATTTCGAGTCCTTCCGTGAGCGTTGCAGAACATGCCGTCCACTTTTGGGATTCTTCAGCGGATAATTTAGTCGAGCGTAATAAAATTGTCAATTGCGACAGGGGAATAGGTTTTGGTCTCGGCAATAGTCCAAACAACGGCGGTGTGATCAAAAACAACATGATTACCAATGATGGCACAAATATATATGACGATGTGGGCATCGGTCTGGAATCATCTCCCAACACAAAAGTGTACAATAACTCCGTTTTCATCGCATATGATAATGCTATAGAATATCGTTTTTCGGCAACGACAAATGTTGACATAACCAATAACGTAACGAACAAATTAATTAAAGAAAGAGATGGAGGGTCAGCCACGTTAACCACGAACAATATCAATGGAGTTCCCGCTTGGTTTGTGAACACATCATCAGGTGATTTACATCTTTCAGGAAACATCCCGGAATTGGTCGATATGGGAACAAACCTACCCAACGTTACTTTGGATTTTGATCAAGCTGCCCGTCCGCAAGGCATCATACACGATATTGGAGCAGTGGAATTTCCACAAACTTTTGGCTTGTTTGATTTGGAATCGGAAACCTCTACACTTACAGTTTATCCGAGTCCCGCTCAGCGTTCTTTTACTTTGAAATCTGCGGAGAATACATCGGGTAGTATTGTCATTTACAATGCTTTGAATCAGAAAGTAGCTTCTTTCGATAGTGAGAATCTGGCAGAGCCGTTTCTTGTCGATGTGAGCACTTGGCCCAATGGCACCTATTTTTGTCAAGTATTGGACACGGAACAAAAATTTCAAATAGCAAGAATTGTTATCGCCAGGTAAAAAAATGGTCCAAACTTTTGAATTTTGCCCGATGAAATTGAAACGGTCGACAATTCGCTCCTCGCAACAAGAAAAACCGAAATAACCTTATATTTGTAAAAAAGCAAAAATTCAATGGCAACTGCTGTTTCAAAAAAGAAATCCAAACAATTGAAAACCGATAAAAAAGTCCTGCTCGAAGCATTTCGTTTAATGTGTACAGCAAAAACTTTAGCTGAAAAATACGAAGACAATAAAGAGATTACGGCAAAATACGTTCACGCCACATCTCGCGGACACGAAGCCATTCAATTGGCGACAGGAATGCAACTACTTCCTCAAGATTGGGTTTCTCCTTACTATCGAGATGATAGTATTCTTTTGGGAATTGGCATGAAACCAGTTGAATTGATGTTGCAAGTTTTTGCTAAAAAAGACGATCCATTTTCAGGAGGAAGAACCTATTACTCTCATCCTTCATTAAACGATGATGATAAACCAAAAATCATCCACCAATCTTCAGCTACAGGTATGCAAGCTATTCCAACAACTGGAATTGCCATGGGTGTTCAATACAGAGAAATTCATGGAATTGCTGAAGATTACAAAGGAAAAAAACCAGTTGTCGTTTGTTCTTTAGGCGATGCCTCTTGTACTGAAGGAGAAGTTTCTGAAGCGTTGCAAATGGCAGCTTTGAAACAATATCCTATCGTTTACTTGGTGCAAGATAATGGCTGGGATATCTCTGCCAATGCCGAAGAAACAAGAGCTCAAGACATGTCGGAATACATGCGCGGATTCAACGGAATTGAGGTTAGAACAATTGACGGGACTGATTTCGATTTGTCTTATCAAACAATGAAAGAAGTATTCGAAATCGTTCGAAAAGAGCGTCGACCATTTGTTGTACATGCGAAAGTCCCTTTGTTGGGTCACCATACTTCAGGCGTTCGAAAAGAATGGTACCGTGATGACTTAGAAGAAGCCGCAACAAGAGATCCTTACCCGAAATTATTGCAAGATGTATTGGATGCCGGAATTGACCAAAAGATGATCGACCAGTTAATTGAGTCTATTGGTAAAGAAGTGGATGCTGATTACGATAAAGCCATTAACTCGCCAGATCCGGAACCTGGAGAAGTTCTAGAACATATTTTCGCGCCAACTCCTGTGACAGAGGAAAAAGGAGAACGCGAACCAAAAGGAAAAAAGAAGACCGTAATGGTCGATAGTGCTCTTTTTGCCGTGCGCGAATTGATGGAGAAACATCCTGAATCACTTTTGTATGGACAAGATGTCGGTGGTCGTTTGGGAGGAGTTTTCCGGGAAGCAGCTACGTTGGCGCAAAAATTTGGTGATGATCGTGTATTCAATACACCGATTCAAGAAGCATTTATCATTGGAAGCACGGTTGGAATGTCTGCAGTCGGATTAAAACCTTTCGTAGAAGTCCAATTCGCCGATTACATTTGGCCAGGACTCAACCAGTTGTTCACGGAGGTAAGCCGAAGTTATTACTTGTCGAATGGAAAATGGCCTGTTAGTGCTGTGATTCGCGTACCGATTGGTGCATATGGTTCAGGTGGACCATACCACTCGTCATCCGTCGAGTCAGTTTTGACAAATATCCGAGGAATAAAAATCGCTTATCCATCCACTGGTGCCGATTTGAAAGGATTGATGAAATCAGCCTTTTATGATCCAAATCCCGTAGTGATGTTGGAGCACAAAGGTTTGTATTGGTCAAAAATTGCCGGAACAGAAGGCGCAATGTCTATCGAACCAGATGAAGAGTACATTTTACCCTTTGGAAAAGCAAGAGTCGTACAAGAAGCCAGTCAAAACTGCATAGACAAAGGTTCATCTTGTGTGATTATCACCTACGGAATGGGTGTTTATTGGTCATTGACGGCTGCAAAAGATTTCCCTGAACAAGTTGAGATCATTGATTTACGTACACTGAATCCTTTGGACCATGATAAAATGAATGAAGTTGCCCAGCGTCATGGAAAAGTGATGTTCGTCACCGAAGAATCGGTTGAATGTAATTTCACACTTGGTCTTGCCGGAAGGTTACAACGCGACAATTTCCAATCGCTAGACGCGCCTATTTCTATTGTTGGGTCTATTGATACACCTGCTATTCCATTGAACAGTACTTTGGAAGCTACGCTTTTACCGAATGCGGAGAAGGTTGCAGAAGCATTGAAAGCACTTTTGAGTTACTAGTTTTTTTCCTTCCTCCCCCTTAGGAGGGGGATCGTGGGGGAGGATACTATGATTTCCCAAAATTCATTTTTTTAATGATGTTCTCTGGCTAGGCTCATCTCTACATAGAAACCTATTGGATAGGTGTTGGTTTTCCTCCCCCATATTCCCCCTCCAAAGGGGGAGACTTTCAGTATTTTTATCAATATTATTCTTGTGAATCACCTCCCTTTATCCCTACTCAAGCCTGCCTTGTAGTCAGACAGCGTGAGCAACAAAAAAGCCTTCTCTGAATGAACAAAGAAGGCTCTCAATACTATTAAATAACATTAGAACGGTAAATCATCATCCGCCGAGTCATTCGACAAATTATCAACCGTAGCTGTATTTGTGTTTGTATCCATTGGTGAAGGCGCTGCTGCTGGTGCCGCTGCTCCCATTTTTTCAATTCTCCAAGCCTCCAATGTGTTGAAGTACTTTACTTCTCCTTGAGGTGATGTCCACTCACGACCGCGAATATTGAACGAAACTCCAATTTGATCATTGGGTTGAAAACCATCCGC
>CBFIBY010000178.1:0-4802 GCA_965660955.1 Crocinitomicaceae bacterium | reverse complement strand
CTCCGTTAAAGTCAAATGTATTATTATCAACTTGAATTTTCCCGCTTAATTCATGTCCCATACTGATGATTTGATGATAACACTCTAATTTTGGGACAAAACTAAAGGGTCCCATCGTTCCTGGAGAATACCATTTCTTAGGCCACTCCTTATAATTATCGAAAGTCAATTCCGCTTTTATTTCGGGTAAATTAACGGTGATATGGTTGGAAGAAATAGAGTTTTCACCTATTTCAATGAAGAATTCATCTTTTTTAGAGGTGAATTGAATGGCCTCAAACGTGTGATATCTTGAATCGTCATTTGAACCATCCAAGGATTGAATAAAGGCTTGTTTTTTCCCTTCTTTATCCATAGCAATACCGAAAATAAAGCCGAAAGTTTGGTCTTCTATTTCATTGACTAATTTCAAGTACCAACTTTCATAGAATTCTTTTTTTTTATTCCAACCGTGATATCTTTCGGGATTGTAAAGCGCGTTTAGTTTTTTTCGCATTATTTCGAGGCTAGTAGGGTGGTTTTTCGTTGTAAGAATGCGAAATTATTACAAAAATTGCTGTTCACAAAAGATAACACCAAGAATCTTTACGAATTCACTTGAATTTCAGCTACATTACCAGATACCTCTAGCCCAACATTCTCGCCAATTTCTGAAAGCAAAACTTTCTTCTGCTTTTTATCATATAGCGTAATTTTCATATTTGCCGTTAAACTTTCTGTAAATCGGTCATCCATTAACCCACTGACCGGTGATGCAAGTTCTGCAGTTTGTCCAGAGCGGGTTACTACCATTTTTAGACGATACTTGGAATTTTTAAATATTAAAGTAACTTTTTTTGAATCAACTTTTGATTTCTCAATTTTAGAGAAATTATATGTTGTAAATTTTAAAAGCCTACCTTCATACCAAAGAGCCGCGACAAAACCTGGAAATGAAATTTTCCACCATGGGATTTTCGCGACCAAGCCAATTAAGGCGACGTCACTCCTACTAAAATGATTGCACTGAATCCATATATGTGAACTAGGAAAGGTATGTCCCCAATCCTTTTCTATGTAGCCTCTTCCCCCTGTAAAGTCCGCAAATTCCCCTTTGATTTCTAAGCTGCCTGAAAGTTTACTTGACAAGGAATGAACATCATGATAAACCTCCATTTTGGGGACAAAAGTAAAAGGCCCCATCGTTCCAGGTGAGAACAGCTTACTTGGCCAATTAACATGATCGGACATCATTATACTTCCTTTGAATTGTGGTAAATCCAAAATAATTTCGTCTTTTGAGAAGATGTTGTTCCCAATATGAATTCTAAATTCCGTTTTTGATGATTTAAAGTCTTCGAATGGAAAAGTTATAAACTCTGCCACACTATTTTGACCATCCAATAATTGAATAAAAGCTTGCTTATTTCCTTTTTCATCCATAGAAATACCTGGACTGATTACAAAGGAGTAATTCTCGTTTCGATTTACGATCTTATAAAACCATCCTTCGAAGTACTTCTTTTTTCTGCCCCACCCATGATATAATTCGGGTTTAAAAAGAGCTTGTAAACGACTACTGTTCATTCAAATTGGTTTAACTGTACAAATCATTCAATGTAGTAATCGCTTAGTAAATCGGATAAAATTCCGCACTAGGTAAAACTAATACGTAAAAAATAAAGTAAAGTTACCTTGAAGGCCTTATTTTAAAAGTTTCTGGGTACTTAAAAAAACCTAATGAATTACTTGTATTTCATCAATTTCTCCCGCTACTTCTAGTCCAGCATTGGTTCCAAAATCATGAAAAAGAATCGTATTTGATTTTTTGTCAATCAACTTAGCTTCTACAGTTGCAGTCATCGTCTCGGTGATTCTAGCATCCATCAATCCTCCGATTGGCGCTGCTAATTCAGCACCAGAGTCCCTTTGAATCAGTATCATTAGGCGAAATTTTTTATTCTCATACCAAACTTCTACTTCTTCTTTATCTATCTTCGATTTTTTCAGTTTCGAAAAGTTATACGTTGTAAATTGAATCAATTCGTCATTGTACCATAAACCGGCAATAAAACCAACAAAAGAACTTCGCATCCATGGTATTTTCGCTACAGTCCCGATCAATGAAGCATCACTGTTTTGAAAGTGGTTGCATTGTATCCACACGTAAGCGCTCGGAAAGGAATGTCCCCAATCTTTCTCTAGGTATCCTCTTCCACCTGTAAAATCTACAGTTTCCCCTTTCCATGTCAATTGTCCTGAAATAGTATGTTTTAAGCTAACAATACCATGATAACATTCCATTTTAGGTGTAAATGCAAATGGTCCCATTACCCCTGGTGAATACCAAGCGTTCGGCCATTTTTCCAATTGAGTAAAAGTTAAACTTCCCTTGACCTCTGGTAGACTCAACCGAATACTCTCAGCTGAAAAGAAATTCTCCTTGATGGAAACCTCAAATTTACCTTTTGATGGTCTAAAGTCGGATTCATCGAAAGAAATATAATCGGAAGTTTTATGCTGTCCGTCCAACAACTGAATGAAACTTTGTTTTTTTCCGATTTCATCCATAGCAATGCCCGGAATTATCGCAAATGAACGGTCTCCAGTTTGATTGACGATTTTAAAATACCATCCTTCGAAGTACTTTTTATTCCTCCCCCAGCCATGATATTGCTCGGGATTAAAAAGTGCTTTAAGTCTATTTAGGGACATTTAAGTAAACAAGATTTCCCCAGCAACTTCACAAAGGGCGAGCTTTAAAGATAAAGAAATGTTTCGTAAGCTCTAATTGTTGATAATGATATTCACGTTACCGTTGGGTCGATTGTCGGTGAATTTAGTTCCGTATTTCTTAATGAATTTTTCAACGTTCTCTTTGTTGAGCACACCATCGACGTAGAGTTTGTTTTGGATAATTAATTTGACAATTCCTTTTCTACCTTGACTTTGAACTTCACATTTCATATCGAGTTCAAGGAAGTTCAATTCTACCCACCGCACAAGTCCCTGAGGATTCGCTTTTTCCACTTCGTTTGGGTCTTTGTAGTTCAGCCACTGCGCAAAAATTTCTTCTCCTTCAGCTGACAAACCTGAAATCGAAGCTTCCGTTGAACTAACATCTTCCCATTTCAAATATTGTTCACCATCCACCGTCGCAAAGCCGCCTTTGACTTTTACTTTTTGGGCAAATAATCCAATTGATAACATGGTGAATAAGAAGAATAAAACTGATTTTTTCATGGTTTGATTTTTAATTTGGAATCTAATTTACAAATTTCATTCCACTTGTTTAAATATGAAGATCTTACCCCAACCCAACATTAAAACCTTCATCTAAAATCAACTTCCCATTTTTCGGTTCAGCGTTTCCTGGAATAACAAATCCTTTGATGGTGCCCGTTTTTCCTTTTTGAAGAAGGGAAATCATTTGGTTTTCGGTTAATTTTTTACCGAGTAATTCGAAAGGTATTTTAAAGCCGCAAGTCTTATAGTCGTAGCAACCAATAGCCGTTTTCCCCTTCATGATTTTGGCTTTTTTACACTTCGGACAATCGAGTTCTTCGAGGATAACTTTCTCTTTTTTAGCTCGAGGTTTCCGTTCCTTTTTGGTCGGTTCAGCTGGTTCTTGAAGAATGTTAATCGGGCGATAATTGCTAAAAATAACCTCATCGCAAAGCTCTCGAACCATTAAGAAAAGTTCCTTTTTAAATACATCCGATTCGTATTCGCCTTTTTCAATAAGGCGTAATTTCTTTTCCCAATCTCCTGTCAACTCTGGACTCTTTAGGACTTCATTTTGAATAGTTCCGATGAGTCCCATTCCAGTAGCCGTCGGCACCAAATTTTTTCGCTTTTTTTCGATGTATTTTCTGCGGAATAAAGTCTCAATGATGTTCGCACGCGTAGACGGACGACCAATTCCATTGTCCTTAAGCAACTCTCGCATTTCCTCGTCATCTACCTGTTTACCAGCACTTTCCATCGCTCTTAACAAAGTCGCTTCCGTGTAAGGTTTGGGCGGAGATGTTTTTCCTTGGTGAATAAAAGGCTCATGAGGTCCACTTTCTCCTTCTTCAAAAACGGGCATTATTTTTTCCTCGTTTTTGTCCTTCTTTTTGGCCGTATCATCTTGGTACACTTCGCGCCACCCCAACTCGATCATCTGTTTTCCTGTTGCCTTAAAATCCAACGAATCCACCTTTCCCATTACTGTTGTGTTCGACACCTTACATTCAGGGTAAAAGACCGCTATGAAGCGTTTACAGATCAAATCATACACTTGTTGTTCGGCGGGCGTTATGCCACTTGGAACAATTCCCGTTGGAATAATGGCGTGGTGATCGGTTACTTTCTTATCGTTAAAAACTTGTTTCGATTTAGGAATCGGTTTTTGTAGAAGAACTTCGGTGAATCTAGAATAATACTTCAATCCACGAAGGATATTTGGAATTTTCGGGTGAATATCTTCCGAATGGTACGTCGTGTCAACCCTCGGTTAGGTCACCAATTTCTTCTCATACAAATTCTGAATTTGCTTCAAGGTTTCATCGGCTGAAAATCCAAATTTCTTGTTGCCATCGACTTGCAATGAAGTTAAATCATACAATCTCGGATTTCCCTCTTTCCCTTCCTTTTGCTCGAAAGAAACCACTTCAAACGGCTTATCTTTCAGGTATTCTAGTCCCTTATTTGCTTTGTCTTCAGAGGTCAGCCGATCAATCTGGCATTGAAATTCAGTTTCACGATAATTCGTTTTCAATTCCCAATATTCTTCAACTTTGAAAGCGTTTATTTCCAATTGTCGTTGAACAATCATGGCA
>CBFIBY010000177.1:0-4816 GCA_965660955.1 Crocinitomicaceae bacterium | reverse complement strand
GAACAATTTCGCTAAAAGATCAATATGACGTTGAAAGCGTAAAGAACAATACGACGGCTTTTTGTCGCTGTGGAGCCTCTAAAAATAAACCTTATTGTGACGGATCACATAACGCAGAAGATTTCAAAGGGTAAAAACATAAGCGCTTTTTAGGTGTATTATTAATTTTATTTATATGTTTAGATTCTAAAATCAAAACTAAGATGGAACATGACAAAGGAGCAAATTATTGAAAAACTAATATCTGGAAACGCAAATTTCGTCGCAGACAAACTTGACGGAAAATTTCAAGACGGCTCGAGAAGGATTGAATTAACAACGGGGCAAGAACCACACACCATTGTGCTAAGTTGCGCTGATAGTCGAGTGGTTCCGGAATTAGTATTTGACTCGGGACTCGGCGAATTGTTTGTAATACGTGTTGCAGGAAATGTTGCCAATACATCAACTATTGCAAGTATTGAATATGCGGTTGCTCATTTGGGCACAGAAGTGATCGTTGTTTTGGGTCATCAGAGTTGCGGTGCCGTGACGGCTGCGATTGGTGGTGGAGACAATGGATATAATTTGAACCATCTTCTAGCGCACATCACACCATCCATATCCAAAGCTCCCGAGGGAGCATCTGTCAATGAGGTGGTAAAAGTAAATGCTAAAGAAAATGCTAAAGCCTTGAACAATCGCTCGGACATTATTGGAAACGCGGTTAAAAACGGAAAATTAAAAATAGTGTCAGCGTACTATAACCTCGATTCTGGAAAAGTAGATTTTCTTGATTAAGAAGAGATTTTTAAAAATATTAAGGACTATCTATTCAGATGGTCCTTATTTTTATTCCTAATAATTTAAAATAATTCCAAAACATTCATTCAATCGCCGCACAGTCAAAACATAATGTTCAGCACAAGAGACACTTGAACTTGAATCAAATTTCTTGTTAGTTTTAGTCGTAACTTTCCTCAAAGAAATGTAATCCAATATATTTAAAATGAGTTTTGAAAAAGTAAGTTTCCTAAATTCCGATGGACAAGAATTATCTGCGAGGTTAGAATTGCCTTCGGATCAAGCTCCTCATTCCTATGCAATTTTCGCACACTGTTTTACCTGTAATAAAAATTTGTCTGCAGTAAGGAATATTGCTAGAGCAATGAATGAGAAGGGCATTGCTGTGCTCCGTTTCGATTTTACGGGACTCGGGGAAAGCGAAGGAGAATTTGAGGAGACGAATTTTTCATCGAATGTGACAGACTTGCTTTGCGCATCGAGCTTTCTGAGCGAGAATTATAAAGCGCCCAGCTTACTCATTGGTCATTCTTTAGGAGGAGCGGCTGTCATTTTTGCGGCCGAAAAGTTAGAAAATGTTATAGCTGTAGCAACCATTGGCGCACCATCAGCTCCACAACATGTTCAACATTTGTTTCAGTCGGGACTAGAAGAAATTGCGGAGAACGGAAAAGCCGAGGTAGCAATTGGAGGCAGACCTTTCACCATTAAAAAGGATTTCATCGACGATTTAGAAACAAAAACCATGGAATTGACCTTAAAAAACTTACGAAAACCCTTTCTGGTCATACATTCGCCTCAAGATGAAACCGTGGGCATTCAAAATGCAAGAGAATTGTATCAATATGCACATCATCCAAAAAGTTTTATCTCTATCGACAATGCCGATCACCTATTGAGTCGAAAAGAAGACTCTGTCTACGTAGGAAATGTAATTGCAGGATGGGCAGAACGATATCTTGAAATTCCAGAAAAAGAGAATTTATCGACGCCACATCAAGTCGCAGTATCCATCGGAAATGAAGGATTCACAAGTGAAGTCATCGCTGGGAATCATCGTTTAACAGCTGATGAACCAAAGGATTTCGGTGGGAATGATTTTGGACCATCACCTTATGATTTCGTTGCCTCTGGATTGGGCGCTTGTACCGCGATGACAATGCGGATGTATGCAGAAAGGAAGAAATGGAATCTACAAAAAGTTATCGTTCATGTGAACCATGGTAAAGAACACGCCATGGATGCTCAAGAAGAAAATACACCACAACGAAAAATAGATGTTTTTAAACGAGAAATTGAGATTTATGGAGAATTAGACGAGTCGCAACGACAACGATTGATGCAAATTGCTGATAAATGTCCTGTACATAAAACACTTGAGGCGAATGCAAAAATAGAAACAAAAATAAAAGCCTAGTTCATTATACTCTGCGCCAAAATAACATGGCTTAATTGTAGTTAAGAAATGAAATTTTATTTTATGAACCAACCATTCTCATATTTTATGAGTCATATATATAGACAACCTTTTTATGACAAAATTTGCCTTTTTCATATGCGTACTTTTTGCTGCCTTTAATTCTCAGGCGCAAGATTTCGACTGGCTAGTATCGGGAGGTGGTCCCGAGTCCGACAAAGCAACTGATATAGAAATTGATGGCGATGGAAATATTTTTATCACGGGATTTTATAACGAAGAAGCTACTTTCGGACCATTCACTATTCCTTTCGGAAACCCTAGTTCAAAGGAAGTATTCGTGGCAAAACTCGACCCGCAAGGAAACTATTTATGGGCAAAATATGGGGACAATTTCTTTGATGACAGAGGTTTGGGTTTATGTCTCGATAACCAAGGAAATGTGTTTGTTACTGGAACATGCTGGGGTGGAATGACCTTCGGCTCATTGTCAACGTACAATTCTACATCTTATACGGATCAAATCTTTGTATTAAAACTAGACGGAAATGGAAATGAAATCTGGCTAAAAAATGCCGGAGTCGACGCTGGTGGGTTTCCATACAACGATGATCACGGATTTAATCTTGTTGCCGATTCGTTGGGGAATATTTATACCACAGGCTTTATTTCAAACAACACAAGTAGCCCAGAAAACGCAACCTTCGATGCCATAACAATAACCCTTGCACCAAATGATTCATTAGCTTTTTTGGCAAAAATGGATCCTAATGGCAATTGGTTATGGGTAGAAACTTTCGATGGTGAAAGTGGTTCGCGAGATAATGACATCGCCATTGACGACGAGAACAACCTGTATGTGGTTGGTGGCTTTGATGGAACAAGAACCTTCGGAACGACTTCCATGACAAGCATTGGTGGAAACGACGTTTTTGTGGTGAAGTACGACCAAAATGGAAATTTCATTTGGGCAAGGCGCGCTGGCGGATCGCTTGATGACAGAGCGAATGGCGTAACATTCAGTCCCGATGATCACATCTATTTGACGGGAGAATTTAGAGACAAAGCAGGTTTTGGTGCGGATAGCGTAAACAACAATGGTGGTCCAAACGGAAAAGACATCTTCGTTTCACGTATGACGAAAGATGGGGTTTTTCAATGGGTGAAAAAAGCCGGATCAAATTCTGGTGGCGACAGAGGAAACGGTGTCGTAACGAATGACCAAGGCAATATATTCGTAACCGGACAGTTCAAAGGTGTTTCCAAGTTTGGTGGTTCCATTGAACTTGACCCAGGAACAGATAGCACCCAGTTCTTCGTTGCTGCAATAGATACACTTGGCAAATGGAGATGGGCAAAACAAGGCGGCGGTGCCTTGCCAGATAGAGGAAACAAAATTGACGTTAACGGCTGCGACATTTATTCTTGTGGCTATTACGAATTGACAATGTCCACTGATTCACTTCAAATTACGGCACTTGGTAGAAAAGATATTTTCGTTTCTAAAATTACCGACGGCTGTTTTGGATATGACGACCCACCTGACCCACCAATCGTAATTGAGCCCGTAGATCCAATTGAATATTGCAAAATCAAAATAGCCAACGTTTTTACCCCAAACAACGACGGAACCAATGATTTCATTCAATTTTCCGACTCATGCAATATAGAGATGGATGTTCAAATCTACAACCGTTGGGGTAACCTCGTCTTCAATACGAACGACCCAAATATTCCTTGGAATGGGACCGATCTTACAGGTAGAAAACTAAATGAAGGTGTATATTTTTACAAGATTGTAGGCACCATGCCCGATGGAGAAAACGTTGATGAACACGGTTTCATTACTCTCTTAGGTCAATAGTTGTAAAACCCAATCTCATCCCAATAATTCCTTTATTTTTGTCGGAATTATACTGATTATGAAAAAAGAACTGGAGGCAAGAAGCGGTGGAAATTGTGAATTATGCGGTTCGGAAGCCACAGAAATATTTGTCGTTGCGCCAAAATCATCAGACTCTATTAGCAATTGTGTACACACCTGTTTACAATGCAATGATCAACTATTAGGAAAGAAAGACATGGATGCGAATCACTGGCGATGCCTGAACGACAGCATGTGGAGCGAAATAGATGCAGTCAAAGTAGTTGCATACAGAACGCTAAATTCACTAAAGTCCGAAGGCTGGCCAAATGAATTGCTCGAAATGATGTACTTAGAAGATGACGTATTATCATGGGCTAAAGAAGGTCAAATTGATGCGGATGCCCCGGTTCATGTTGATTCAAACGGAGTTCAATTGCACGCTGGAGATTCAGTCGTATTGATCAAAGATCTTAAAGTAAAAGGAGGTAATTTCACGGCAAAAAGAGGAACGGCGGTTCGGAATATTCGCTTGGTTCTAGACAATCCAGAACACATCGAAGGTAAAGTTGAAGGACAAACAGTTGTTATTTTGACACAATACGTGAAAAAATAAACAAACTACTATTCATAGCATTGTAATTTCAAAAAACTTATTAATTTAGTCGTTAGTTATGACTTACATACAGAATCCATTATCATACGAAGCTCCTGCTAAAGCGAAAACGATATCAAAAAGACAGGAAGAAATT
>CBFIBY010000176.1:0-4830 GCA_965660955.1 Crocinitomicaceae bacterium | reverse complement strand
TTCACCGTTTTCTTTAAATTTCTTTTACTCGGCATTCTACTTATTTTTTTTGTCAAATATACCAATTCTATCGGTTAGTCTATTTCGTACTTCAGGCGAATCGTTACACTGGCTGTTTTCTTCTTCGAACTCGTATTAAAACTTCCACCCCAACTGTAATCTTCGGAAGAATTTTGACCCGTAATTTGAAACACACCCAGATCTGCATTTTTCAGAGTTCCCAAACTACCGCCACCATTATCAGCAATCGTCATGGCTCGTTTTTTGGCATCTTTTGTTGCTGACTCTATCATTTTTATCTTTAATTCGGCAAGTTTGGTGTAGTAATATTCTGGAGCATAAGACACTAATTCCATACCCATATCAATTAATTCACTCGCTGTTCTAGACAAGTTCTCTACATTATTTACGTTTCTGGATTCTATTTTGAATTGTTGATCCAATATATAGCCTTTGAAGACTTGACTTCTTTTCGAACCGTAGGTATCATATTCATATGAGAAGTCTTTTCGAATATCAATCGCCAGAAACACAACTTCATCATCTTTTATTCCTTTTGATTTCAAATAACGCTTGATTTTTGTTCGATCAGAATTCAAATTGGCATAGGCATCTTTCAAATCCATGCTACGTTTAGAAAAACTAGCTTTCCAAACAATCAAATCACTCGTGAAATCCTCAGACCCCATTCCTTTAACACTAATAGCTTGGTGAACCTGACCGCGTTTAACATATGCATTCCCCAGCCAACCTAAACCGAATAAAATAGCTAGAGCTATTAATAAGGAGGAAATATTATTCTTAAAAAAATCCATGATCTATGTTTGTTTCAGTTCTATGAAGATACAAGGAAATCTTTTCTCTCGTACATTTCCAACAAAAAAAATAGAAAATCAGTCGACTTTCGTTAACTTTGTGTAATAGCGATTTACGCTGTATAGCACATTACATTTAGATTTTAAATAATAATTTCCAATACGATATGAGTACAACCATGCAAGCACAATCATCAAAAGAATACATACAATTAGAGGACAAACACGGAGCGCACAATTACCATCCGCTACCTGTGGTTTTGAGTCGTGGTGAAGGTGTTCACGTGTGGGATGTTGAGGGAAAGAAATACTATGATTTTTTGTCCGCATATTCTGCTGTAAATCAAGGTCATTGCCATCCGAAAATTGTAAATGCAATGACGGAGCAAGCACAAACCTTGAGTTTGACTTCAAGAGCTTTTTATAACGATGCACTTGGGCCTTACGAAAAATACATAACCGAATACTTCGGATTAGACAAAGTGCTTCCTATGAATACAGGAGCAGAAGCGGTTGAAACGGCTATCAAACTATGTCGAAAATGGGCATACGAAAAAAATGGAATCGCTGAGAACGAAGCTGTAATTGTCGTTTGTGAAGGAAATTTCCACGGAAGAACAACGACCATCATCTCTTTTTCGGATGACGCGAATGCAAAAGATAATTTTGGCCCGTATACAGGTGGATTTATCTCTATCCCTTATAATGATACAAAAGCTTTAGAAGAAGTCGCAAAACAAAAAAATGTAATCGGATTTCTAGTAGAACCTATTCAAGGAGAAGCCGGAGTTTATACACCAGATGAAGACTTTATTTCTACTGCTCAAGCCATTTGTCATGCCAACGGAATGCTATTTATAGCCGATGAAGTGCAAACAGGAATTGCAAGAACAGGGAGCTTGTTAGCTGTTTGTGGCAATTGTTCGTGTGAGAATCGCTGTGAACAACAAACAACATATACTAAACCAGACATTTTAATTTTAGGAAAAGCCCTTTCTGGTGGAGCCTACCCTGTTTCGGCTGTGCTAGCCGATAACGATGTAATGGAGGTAATCAAACCCGGTCAACATGGTTCCACTTTTGGCGGAAACCCTATTGCGGCGAAAGTTGCTATTGCCGCTCTTGATGTTGTTGCAGACGAGAACTTAGCACAAAATGCACGTCGCTTAGGTGATATTTTCCGTAAAGAAATGAATCGTATTATTTCTGAAAGTGATTTAGTTGTTAAAGTAAGAGGAAAAGGATTATTGAATGCAATTATTGTAAATGATTCTCCCGATAGCGATACAGCGTGGAATCTTTGCGTTGCCATGAAAAACAATGGGTTATTAGCCAAACCAACACACGGTAACATCATCCGTTTTGCTCCACCTTTGGTCATGACAGAAGAGCAATTGATGGAATGTGTTGGAATTATTGAAAAAACGATAAAAGAATACAAAAAATAAACTTTCCACTTTGTGAAATGTTAGAACATCATGAGTGAAGAAGAATTTATAAATCCGATTGATCCCGATAAAATAACGGAAAAACCGAGCACATTGGCCTACCCGCATCATGCTGGCTCTGCATTGGTAAAACCAGAAGATAAAGGCAAAATCAAAGGACGTGCGCTGTCAGCAATGGATCATCAGACGGATATGCAAATGGCTCAGATTTATGAGCAAATGAAATTGCTTTCCGATCAGGCTAACAAACTACAAGACAGAAAACGGATTTCAGAATATATTTACCAATCGGAAATGCGCTTCGAGCCGTTGATAAATCACACCTATTTTTTATACGAGAAAAAAGAGGATGGTTCGTACTTCTTATCCCTCATTGGTCCATATGACTGGGGAAAAAGCGGTGAATTGTTCAATTACATAGCAACAACAAAATTGTTGGCGGACCACACCTGGGATGTACTGGATAAATCGAAAGAATTATAATACAATAGAATGAATCACAAAAAGCAAATAGGACTGATTGTTTTGTTTGCTTTTTTTGTGGGTTTACTTTTTCAGTGCACCTCTTCAAATACTTTTGAAACTCGCTTGGGAAAAATGGAAATTCCCCAGGACAATCCGATGACGAATGAGAAAGTGAAATTGGGAAAAAAACTATTTTTCGATAAGCAACTTTCACTCACCAATACAATTTCCTGTGCAAGTTGTCATATTCCAGAGAAAGCTTTTACGGATGGGAACAAATTAAGTCCAGGCGTTCATGGGAGACTTTCAATGCGCAATACACCTACTCTATTAAACGTTGGTTACCAGCACAGACTTATGTTTGACGGTGAAATCCCCTCCTTAGAAATGCAAGCCGTTGTGCCTCTAAAAGACACTGCTGAAATGGCGAATAACATGAAGACACTTATTCAGAAGCTTGAGCACAATCCTGAATATCAACAAGCCGCCCGAAGAATTTTTAATCGGGATTTTGATGCGTATGTATTAACACGAAGTTTAGCTGCATTTCAGCGAACCATTGTTTCCTACGAAACGCCGTTTGACAAATTTCAAGAAGGAAATGCAGACGCCATTTCACAAAGCGCTAAAAGAGGTTGGAAATTATTTTCAGAGAAATTGTATTGTACAAAATGTCATGACGCACCTTTCTTCACAAATTTCAAAAATGAAAACAATGGCTTATATGCCGACTATACCGAAATTGAAGACAAAGGTCGCTATAGAATAAATAACGACTCAACTGAAATAGGAAGTTTCAAAATACCGACATTACGTAATTTGGAACGAACGGCACCCTATATGCATGATGGATCTATGAGTTCAATCTCTGAAGTAATTGCTCATTATGAAAAAGGAGGAAATGGACATTTTAATCAGAGTACCATTATCCAACCCTTTGTGCTAACAAATCAGGAAAGAAAGGATTTAATCACTTTTCTACTCAGCTTATCTGATCCCAAAAATTAACAGCAACTGTTTTTACGTTAATCGGATTATGATTAACTTCATAATATGAAAATAGGTATCCTACTATCCGGTTGTGGCGTCTATGATGGCGCGGAAATTCAAGAAAGTGTATTGGCCATGTTGGCTATAGAAGAAGCAGGTCACGAATACATTTGCATAGGCGTCAATCACGATCAACATCATGTTGTCAACCACATCAATGGTGAAGAAATGAAAGAGACGAGAAACATGCTAGTTGAAGCGGCCCGCATTGCCCGAGGAGAAATTGTGGATATTGAAAACATAATTCTTCGAGATTTGGACGTCTTATTGATACCAGGTGGCTTCGGTAGTGCGAAAAATTTCACCTCATGGGCATTTGAAGGTCCAGATGGACATATTTTACCTTCAGTGCAAAAAATCATATTGGAAATGAACCAAATGAAAAAGGTAATTATCGCTTTGTGCGTAAGTCCAATTGTTTTGGCGAAAGCTTTTGAGGGAAGCGACACATCTCCATCTATGACCATAGGCAGCGACAAAGAAGGAAGTCCATATGAAATATCTGATTTTTCAGGCGGAATGGAACGAATTGGCGCCCAAACTGAAATGAAAACAATTCGAGAAATTCAGATTGACAAGGAGAACAAAATCATAACCGCACCTTGCTATATGATGAATGCTTCCATTTCGGAGATTCGAAAAAACATTCAGCAAGCTATTGAGGGGTTAAAGCATCTCTAACATTTTGAAGGTCAACACTTAATTGAGCTACAATAGAATTCTTCTCGTTTTGAACGGTTTCTTTGTTGTCTTTATGACAGCTCTATTTTTAGATTATTACTGCTTGTTGGAAATTAAAGGACAAGACTTGAAAACGTTCGTTTATTTCGGCGTACCTGTTGCCTTAACAACTATTCTTTTCCTCAATTTATTTTTAATTTCCTCAAAATTGTGGAAACTACTGAGTGTAACCCCAATTTTAATTGGTGCTCTTTTATTCTCTTTCATCCTGAAAGAAACGAGTTTACTAAATTTTTACATGATTTCAAGTTCGAGTTGGCAAACACAAGAAATTCAATTTGTAAAAAGGAATAATAAAAGCGAAAAGATTG
>CBFIBY010000175.1:0-4842 GCA_965660955.1 Crocinitomicaceae bacterium | reverse complement strand
TTGCTACATGGGTATATATTTCAGTCGTTTTACTCGACTTATGACCCAAAATGGATTGTATGTATCGCAAGTCAATCCCTTCTTCTAATAAATGAGTAGCAAAACTATGCCGAAACATATGCGAATGTACTTTTTTATGTACCCCAGCAGTTGCCGCTGCTTTTTTTATAATTTTTTGAACACTACTCGAACTATATTTGTCGCCATTCGGGGATTCAAATAACCACTGCGTTGGCCTATGCTCTTTATAATATTCGCGCAAATCTTGCAATACATTGTGCGACAACAAAGTCATCCTATCATAATTGCCTTTTCCCTGATTGATTCGTACTTGCATGCGCTTGCTATCAATATCCTCTGGTTTCAACGCCAATAATTCACCTACACGTAAACCTGAAGAATACATCAAACTCAAGATACATTTGTGTTTTATGGTTGTGGTGGCTTCAATAATATCTTTCACTTCTTGCTTGGAGAGCACCTTCGGTAAGGTATGCTCCTTCCGAGGCCGTTCCACACTATAAAAACGATTCGGCATCCCCTTTACGATTTCATAATAGAACTTGATGCTGTTGATCATTTGATTGACATACGAATTCGATTTCTTTTCTTGAATCAATTTCTGAAGGTAAGCCTGAACGTCCTGCTCGTTGATACGCATAAGGTCTTGTTCCGTTTGGGCATTGATGAACTTCTCGAAACATTGCACATACGTTTTGACCGTATTATTTGCATACCGTTTTAATTCCAATTTGAGCAAATACTCTTCTGGGCAGGCCCGATAGCCAACAGGCAATTCGCGTTTTCGGAACCAATCCACATTAACTTCTTCATTGTCTTGATTGATACGTCTATGCGTGAAGAAATAATTGGTATTGACCCATGCGACGCCTCTAAACTTTTTGTAAATCAAATTTAAATTGGTCTTATTGTTGGGCACATACGCCATTCCAAATTCCTTACTCCATTTGATTTCAGGGAGTTCTTTGAGCAAAGCTTGTATCACTTTATCCGGGTGAAACTGTATCCCGATGAATTTGTTATCGGTAATTAATAAGTGTTTCAAACTAATCGATTTGCGGTTATCCATGAGTTGATTTTTTTGCCAAAAGAACAATGAATCGTAAAACTATAACTAATTTAACCGTCGAATTAAACGTTTAATTCGACGGTTAATCTATTTAATTCTCAAATTTATGACATCACTATGAATGAGAATAAAACATGCTTAAACTGCCAAGCCCCACTCATCGGTCGGGCAGGAAAAAAGTACTGTGATAACTATTGCAAATCCAACCACTTCTACGAAAAAAATAAACAGAAAGAACAGAGCCTTTTCAAATCCATCGATTTGCAACTGAAAAAAAACAGAAGGCTACTAAAAGAATTCAACAAAGCAGGAAAATCCACCATTCGAGAAGAAAAACTACTAGCCGCAGGATTCAATCCTCAATTCTTAACCCATTATTGGAAAAATAAAAAGGGCGATGTGTATCTTTTCTGTTATGAATATGGTTTTAACAAACGCACTGAAAACAACCAGACCAAATATGTCCTTGTCGAATGGCAACCTTATATGAATAAATAAGGGTAGCACATTTTCAACCCACGTAAAAAAAAGCGTTAGAAAAGCCCCGTAATCTCCCCATCTAAATTCACATCTATCCCCTCAGAGGCAGGATGAGCCGGCAAACCAGGCATGCGCATCATCGTTCCGGTAATCGGAATTAAAAATCCAGCACCAGCAGCTATTTCAATTTCGCGGATGGTGATGGTGAAGTCTTTAGGTCGGCCGAGTAGCTTGGCGTCGTCCGAAAGTGATTTTTGGGTTTTGGCCATGCAAATTGGGAGAGCATTCAAATTTAAGTCTGAAATGGTTTTCAGGTGTTTTTTAGCGTCGTTGGTGTATTCTACGTGACTTGCCCCGTATATTTCTTTGGCAATTGTGGCTATTTTGGTCTCAACGGGTGCCTTCCAATCATACAACGGTTTGAAATCTGATTTTCCTGCTTCCACCACATCAATAACACATTGCGCTAAGTCAAGCGCGCCTTCGCCTCCTTTTGCCCAAACTTCCGCTACGGCTACTTTTATGTTTTTAGTTGCTGCAAATTCTTGGATGACATTGATTTCAGCATCTGCATCCGTCACAAATTTATTGATGGCGATAATGGGAGTAATGTTGAATTTTACTACGTTTTCCAGATGTTTTTCCAGATTCGGAAGTCCTTTCCGCAAGGCTTCCAAATTCGGCGTTGTCAATTCTTTCAAATCAGCTCCACCATGATATTTCAACGCGCGAATAGTTGTCGTCAAAACGACGGCTTTTGGTTTTAATCCAGCACTTTGACATTTAATATCCAAGAATTTTTCGCCACCGAGATCCATTCCAAAACCTGCTTCGGTAACTGTATAATCAGAAAGGGACATTCCCATTTTTGTTGCGATAACCGTATTGGTTCCTTGCGCGATATTGGCAAATGGTCCGCCGTGAATGATCGCAGGGTTTCCTTCAATGGTTTGCACTAAATTTGGTTTAATAGCATCTTTTAGCAAGGCAGTCATAGCACCTCCAGCTTTTAAATCCTTGGCGTAAATCGGTTTTTTATCGAATGTATAGCCGACGAAAATATTCCCCATACGAGTTTTTAAGTCTTTCAAATCGGTAGACAAACACAAAATTGCCATGATTTCTGAAGCGGCGGTGATATCGAATCCAGTTTCTCGCGGGATACCAGAAGTTGTTCCACCTAAACCTACAACGACATTGCGAAGTGCTCTATCATTCAGATCCATGACACGTTTCCAGGCAACCGTTCGTGCATCTATTCCGAGCGAATTGGTTTTGCTTTGGAGGTTGTTGTCAATTAAAGCGGAAAGCAAGTTGTGCGCCTTTTCAATTGCTGAAAAATCACCCGTGAAGTGCAAGTTGATGTCTTCCATAGGCAACACTTGCGCATATCCTCCGCCTGTCGCGCCACCCTTTATTCCAAAAACAGGTCCAAGTGAAGGTTCACGCAATACAACCGTTGTTTTTTTATTCAGTCGATTTAAACCTTCTGACAATCCAATAGAAATAGTCGTTTTTCCTTCACCAGCCGGGGTAGGAGAGATGGCTGACACAAGAATTAAATTACTTTCTTTTGCTTTGTTCTTGTCTATAATGTTTAGAGGAAGTTTGGCTTTGTATTTACCGAACATTTCAATTTCGTTTGTGTCAACACCTAATTTTTCAGCGATTTTCGTGATATGTTGAAGGGAAACTTCTTTGGCAATTTCTTGATCTGTCATTGGATAAAGTTAAGACAACAAATGTAGTAGTGGTTTATTTTGAAAACTATGATGTTTATCAGCTAAAGAACAATGAAGGTGTCATTCTTATTTATTCCCATCACTCATCACTCATCACTCAACTCTAAACTCATAATTCAAGAACTCATCATTCCCTTCACAGCTTCTTCCAATTTCAATCCATGTTGATAACCATACTCAAAGATTTCTCGACTCTTTTTAACCTCGAACAAACCAAATTGACTCATTTCAGGTGGTTGGATGAACAAGTCGCATTGTTTTCCTTTTGCTTTTATGGATTCCGACATAGACAGATGGAAACTTCTATCCAAAAGGTTTGATTTACGAATTTCAACTTCTTCATGGCGAATGGAATTAACGTCAACACCAATCAATTTGTCGCATTTGTCGACAATGGGTTCAATCGGTAAATTATTGAGAATTCCGCCATCTACAAAAAGCGAATGATTTAGTTTCACTGGATCGAAAAGAACAGGGATACAACTTGAAGCCATTAATGCGGCCGAAATATCACCGGTAGAAAAATAGCGAATTTCACCTTTGAGAATATCTGTTGTTGCAATGTAAACCGGGAATTTAAGATCATCGAAAGAATTCGTCGGGAAGTATTTTGCATAGATTTCTTCAAAACCTTTCATCGAAAACAATCCTTTTTGGTTCCAAAGTAATTTCGTTGGACCAAAGAAGTTTCCATGTTCAAATATTTCTAGGATGTGTTCAATGGAATACCCTTTGGCATAAAAGGCGCTTGCAATTGCACCCGCACTTGTTCCCGACATAATCGAAGGTTTCACACCAAATTCTTCCAGTGCCTTGAGTATTCCTAAATGGGCTATTCCTCTAGCTCCACCGCCAGAGAGTGCAATTCCAATTTTCATGATGTTAACTTGTTTCTACCAAATTTAAGGAATATCTGCGGGGAATAAACTGATTTGAATCATGCTCATATATTTTGAATCTGGAAGTGTTGGTCGAACCTATAACCGTTCCGATTGCATCGGAATGCTCAATCCAGTTTCATCAATTAACTTTAATATCATCTTACTGCTCTTCCATTTTTTTATTTGTCTTTCTCTCGCATATGCTAATTCTTTGGAACTAAATTCCTCAGAATACACTAGTTTCCATGGCTGACCTTTGGAGGTGTATTTGTTTCCTGCACGATTATGCCTTTTTACCCTTGCCTCAAGATCGTTTGAATGGCCAACATAAAATCTTTCAAGGGATTCACTGTATAAAATGTACAAATGAAACATAAACCAAAAAATAAGAATTAATACCCAATTTGTGGCTTAATTTTAAATAGATTTTTGGAGTTTATATTTATTTGTAAATAAAAAATCCCATCCGATAAGTTGGGATTAGTGAGTCTGCCTGTCTAATCGACACTTCAGACAAGCCTGACCAACCTCCGTTACACTTTAGCAGGCAGGTAGGGGGCGAACGTATATCCGTTCCGATTGCATCGGAATGCTCAATCCAGTTTTAAAATTATATGAAATAAAAAATCCCAACCTGAGAGTTGGGATT
>CBFIBY010000174.1:0-4849 GCA_965660955.1 Crocinitomicaceae bacterium | reverse complement strand
TTCGGGTCGAGATTCAACCATTCCAAGGTAGAATTGGCGAAAATGTTTTCTTTCACTTCGTTCGATAAATCGCTTTCTTCGATGAATTTTCCAATTTCCAAATCACCCAGCGGGAAGGGATAATCGGAGCCTAAACAAACACGTTTACTTCCTTGAAGATTCAGAATATACTTTAAGGCGTCAATGTCATGCGTAATGCAATCCACCCAAAATTTACCTACATATTCTCTTGGATTAATCGGGTTATCGATAGCTACTAAATCTGGACGACAATTGAAACCGTGCTCCACTCTACCCAAGGTCGGCAAAAACGAACCGCCCGCATGCGAAAAGCAAACACGAAGATTCGGCAAACGCTCGAGAACTCCACCAAAAATAAGCGAACAAGCCGCTCGGGAAGTTTCCGCTGGCATTCCCACCAACCAAGGCAACCAATATTTCTCCATGGAATCGAATCCCATCATCTGCCACGGGTGAATCATAACGGCCATACCTAATTTCTCACACGCTTCGAAGAAAGGAAAGAACTGATCTTCCGATAAATTTTTGTCGTTGATATTGGAACCAATTTGAACACCGACCAATCCAATTTCCTTGCAACGTTCCAATTCTTTGATCGCGGCTTCTGTATCTTGCATCGGAACCGTTCCCAGTCCAATGTAATTCTTCGGATACTTCACGACCAAATCTGCGATATGATCATTCAAGAAATGTGACAATTCAACGCAATCCTTCGTTTCTGCCCAGTAACTGAACATAACGGGAATGGTACACACCACTTGTGTTTGCGTAGCAAATTTCTCGTAATCGGTGATGCGAATATCTTCGTCCCAGCAGTTTTCTTCAATGCGCCGGAAGAATTTTCCACCTTGCATCATATCTGCCGTACCGTTATCATTGTGCTCTAAAAAGATGAATTTCCCATACCCAAATTTCTCCGTCCAATTCGGTAAATGTTTTGGTATGATATGGGTGTGCATGTCGATTTTAAGCATCTTTCTATAGTTTTTATCAAAGATAATATTTGCTGAAGAAGTTACAAGTTTGGAGATGCGGGTTGCCTAGTTGTGAGTTGCGAGTTGATTTAGTTAAGGGTTCAATTGAAATGGGAACTAACTAGAAAACTTTCAACTCGAAACGTGAAACTTGAAAATCTTCGATTTTCATCTCATCCACTTTAGGTTCACCGCGTACATCACAATAAAAATCCCTGCGATGATCAATTCAGACCACGTCATCAAACTCGGGATTTCATCGGCGGAAAAGAATAGATACAATTGCCCGATGGAAAGGATGGAATAAATAATGTACAAATGGAAGCCTAATTTGCGACCTAAAAACATCATACTGACACCTACGAATCCGATGACAAATACCAAAAGAGTCAAGGAAAAAGCTTGATAGTGATTCTCGTTCAGCACGTTTGTCATGTTGCCTAGCTTCTCATAGAAATCGGCGAGGGTGTGTAAGCCAGAATTGCGCATTTCGAGCACAGCGCCTTTGATTGTGGTTTTGTTTTCAGCTATTTTAGCGGAAGAAATAGGACCAGATATTAATTGGTAAAGGGTAACCACAAAGTAGAATCCGATGTATATCCAACTCAGGATGCAAACTACGAGCAACATCCCAGGGCGATTTTCACCGCGTTTCATATCTACTTTAAAAGCCATTGATTAATTCCAATCTTTCACAAAGCTAATGCTTTCCGCCATCAGCTCGTGCAAATAAACGTCAGTCTTAACAAACTTTACACGCGTGCGATACGCTTTGTGTAAACTTTCGATGGCTTCGCTGCTGTACATCGGTCTTCTGAAGTCCAAAGCTTGAGCAGCGTTCAATAATTCAATTCCTTGAATAGAGTAACAATTCTCAATCACCTTATACAATTTCGTTGCGGCGTTGGCTCCCATGCTTACGTGATCTTCTTGTCCGTTTGAGGAGTCGATGGTATCAACCGAAGCAGGTGTACACAATTGTTTGTTCTGTGAAACGATGCTTGCTGCTGTGTACTGAGGAATCATAAATCCTGAATTCAAACCGGGTGCAGCGACCAAGAAAGCGGGTAAACCTCTCGTCCCAGAAATTAATTTGTAGACTCTTCGTTCTGAAATACTTCCCATTTCCGCTAAGGCGATTGCCATGAAATCCAAAGCTAATGCCATCGGCTGACCGTGGAAATTTCCTGCCGAAACAACATCGTCTTCGTCTGGAAAAATCGTTGGATTATCCGTCACCGCGTTGATTTCTCTTTCTACCACTTTGGAACAATGACCGATTGTATCTAACGTAGCTCCGTGAACTTGGGGAATGCAACGGAACGAATAGGGATCTTGTACATGTTCCTTTTTGCGTTTAATGATTTCACTTCCTTCCAAAAGACTACGGAACATTGCCGCTGTCGTTTTTTGTCCTTCTTGGTTGCGAACATCATGCACATTGGCCTGAAAAGCGTTCAATCTTCCGTCGTAACCTTCCAATGACATCGCACCAACGATATTGAATTGTTGCCATAATTTCATCGCATGGGCAACGGCGTAACTTGCATAAGCGCTCATGAATTGCGTTCCATTCAGTAGCGCCAAACCTTCTTTGGATTGCAAACGAATTCCTTTGATTTTGAATTGTTTACACATCTTTTCGCCCGACATGCGTTTATCTCCAACCCAAACTTCGCCTTCGCCAATCAAGGCCATGCTCATGTGAGCCAAAGGCGCTAAATCGCCCGAAGCACCGAGACTTCCTTGCGAATAGATGATGGGTAAAATATCGTTGTTGTAAAAGAAAATCAAACGTTCAACCGTATCGACTTGAACACCAGAATGTCCTTTTGAAAGGCCTAGGATTTTCAAGAGAATGATTCGTTTTACAATTTCCTTTGGAATTTCTTCTCCCGCTCCACAAGCATGTGAACGGACTAAATTGACTTGCAAAGTTTCTAAATCTTCGGTCGAAATAGCCGTATTACAAAGCGATCCGAAACCTGTGTTGATTCCATAAATTAAATCACCTCCTTTGGCAATTTTCTTGTCCAAATAATCGCGGCACTTTTGAATGCTCGTTTTCGCTTTTGCTCCCAATTTCAACTGAAAATCTCCAGCGAGAATCTCTTCCAATTGATCTAAAGTCAGCCAATCATGACCAATCTCTACCACTTTTATTTCGCCCATTTCGCAATTAATTCGTTTGGTGAAACATTTGTTTGTTCACCTGTTTCCATATTTTTCAATTGAACGTTTCCGCTCTTCATTTCATTTTCTCCGACAATCGCCACATACGGGACGTTTTTGTCGTTGGCGTATTTCATCTGCTTTTGCATTTTCGCTTTGCTTGGGTAAATCTCGCAGGCTACATTCTGCTCGCGGAGTTGCTTCAAAATCGGCAGACAGAAATCCTGTTCTTTTTCTCCGAAATTGACGAATAATACGTCCAAAGTTTGTCCCACTTCTTCAGGGAAGAGATTCAATTCGTGGATGACATCGTAAATGCGATCCGCACCGAAAGAAATCCCAACACCAGACATGCCATTCATTCCGAAAAGACCTGTCAAATCATCGTAACGTCCTCCGCCACAAATACTTCCCATTTTCACACCGTTCGCTTTCACTTCGAAGATAGCACCTGTGTAATAGTTCAACCCGCGGGCAAGTGTCACATCAAATTCTAATTTCGCTTGTGACAATCCGAGCATATCTACTTTGTCGAGAACGTAACGCAATTCTTCAATTCCTTTCAATCCAATTTCACTTTTCGCAAGCATGGTTTCCATGGTATCGAGACACGTTCTATTATCACCTGTCAAAGTGAAAAGCGGTTTAATAATATCTATTGCCGAAGCAGAAACTCCTTTTTCGGTCAATTCTTTGATGACGCCTTCCTCACCTACTTTGTCTAGTTTATCAATAGCAACCGTGATATCGATGATCTTTTCCGCTTCGCCGCTAATTTCAGCGATTCCTGAAAGTATTTTTCGGTTGTTTAATTTGATACTGAAATCTGGAATTTTTAAGGTCGAAAGTACCTCATCGAAAATAAAAATCAAGTCCACCTCATGCAACAAAGAATCACTTCCCACGACATCTGCATCGCATTGCGTGAATTCCTGGTAGCGTCCATGCTGTGGTCTGTCCGCTCTCCAAACAGGTTGAATTTGGTATCGTTTGAAGGGGAAAGAGATTTCATTTTGATGTTGAACGACGAAACGTGCGAAAGGAACGGTTAAGTCATAACGCAGAGCTTTTTCCGCGAGAGAATTTGCAAAACGAGGAAGGTTTTTATCGGCTAAAGCTTCTGTATCGGCTTTGAGCATTTTGTCTCCAGAGTTCAAGATTCTGAAAATCAGGCGATCACCTTCTTCACCATATTTTCCCATCAAGGTTGACGACTTCTCAAAACTTGGTGTTTCGATAGGACCGAATCCATATTTTTTGAAAACGTTTTTAATCGTCTCGAAAATATAATTTCTTCGTTCTACTTCTACCGGTAAAAAGTCTCTCGTTCCCTTGGGAATGGATGGTTTTTGCGCCATTCTACTAATTTTTCGGTAAAGATAATAAAAGGATTTGTTCGTGGATGGAAGTTGGATGTTGGAGCGGCTCGGCTCGGCCTGCTGGAGCGCTTCGCTGTTAGATGTTGGACCGGCTAGCCTGCTGGACTTTAGCTTTTTTGAAATAATCTAAATCCATCAGTGAACGAAGTGAACGTTCCAACGTCCATCAGGCGTAGCCGATCCAAAAGTTCGCGAAGGTGAACGATCTAAAAGCGTAGCGCCCTTAATTACCATTCGTCTTCCGTTCCAGAAAACTTGTTGTCGTCATCGATTAGTGATTTCCAATCATACGTTGGGTCTTCG
>CBFIBY010000173.1:4681-4935 GCA_965660955.1 Crocinitomicaceae bacterium | reverse complement strand
GGAGATAGGTGTTTTGCAGGAACGGGGCTAAATATTAATCCGCTTACTTTTTCGAATAAATTTTTCGAATACGACTGGAAAAACGATCAGTGGAATTCTATTGATGACTTCCCAGGCTCGGTCAGAGGCTATGTGGGAGGAGTTCAGGCGGGTACGAAAGCATTTGTTGGAGGAGGTTGGGGTGAAAGCGCGAGTTTCAAAACGGATTTCTACGTATTCTCTCTTAACGGAACATGGGAACCGTCGACTAGTGC
>CBFIBY010000173.1:0-4671 GCA_965660955.1 Crocinitomicaceae bacterium | reverse complement strand
TATCCAAGGATGGCGCGGAATGTCTACTTTTAGTTGTTACGGTGCGGCCTTCTTTTTGGGCGGTCTTTATGAAGATGTTTCGCGCACGAGTAATGTGTTTTCAATACGTCCTGAACAAGATTATTTTCCGCACTTGTATCCAAATCCAACGGATGATAGGTCATACGTGTACTATTTTCCAAATGCTTCGGTAGAAGTTGTTAATATGGAAGGTCAACGTGTACTTTTTTCAAAGACCGATGAAATCGGATATTTTCGTCTAGACAATGTTGCTCCTGGAGAGTATGTAATTCGGCTAAACAGCTCGGGCTTTAATTCGAAGGAGTTGAAATGGATTGTTCGCTGACACTTAGTTTTAACTATCCAATAACAGTGTTTATTTCACTTATTGCGTATATTTACAGCGTAGACTGGAAGTAATGAAAGAATATTGGAATGACCTGAGTGGCGGTCAAAAAGCAAAACTCATTCTAAAAATTATCATAGGACTTTTTGCTGTTATTTTTGCAGTGAGAAATTGGCAATCCGTTGATGTTATATTGGTGTTTTTCAAAATGAAAATGCCTTTAACGTTAATCATTATGTTGTGCATTGGAATCGGTTTTGCGACCTCTTCTATTTTTGACTACAAAAAATTCAAAAAGAAAAATTCCGAAATAGCCGAATTGAAGGCTAAATTGACTCCATCTGAAGAAACAGAGAACAAATAATCAAAAACAAATAATCAAATCAAAATGAGAAAATTAGTACTGTTATTCCTGGCATTTGTTTCGGTATCCGCTTTTGCCCAAGACATTCAAGTTCCAACGTCGCTTGTTGTAATGGAAGGTAATTACAAATTAGACGGCGTTGAAAGAAATGGATTCGATGTTCTTGTTCAAGGTGAAGAAAAAGCAATAATCGAGGCATTTACGAAATACATGAACACCAAATTTGACTTGAAGTTAAAAGCGAAGGGAAACATGGCTAGCGGAGAAGAGTTCAACAATACCGTTTGGAGTGACAAACAATTTGCGATAAAATCTCAGGTTGTAAAAGATGGTTCGGGAAAGCATTTTCAAATGTTTATGCTTTTTGGAGCGGATATTTTTGTGAATTCTGCGCAATATGCTTCGGAAGCTGCAAACGCGAAAGTGGTGGTTAAAGAATTCGCCAAAGCGTATTATGTAGGTGTATTTCAAAAGCAATTGGATGATCAAACCAAGGTAGTGACTTCACAAGAAAAAGAAGTTTCTGGTTTGAATAAAGATCAAGCAAAAAATGACAAAGCCATTGGGAAAGCAGAAAAATCAATTGCTAAATCGGAAAAGAAAATCTCTTCAAGTAAAAGCAAAATTGAAAAATATAAGAAGGCGATAATGACTTCTGATAATGCTATTCAATCGGCAAACAAGAATATTGAAAAGAAGAAAATGGAGATTGCCGAACTTGGGAATACAAATGACCCGGATTTAATGGCGAAGAATGCAAAGAAGAAAGCAAAATATGCAAAGTCCATTGCAAAGTCTGAAAAATCAATTGCCAAAGCAGAAGCGAAAAAAGCGAAGAGTAGAGCAAATATTGAGAAATATGAGAATGCAATCGTGAAAGCCGACAAATCTATTGTTGACTCTCGTGACTACATCAAAAAGAAAAGCGGTTCAGCTGAAAAAACGGCTTCTGAATTAGAAAAAGAAAAAGACAAGTTTAAAAATGTAAGCCAAGATCAAGAGGCAATTAAGGCAAAAATAAAAGCTATTCAAGCATTGTAGTCTTTTAATAAAGATTTGTGTTGACACCCTTTGTTTCATAAGAGACAGAGGGTGTTTTCGGTTAACGAATATTTCCCAAGAACTGCTCCTCCTTTGAGTTGTGGATATACAAATAATCACCCTGTTCCTTTTGAGGAATTTCGTCCTTCACAACTTTAAAGTCCACAACGCCGTATTGAACATATCCTAATTCAGTTAAAAGGGTATTCATTTTTGGTAGATTTTCATCTCCAATTTCTATTTGAATTGTTGGTGTGTGTTGAGCCAGTATATCCTTCATTTCTTGGAATACAATCCATTCAAACCCTTCAATATCACATTTGATGTAGTCGATTTTTTTTAATGCACCAAAAAGCTCTTTGGTTGAACTGATTTTAACTTCCTTTTGTACGGCATTATCAACACTCTCATTTTCTCCCAGAATATGCGGAAGTCCTGTTCTCACCATGCCGTTGCTTTTGGGTAATGTCATCGTAACTGTACCATTTTCAGTCCCTAAAGCGGTATTGTGAATTGTAACGTGCTTGTACTTAGATAAATTTCGTTTTAGAACAGTGTAGAAATCTGGAATCGGTTCAATGCATGTAAGTGAACCTTGTGGCGTCAATTTGGCAAATGTTTTCGCAAAATAACCTAAGTTGGCGCCAATATCCACCACATGATCTGTTGGATTAATCCAAGTCTTTACACCGTAGTGATATTTGAATTCCTTTTTGCCCTTCAAGAAACCTAAGTTGTACATCGTATAAAATCCAAAATGATGGAGTTGGAGGAATGTATTTTCGGGTAAAATTTTATAGAGAACCTTCTTAACGGAATTCAACATTTGGTAAACTTTTGACGAATTTAAATAAAAGCCACAATTAATTCTGTTTTAAATTCAATTTCTCTTTTTTATCCTAAATAAAATCATGATATTTACTTATCGATTGAGCGCTACGAGCGTATTTTAATCGAAGTTCGTTAATTCGAACGCCCATGCAGCTTAATCTGGAGCTTAAAATATCACATTAAGGGGCGTCTCAAGATTTCAATGGCGGGCCGTAAACCAAATATTGGTAAAGGATGAAACCTTTCAACGGATTTAAAGGCCACTTCGTGGTTGACAAAGATTTCTGGCAATCCTAAACTTGTTTCTGAGGCTTTCAGAAACTTACTGCATGGGTTTTTTTTCTATTTCTATGACACATTACAACGAAAGTCGCGATGAAGCAGCGCTGAAAGAACTTCGCCCAGTACTTCCACTCGAGGAACTAGATCAACTAATTGAGAACTTTCAAAATCAAGTTTTACGTCCTGTACTAAAAATGCAGAATGATGTCCTGCTAGATCTGTTATTGATGCAACCAAATGTCGATTCAGTGATAGCACACAAAGGAAAACGAACCGTTTTTAGTGAAAGATTACGAATATTCATTCAACAGCCTATTTTAAGAGGAGCATTGTTGGGATGCGTTCTAGGATGTTTGACACGTGAAGAGTTGAAGGTGTATAAAACGAACACAAAAGAATTCAACAAGCGTATTTTTCAAATGACATTGCATCGACTCGTTGATTCATTTTGATTTTTGAATCGAATTCAGGTGGTAAATAAAAAAGCCTGTCTCGATATTCCGAAACAGGCTTTGTATAAAATCGTTAGTCTTAGTTTACGACTTTGTCGTATTCTTCTTGAAATTCGTCCTCATCCTCAAACCAAGGTGCAACTTTGTTTAATAACGCTCTTGCTTTGTCAATCTGACGACCAGCAACCATTGCTTCAGCAGATTGGATAACGCCATGCATCAACAAAAGACGATCTGCTTCAGACATATCCTCAACAGAAGTTAATTTCTCTAATTCAACATTCGCTAATTTCCAAGATGTATTCGCACCACCTTTATCAGAATTTCTAAATTTTAGAGCAGCTTCCATGAACAATCGCCCGACGGTGCTTCTCGCAATTTTCTTGTATTTGATATTCCAGCTGTAGGCTTTTCGGTAATCACCTGCTTGAACATCAACCATGATACGCTCAACACATGCTAGAGTATATTCATTAATGAATTCATCGTGCTCAGCTTGAACTTCACCGTCCTTATCATATTTGAAGCATTTGCCCAAGTAATTGATACCGTCTTTAAAGGAATTCTTGTATTCATCAACCGCCTCGCCAGATACGTCTATTCCGTATAGAGCTTTCGTCATCCATAAGTATGGACGAGGGTCTTTCTTCGTTTTATCATTGTTGATATACTTTTCGCATTGGCGAACAAGCTTTTTGTAACTTCCATCCGCGAAAAGGATCTTTAAATCATCATATCCTGTGTCCGGCTGTGCGTACGTTCCTATTGAAAATAGTAGACCAATTAATACTAATAATAAGGTTCTCATTTGTTTTTGTTTTATCGTTTGGTTAGAATAAAGACAAGTATCATGCCGAAACTCTACTGAAATCAAAAATATAGATAAAATTTGACGAGATGCAAGTTTTTCGAGTTAAAATACCCTATTGCGCACTTTCAATCAATAGATTCAAAATTTCTATTGCAGCTTTCGAAATTTTTGTTCCGGGTCCAAATACACCAAAAACACCTGCGTTAAAAAGAAAGTCGTAGTCTTGTTTTGGGATAACACCACCGGCAATTACCATGATATCATCTCTTCCCAAAGCTTTCAATTCAGCGATTACCTGAGGTACCAAAGTTTTGTGTCCAGCAGCTAAACTTGAAACTCCTAGAATGTGTACATCATTTTCAACAGCTTGTTTTGCTGCTTCTTTTGGGGTTTGAAACAAAGGTCCTATATCAACATCAAAACCAATATCGGCAAATGAGGTTGCAATTACCTTCGCACCTCTATCATGCCCATCCTGGCCCATTTTTGCCACCATTATTCGTGGTCGACGACCTTCTAATTCACTGAATTTGTTGGCCAACTC
>CBFIBY010000172.1:0-4960 GCA_965660955.1 Crocinitomicaceae bacterium | reverse complement strand
TGGGAACCCAAAGGTTTCGCAAACATGTTAATCATTGCCCTTGTTTTTAACCTAATCAGGAATAAATTTCGAATTAATAAATGGGGAATAATCCTTTTTATTGGTATGCTAACTACATTTTCAACAACCGCCTACATTGTTGGTTTTTTCACAATCGGAGTTTTATTCTTTCTCAATTCCGAAAGTATTAAACGAAAGTTTTTATTAATTACGCTTTCCCTTTCGCTGGGCGCATACATAGTGTCTTTACCCTTCGTATATGAGAAAGTAACTACTGAATTAGCCTTGAGGGACCAAATTGAAGATTATCAATACGAGCGAAGAGATTTGGCGCGACGATCAATGGGTAGATTTGGATCATTATCTATGGATTGGAAGGATTTTAAAAAAAGACCACTTTTTGGAGTGGGTATGCAAGAGTATGAGAGAACGCAAAACAAGTACACATTTTTGGTAAGAGTAAATGGTATTTCAGATCTTATTTCTCGATTTGGACTTATAGGAATTCTATATTTTTTATTCTCATATTATTACTTTTCCAAACATTTATTTGAACATTATAATCAGAAGGGAAAATATGTACTATTAATCTCTGTAATAATGATTATGTTTGCAACTGCACTTACACTCAACCCACTTTGGTTAACCTTTCAAGGGGTGTCACTTAGACAAAAACGCACAAATTAATATGACCAAAACTCTCCCAGTATTTGTCCCTTGTAGAAATGAAGAAAAACATCTACCTAAAACGATTAGTGCGATAAAATCATCTATAAAATTTGCTGGTTATGAGCCAAAAATAGTAGTTGTAAATGACGGGTCAAAAGATGATACTTCCCGCGTCGCTATAGATCTAGGTTGTGAATTAATTGAACTAAAAGATAGAGGTTACTCTGCGCTTGGCAAACCAGAACTTGCCGAAACTCATAATGCAGGTTATCGATATATCGTAAAGAACTTTCAAACGGCGGATTATTTGATGGTCATCGGCGGTGACACTGTGATATCAGAAGATTACGTAAAAATTTTAATTAATGAGCTGGATAACGACCACGAAATTGTAATTACGGCAGGAATATTGAAAGGCCGAGAAAATGTTGCTCCGAATGCTGTAACGGGATCAGGAAGAATAATTCGCATGAGCTTTTGGAAAGATTTTGGAGGCGAATTACCAGTAATTCATCATGCTTGGGAAAGCTACCCTATATTCTATGCCAATTCGATTGGAAAAACAACAAAAACGTTTAAATCGGCCGTTTTTTTAACCCAACGACCTCCTCTTTCAATTGTTGATTGGTACCATTACGGATTAGCCATGAAAGAAACTGGTGCGCTTTTCTCCTATTGTTTGTTAAGAGCACTTAGATTAACTTCAAAAGGGTTATTCAAAAATGCCTTTCGATTAATAAAAGGGTATCTATATGGTGACGCCGTTATGTATCCAAAAGAAATACAAGACTACGTCAAAAAATATCAAAAGGATAGAATGCTTCGCTTCTTCCGTTTAAAATCAACACCCTTTACGAAGTGAATATTTTAATTGACATAGGGCACCCAGCTCATTATCACTATTTTAAAAACTTTGCATTATATGCTAAAAAAAGCGGGCATACCATTTTTTTTGTAGCCCGTGAAAAAGGAATAATTCTCGAATTGCTCAAACAGGATGGTTGGTCCTATTACAACCGAGGAAAGGGAAAAAAAGGATTCGTTGGTAAATTATGGTATCTCCTAATTACCGACTTAAAGCTCTTATTTTATTCAATCAAGAAGAATATAGATTTTTCTATTGGTTTTCCTTCTACATACGCAGCTCACGCTTCCTTTCTAAGAGGTAAGCCCCATTACGCCTTTAACGATACAGAACACGCTTCATTTGAGCGACATTTGTATCCTATTTTCTCTAAGAAAATATTCACGCCGTTTTATTTCAATAGAAATATAGGTAAGAAACAATCATTCTTTAACGGATTCATGGAATCGAGCTACTTAAACTTGTCTGAATTCAAGCCAAACGAAAAGATTGTTTATGAATATACCAAAGGAAGTCCTTTTGTCTTACTGCGATTTATTTCGTGGGATGCAAGCCATGATTGGGGGAAAATTGGTCTAACGCTAGAGCAAAAAATTGAAATAGTTCATTTAATTCGCGAGAAAGGCAGAAAAATAGTGTTATCTTCGGAAATGATTGAAACAATCGAAGGAGAGGATATTCTATCCATTCCTGAAAATAGTTTTCATGATTTTTTGTTTTTTGCTGATGCAGTAATTGGAGAAGGAGGTACGACTTGTAATGAGGCCGCATTGTTAGGCACACCGAATATACTCATCAATCAGTTGCTCGAGGAAAGTACAAAACCAGGAGTTCATTGTGAATTAGAACAAAATGGATTTCAAATTTGCTGCGAAACTTATCCATCGGATATTGGTAAAACAATTGATGAAATTTTGGAAACAAAATATAAACACGAATTGAGAAAAAAACTGGCATTATATTTAGAAAACAAAGTAACACCGACCGAGGTATTAAAAGAAATATTACATTCACATGAAGGACTTTAAATTTTCCGACATAAAAGATTTGTTGAAAAACAACAAAAGCGTATCCTTTATTGAATATGATACGAAAAAGGAAATTTCTGGAGCTTCTACACTTTCTGGAGCTGAAGAAAATGATATCGCTTGGATTAAAACTACGGATGAAACGAAACTTTTTTCCTTATTAAAATCGACTAAAGCGTCTACCGTGGTTGTTAGTAAAGTTGCTGTTATCAATGACAAATCAAAAGAACTAGAAAAGAACCTCGTGATTTCTGAAACTCCAAAACATACTTTTTCAATTATCGTAAACGAATTATTGATTGAAAAGACGAAATGGGGAGTTATTCATCCAAGCGCCGTAATACACCCTGAGGCAAAATTTAATGCCAAAAACGTAAATATTGGAGCGAACTGTTCTATTGGAAAAGTTACCATAGGTGACTATACGAGCATTCATACTAATGTATCAATTTACGATAAAGTAGTTATTGGAAATAACACTGAAATCGGAAGTGGAACCGTAATTGGCGGTTGTGGTTTTGGTTATTCTAAGAATGAAAAAGGAGAAAATGAAAAGTTTCCTCATATAGGCGGTGTCGTCATTGGGAATGAGGTAGAAATAGGTTGCAATTCATGTGTTGATAGAGGCGCACTTGGAAATACTGAAATTCACAACGGAGTAAAAATTGACAATTTGGTCCACATAGCCCACAATGTGATTATCGGTAAAAATAGTTTTGTGATAGCAAACGCAATGGTTGCCGGCAGTGTGAAATTAGGTCAAAATTGCTGGATTGCACCTTCCGCAAATATACTAAACGGTATCAAAGTTGATGATGAAACTTTTGTTGGAATTATGACATTGGTTAACAAGGATACCGAAAAAAAAGGTGTTTATGCAGGAATACCTGGCCTACCTTTGAATGAATTTAAATTAAGACAAAAAAAGATAGATAAATTATGATAAAAAACGTCCTTATTCTCAGCCCGCATACAGATGACGCAGAACTAGGTGCCGGTGGTTACATTTCAAAACTTATTCGTGAAGGTCATAACATTTTGTGGGTAGCTTTTTCGACTGCTGAGGAATCCTTACCCGACAATTTGCCAAAGGATACGTTAAAAGTTGAATTTCAAAATGTCATCAAGAGCCTTGGATTGGATGATTCAAATAGTATTATTTATAATTACAAAGTTAGGAATCTTCATACCAGACGGCAAGAAATTCTCGAAAACTTGGTCAAAATTCGCAAAGAATTTAAACCAACAATGGTAATAGGTCCTTCTCAAAGTGACTATCACCAAGATCATAGTGTAGTTTCTAATGAAATGATTCGTGCTTTTAAATCAAATTGTAGTATCATTTGCTACGAATTACCTTGGAATCAACTTCAATTTAACACAAACTTTTTTGTGAAACTTGAAGAAAAAGACATTGAGTCAAAAATTGATATGCTCACGAAATATGAATCTCAGATTAAATTACAGAGAAATTACTTCTCCGAGCAATTTGTTCGCGGCTTGGCATATGTTAGAGGAACCCAGGTAAACGCTGAGTATGCCGAAGCTTTTGAGGTTTTGAAATGGTTAGAATAAATTGGTTTGAGTAAAAAAAAAATACAAAAGCTTAATCCTGAATTAGTTCGACTAATTGCTGAGTTTATTGACATTGATTCAAGTCAAACTCTCTTAGTTAAAACGCGAAGCTTAATCAATTTGCCCGAAATTGTAAAATTTCGCCATCTGATCAACTTAAAACAAGTGAATCGGATTAGACGGATAAATAAATTCTTCGAAGGGGTAAACGAAACTATTGATGTTGGGGGTGTTTTTGTTTGTTGCGCAGAAACCTTGGCTTGCCGAAGAGAACGAATAAAAATTCATAAAATTCCAATTATCGGATCTCTTTATCGTTTTCTTAGCTTTATTTTTCATCGTGTATTCCCGAAAGTCTGGGGGCTTAAAAAATTATATTTCACGGTCACCCAAGGCAATCAAAGACAACTTTCAAAGGCCGAATTTTTAGGTAGGTTATACAGTTGCGGATTCAAAGTTGAAAAAATCCAAATTATTGAAAATATCCTTTATGCTATAGCTGTTAAAACAGGACTTCCGAATACTTCCGTAAAACCAAGCTATGGGGCATTATATAAAATGCCTAGAGTTGGGAAAAACGGGAAAGTCATTGAAGTTTACAAATTTAGAACTATGCATCCCTATTCTGAATTCATTCAGGACTATATAATTAAACAAAACGGATATGATGACAACGGAAAATTAAAGGATGACTTTCGTTTAACCGACTGGGGTAAAATATTTCGAAAACTATGGATTGATGAAATTCCGCAGTTGATCAATGTGATGAAGGGGGAAATGAAAATTGTTGGTGTAAGACCAGTTAGCGAAAGATACCTCGAAG
>CBFIBY010000171.1:0-5021 GCA_965660955.1 Crocinitomicaceae bacterium | reverse complement strand
TGAATATGTTATCATATTGGTTCTTTGCTTTGTCATCGATCATCATGTTGGTATCCTTGTTTGTAGAATCTGGACCTGCGATGGCCGGATGGACGATTTATCCGCCACTTTCCGCCTTGCCTCAAGCCGTCAGTGGCTCCGGAACAGGGATGACATTATGGTTGGTTTCCATGACAATATTCATTGCATCATCATTGATAGGATCTTTGAACTATATTGTTACCGTATTGAATCTTCGTACGAAAGGAATGAAAATGACACGTATGCCACTTACAATCTGGGCATTCTTTGTAACCGCTGTTCTTGGTGTACTTTCTTTCCCAGTTTTATTATCAGCAGCCTTGCTATTGATGATGGACCGACTAGGAGGAACAAGCTTTTACTTATCTGACATTATAGTTGGTGGAGAAATGCTAACGAACTCTGGTGGATCTCCATTGTTGTATCAGCACTTGTTCTGGTTCCTAGGTCACCCAGAGGTTTATATCGTATTATTACCAGCCCTTGGATTATCCTCGGAGATTATTTCTACAAATGCACGTAAACCAATCTTTGGTTATCGAGCAATGATTGGGTCAATCTTGGCGATTGGTTTCCTTTCCTTCATTGTTTGGGGTCACCACATGTTCGTTACGGGTATGAATCCATTCCTTGGCTCCGTCTTCGTATTTACAACCTTGTTGATAGCCATTCCATCAGCGGTGAAAGTATTTAACTACATCACAACACTTTGGAAAGGTTCCTTGAATTTAACGCCAGCCATGCTGTTTGCAATTGGCTTGGTATCAACGTTTATTACGGGGGGTGTTACAGGAATTATCCTTGCCGATTCAGCATTGGATATTGCTGTACACGATACGTATTTCGTTGTAGCACACTTCCACGTTGTAATGGGTATGTCGGCCGTATTTGGAATGTTTGCCGGAGTGTATCATTGGTTCCCGAAAATGTACGGACGAATGATGAACATGCGAATGGGATATGCGCACTTCTGGATTACAATTATTGGAGCGTATGGAGTATTCTTCCCAATGCACTTCGTTGGAATTGCAGGAGCACCACGTAGATATTATGATTATTCAGTTTACAATGAATTTGATAGTGTTGCAGGTGATATGATGTTGGATTTGAACGTAATCATTACTGTATTTGCCATTATCGCGGCATTGGGTCAAGCTTTGTTCTTGTTTAACTTCTTCTACTCAATTTGGAGAGGACCAAAAGCTCCGCAGAATCCATGGAGATCAAATACGTTGGAATGGACAACACCAGTTGAACATATTCACGGTAACTGGCCAGGAGAATTGCCAACCGTACATAGATGGCCGTATGATTACTCTAAGCCAGGAGCTGATGATGACTTTATACCACAGACAGTTCCGCTTGCCGAAGGCGAAGAAGAACATTAGTGGTTCACAATATTTAGTAAAAGCCCTTCTCTCGATAGCAATCGGGAAGAAGGGTTTTTGTATTTTTGGGTAAATCAATTTCATTTGGAAGAATCATTCGATTATAGGGAAGAGGCAGAACATCAGCCAGCAGATCAGGACTACGACAAAGTACTCCGACCGAAATCCTTGAATGATTTTGCTGGACAGCCTAAGATTGTAGAAAACTTAGAGATTTTTGTAAAGGCGGCGACCTTGAGAAATGAACCCTTGGATCATGTTCTTTTGCATGGACCTCCAGGCCTCGGTAAAACCACTTTGGCAAATATCATTGCAAATGAGCTGGGCGTAGGTTTTAAAGTTACTAGCGGACCGGTTCTGGATAAACCAGGCGATTTAGCTGGACTATTGACGAACCTCGAAACCGGTGACGTTTTGTTTATCGATGAAATTCACCGTTTGTCTCCTTTAGTTGAAGAATATCTGTATTCGGCTATGGAGGATTATTCGATCGATATCATGATCGATACAGGACCAAATGCACGGACTGTTCAAATCAGTTTGAATCCTTTTACATTAATTGGAGCAACAACCCGTTCAGGATTGCTGACTTCACCGTTAAGAGCACGTTTCGGGATTAATTCGCGATTAAACTATTATGACGCTGAGACCTTAATGAATATCGTCGAGCGCTCATCCGGATTATTGGAAATCGAAATTGAGTCCAAAGCAGCCTACCAAATTGCTAGTCGCAGCCGAGGCACACCTCGAATTGCAAATGCGTTGTTAAGAAGAGTGCGCGATTTCGCTCAAATAAAAGGCAATGGAACGATTACCTTAGATATCACAGAATACGGTTTGGACGCCTTGCACGTGGATAAAAACGGCTTGGATGAAATGGACAATCGTATGCTTTCGACGATGATAGAAAAATTCAACGGAGGACCAGTTGGTCTTACAACTATAGCAACTGCCATCGGTGAAAATGCCGGTACATTAGAAGAAGTATACGAACCGTTTTTAATTCAAGAAGGATTTCTCATGCGAACTCCTCGAGGAAGAAAAGCAACGGAAAAAGCCTACAAACATTTGGGTAAGACGAAAGGTTGGGAGCAAGGAGGATTGTTTTAATTCATGAATAGCACAGAAAGAAATACACGTTTTATAAAAGAAAAAGCCCAGGAATTGGGCTTTTTCTTTTGTGGTATTTCCAAAGCTGATTTTCTGGAGGAAGAAGCACCGCGTTTAGAAGATTGGTTGAACAAGAACCATCAAGGAAAAATGAGTTACATGAACAATCATTTCGACAAGCGATTGGATCCACGATTACTCGTCGATGATGCGAAAAGTGTCGTTTCTTTATTGCTCAACTATTTTCCCGAAGTAGAACAAAATAAAGATGCACCTAAGATATCAAAATATGCCTACGGCGAAGATTACCATTTTGTCATCAAGGACAAATTAAAAACTTTCTTCCAATCCATACAAGATGAAATTGGAGAAGTAGGAGGGCGCGTTTTCGTTGATTCGGCTCCAGTAATGGACAAGGCATGGGCGAAAAAAAGCGGTTTGGGTTGGATGGGAAAGAACAGCAATTTAATTCACCCTAAACACGGCTCATTTTTCTTCATTGCTGAGCTTATTCTGGATTTGGAACTTACTGCAGATGGACCGATAAAAGATTATTGTGGCACTTGCACAGCCTGTATTGATGATTGTCCTACTGATGCTATTGTCGAACCGTATGTAGTGGACGGATCAAAATGTATAAGTTATTTGACGATAGAATTGAAGGACCAAATTCTACCGAATGAATTCAAAGGAAAAATGGACAATTGGATGTTTGGTTGTGATATATGCCAAGATGTTTGTCCCTGGAATCGTTTTTCGAAACCCCATTCAGAAGGTCGATTTAGTCCAAAACCAAGTCTAATGGAATTCAATACCAAGGACTGGGAGGAGCTTTCCGAAATGACCTTCAAGGAATTGTTCAAACTGTCAGCCGTCAAGCGCACAAAGTTTGATGGGTTGAAGCGTAATATTGATTTTTTGGCAAAATAGTTGATAATCAATACTTCTATTAAAAATGTTATGTTGAAAATAGTGTTTTCAATTCTCATTCAAATTCTTTAAATTGCAATAAATATTGACCTATGACTCCAGATGTTATTGTAGATCAACCGGCAACGCTCAGCATGAGTCCGTACACCGGTGCCTGGACCTTCGACCAAGCCGCACACCTAATGCGTCGTGCCTTATTCGGAGCTACTTACCAGCAAATTCAAACAGCAGTTACCGATGGTATGAATACGACCGTTGCCAACTTGCTGACAATGCCAACCATCAATCCTCCTTTGGCGTATGACCCTCAAGAAACAGTTGCTCCATTCGGAACAACATGGGTGAACAGCGTTTACCAAGGTCCGGATACACAGCCCAACGAAAATGCGCGTTACCGTTCATTGGTGGCTTGGATGATGCAACGACTCAACACCAATACTGGAGATATTTCGGAAAAAATGTGCTTGTTTTGGCAGAATCACTTTGCGTTAGAAAGTGTTTTTGATTCTCGTGCTACGTATAATTATCACGAAATTATTCGAACACATGCTTTGGGTAATTTCAAGCAGATGATAAAAGACATCACAATTGATCCAGCAATGCTTTTGTTCCTAAACGGAGCCTCCAATAATGTTTTCTCGCCCAATGAGAATTTCTCAAGAGAATTATTGGAGCTTTATACATTAGGGAAAGGTACTCAAATTGGGCCAGGTGATTATTCAACATATACTGAAGCCGACGTAGCAGCAGGAGCTAAAATATTAACGGGTTACACAGTTGATGGGTTACGAAGCGAAACAATGCCTTCACCTGTTTCGGTGTTTGTTCCTGCTTTCCACGATAACACAACCAAACAACTTTCCAATCATTTTGGAAACGTGCAAATTTCTGGAAATGGAGCAAACGAGTATTCAGATTATATTGATGTGATATTCCAGCAGCCTTCTGCAGCAACTTTTATTTGTAAGAAGTTGTATCGTTATTTTGTGAATTATGACATGACAACGGATGTGCTCAACAATGTCATTCCAGTTATGGCGCAAACCTTAACGATTAATAATTTTGACATTCTACCGGTGATGGATCAATTGCTCAAAAGCGAGCACTTTTATGATATCGCCGTTCGCGGTTCATTGATTAAAAGTCCAATAGAATCAACTTTCTCGTGGTTCAACACCTCACAATCTGTTCCGAATGTCGATTTGGCAACGGATTATGAAATGTACTTGAATCTATTTTGGATTAACGGTACGCTTGGACAAAATTACCTTGAGCCACCTAATGTGGGAGGATGGCCAGCTTATTATCAAGAACCATCATTCTCGAAACTGTGGTTGAATTCAACTTACCTGACACAGTTCGTCGGAATAAACGTAAATAGTAATTTCTATAAAATAAATGCTTTGAATGTAGTAGATGGACTATCAAATCCACCTAGTGCAATTGCTGTAATTGACGATTTATGTGCATTGTATTGTCCAAAGAATGTGGATGCAGCGACAAAAATCGGATTAAAATTCATTTTGACAAATGGATTACCAGACAACGAATGGACTTTGGAGTACAACGACT
>CBFIBY010000170.1:0-5104 GCA_965660955.1 Crocinitomicaceae bacterium | reverse complement strand
AGATAAAGCATTTTTTATCTCTGACAATCTAAATTTTATTTTTTATTCAATTTCTGCTGAAATTCCTCTTTCTAGCAAGCCGGTACACATTGGCATAAGGTCTTTAAATGGCCCTCTTTTTACCTGACACTTACCGTTATGGTGTATTATCCAGGTACACTGTTCAGCTTGAATGGTATCGTGACCACAAATTTTTATCAAGGATTCAATAACGTGGTCAAATGTGTTGAAATCGTCATTATAAACAATCAAATCTTTCTCTTCGACTAACTGCTCCTTAATATTTACCTTCTCAAAGGTTTCTGTTTGTGACATTATTTTTCTTTTTACAAAGGTAATTTAAATCTGTTTCTTCTCAAAAAGTTATTTCCCAAAAGCGAGTGGCATCAAGTCAAAGATCGAGTTAAATACATGAACACTATCGTCTTGACCGACTAAATAAATTGCGAAATTTTCTTCTTGCCTATTTTGCGATTCGAGCATCACTTGACGACAACTGCCGCATGGAGAGAGGACGGCATTTTTAGCAATTAAATCTCCGTTGGCTACAATGACCAATTTTTGAATCGACTGATCGGAGAAATTGGCTCCCGCATAATACAGAGCAACCCGTTCAGCACATAATCCCGATGGAAAAGCGATGTTTTCTTGATTGGATCCCAAAACAACTTCACCATTTTCCAGAAGCAAAGCAGCTCCTACGTAAAATTTGCTGTATGGGGCGTGTGCTTTTTCCGAAATATCTCGAGCTTTTGCAACGAGCGATTGATCTTCCGAAGACAACTCCGTTACCTGTTCGAAATAATCGTAAGAGATAGTTAGTTCTTTCTTCATTTATTTGTTTACTCCGATAACGAAAAAGGCTGCTTTAGTATCACTTAAGCTTTTGTTGAACGAAATCAACTGCCCCTTCTGCGTAAAACGAATCGTTTTATCAACTTCAGACCCCAATGCATTGCGAACTTTCGTTCGATAATCAGAACCTGATGCCTGACTAATTCGTTGATTCAAGACATCATAATCGATTGGTTGCCGCGTAATTACAACCGCAAATTTATCCTTCGTCCCTTTATCGTCAGGTTGCATGGAGAAATCATAAGGGAACAAACGCGTGCCTGTAATTCCACAGTACGGCGAATGTTTCTTTGTGTAGGGAAACAAGACATACGAACTACCGTCTACTTCCTGTCCAAAAATGTACGTGTAACATTCAACTGAATTCGTGAATTCAACTTTGAATTTATCGTTCATGCTTAGCTTATTCGATGTTTCAAAATAATTGTCTGCCATTTCCTTCAACGCCACGCTTTTCTTACCTGCATTCAATTCCAATCCAAAAGAACCCGAAAATGAACTAGGTTGCGGTCGGTCTGCATTTCCCATCGGATACAATCCGTAGGCCTCAACGTTAAATTCTTTAAAGTCGGTATATCGAACCCAGGCAAAGCCACCGTTGCCCCATTGGGTTCCCCAACTGTTCATAATTAAAAATGAACCTCCGTTTTTATAATCGTCATATCCAATTACACACATGGCATGTCCACCAAATCCGCTTTGGTTGTAATCACTTCTAGTTGGTATCCAAGCGTCTTTACCCATCATGTTGGACATGAACGACCCACCGACCATCATTCCGATGACAATTGGCGAACCTTTCGAAAGATTCTGTTTCATCGCTAGCATTTCGTGGGCTTTTCCTTTACGTTCATTTGTTAGACGTTGGAAACCTTTGATTTTATAGTTGACTGCTTTTTGCTTTAAACTACTTGTTGGTTTTCTGGAGCAATCATTTTCATCGTATCGAAAATCAGAAAAATTCACGGCCCCTTTGGCATACATGTTATCCATTGCATATTTCACATACGAACCTTGGCAGCCGGTTAATGCAATTTGATTATACAAGTAAGAAGGTGAAAACTTAATTCGGTTGGGGTCCTTTCCTGTGCGTTGCGCCTCCAAAATCGTTCGCGCTGCGTACGCACTAGCCCAAGCCACACAAGAACCTTGTTTTCCTTGATTCATCGGTGTTGGACAATATTTTTTAAGCGAAACCTTTTCGGGTAATGGGTTCTTCTTATTATCGGCTAGAGCTTCGTAGATCTCTGTTTCTTCGTAGATATCTTTGTCCATTTCTCCACCACGAATGAAATTAGAAATGCTGCCACCGCCTTCGGAGGCAGAAGCCGAACAACCTTTTCCCATAAAGAAGTACAGTCCAATCCCTACAACGGCGAGGATTAATAATAATTTTGGTTTCTTCAAAAGCATCGGCAATAAAGCACCTAGAATATTTCCTAAACCACCACCGGAACCTCCGCCAGAAAAGCTTCTTCTTTTTTGAGGTCCTCCACCTCCACCTGAGTTATTCGATGAACTGTTTCCTGGCTCATCTTCGACCATTCGAATTGGCATAAATATGTAATTGTTTTATAAAGTTTGAAATGAAAGTACCAACTGAGAGGAATTTACCCTCTTAAGAAAAAGAACCAAACGATTGCTGCAACAGCCAGAACGATTATTAAAATTTTTGGCTTTTTGATTAATATGGGCAACAAGGCTGCAAGAATATTTCCTAAACTTCCTCCTAAACCTTTTCCTCCTGAAAAACTTGTTCTTCTTCGCGGTTGATTGCTACTTCTATTGTTCGACGAATTGCTACCTGGTTCGTCCTCCACCATTCTAATTGGCATATGTGTATTTTTATTATTGAGCCTAAGTTACTAAATCTTTGATAACTTATAAATACAATCTCATCTAGTCGCCTACAATTAGTAAAAAATAAGTCTGAGACGTCTGTGACTGCACTATTTAAGGTGAGCAGTGTTTATGTTTGAAATTGAAGATAAACCACTTATCTTTGCACCCCAATTATGACAGGATACAAAAAAGTCGCTTTTTATACACTCGGATGTAAGCTAAATTTCTCCGAAACTTCAACTATCGCACGATTGTTTGAAGAAGCTGGCCATGCTAAAGTTGACTTTATGGATCGTCCTGACATTTATATCATCAACACGTGTTCCGTCACAGAAAACGCAGATAAGAAATGTAAACAACTGGTTAAACGAGCCTTAAAGGTCAATCCTGAGGCTTTTGTTTGTATTGTAGGGTGTTTTGCGCAATTAAAGCCTGTTGAAATTGGGAAAATCCCAGGAGTAGATTTGGTACTAGGCGCGAACGAAAAGTTTAATCTCATCGAACACATTGAAAAATTAGATTCAAAACAGGAAAATGCACAGGTAAGTTTCGAAAACATCAAGGAAACGAAAGAATTCATCCCTGCTTTTTCTTTTGGAGATAGAACACGTTCATTTCTAAAGATACAGGATGGCTGCGATTACTTCTGTTCTTTCTGCACCATTCCTTTGGCGCGAGGGAAAAGTAGAAATGCATCGATTGATTCAACTGTAGAACAAGCTCAAAAAATTGCCGAGACGAAAATCAAAGAAGTTGTTTTAACAGGTGTAAACATTGGGGATTTTGGACAAGGTGGCGAAGAGAATTTTAATGGTTTGATTCGTGAATTAGACAAAGTAGAAGGAATCGACCGATTTCGAATATCTTCCATTGAACCTAATTTGTTGAGCAACGAAATTATTCATTTTAGTTTAGAAGAATCGAAACGATTTGTTCCGCATTTTCACATCCCTCTTCAATCTGGAAGCAACCGCGTTCTCAACACGATGCGAAGAAAGTACGAGAAGGAATTATATGCTGAACGCGTAAACTACATAAAATCGCTTCGACCGGATTGTTGCATTGGGGTTGATGTAATTGTGGGATTTCCTGGAGAAACCGACGATGAGTTTATGGAAACTGTAGATTTCTTAAAAGATTTAGATATTTCCTACTTACACGTCTTCACCTACTCTGAAAGAGCGAATACTTCGGCAATGAAACTAGGAACAGCTGTACCAATGAATATTCGTCGCGAAAGAAGTAAAATGCTTCACATATTATCCGACAAGAAGAAACGCGCTTTTTACGAATCTCAAGTGGGCACAATTCGAGTTGTGTTGTTAGAATCGGATGAAGATAACGGCATGATGTTCGGGTTCACTGAGAATTATGTAAAAATTAAATTGCCTTTTGATGCCTCTCTCGTGAACACCTTTCAAACCATACAACTGTCTGAAATTGATAGAGATGGGGTCATGAAAGCAGAGATTAAAATCCTTAACGAAGTGTAATCATTTTTTCTTTTATTGACTTTCATGTAACCATTTTATAGCTGGATACATCTTACTATAGAGGCAGGGATTAACTAACTTGCAGGAAGCTGAGCATGAAAAGTCAAAAGGAAAAATCTTTCATGAAATTGTACGAACCTGTACACGCTAACTTTGAAAAGTTCTGCAAAGCGCGTGTCTATGGCGACATGGATTTCAAAGACCTGATGCACGACACCTTACTTATTGCTTACAAAAAGTTTGATCAACTTTCTAACGGTAAATCATTTTTATCCTTCCTGTTTGGTATAAGCATTCGTGTTTTGGCAAATGCCAATAGAAAACACAAACCTGAGTTGTGGAACAATGAAAGTGAAGTGTCTATGGTTCGTGAGGAAAATGACATTACCGGACAAAAGACTGACGTGACACTTCTCTATGAAGCGCTCAGGAAATTACCAGAGAACCAACGAGAGTCAATTATTCTCTATGAAATCGTTGGGTTTTCCGTAAAAGAAATCGCGGCACTCCACAAAGCTGGAGAATCAGCAGTAAAACAAAGACTAGCCCGTGGAAGGAAACAGTTAATCGAATTGCTCACAGAACAAGAAGAAAAAATTGAAAAAAGAAAACCAGTTGTATGAACAGCGAAAGACTAGATAACCTTTTTGGTGAAATCAGAAATGAAGCCACTGAAACTTCTGTAACAGAAGTAGGGAAATGGATTGCCGTTTCAGCTGCGAGTGCGGGGTTGTTTGGGTTGCTTTCCCAGTTCAAATTGCCTTTATTATTAACTAAAAAATTCATAATTATGACATCGATTATTACAACATTAGGAGTCGCTGCCACAGCAATTATTTTATCCAATACAAATACTTCAGTTCCCGCTGAAAAACAAACTGTTAGAGCTCAAACGGTTATAGCACCTCAAACGC
>CBFIBY010000169.1:0-5287 GCA_965660955.1 Crocinitomicaceae bacterium | reverse complement strand
TGATTTCTGGTGATTCTGGATATGTTTCTGACCGAGGTTTGCATGAAGCTGAACAATTGGCTGCCGTTCTTTTGAGAAATGGTATTCCAAAGTCTGATATTATTGTTGAGCGGCATTCTCAGAATACGCATGAAAATGCGCGAGAAACGGCTAAAATCATCAAACGTAGGCCTGAATTGAGAAAAATACTGTTGATAACCAATTCTACCCACATGCGGCGATCCCTTGCGTGTTTTAAGAAACAAGGGGTAAACTGTACTTCTTTTTCTGTTGGAATGTTAACGGGACCAAAACGAAACTATTATTTCGAGCAATATTTCTTACCGAATGTAGGTGTGCTTGATCACTGGGAAACAATTACAAAAGAATGGGTAGGCTATGTGATGTACAAAATAATGGGGTACTTGTAGTTTGAATTACAATACAACCTGACACCTCTCCCTGTTGATCCATTTCGACCAATTTTTACTAAAACCGTGAATTTCATTGGTGTTTGTTCCCATTGTTGTTGAAACTAATCCGCCATTGTTGGCCCAATTGAATAAACCGCCATAGAGGTTTTTTGCGTTCGTGAAACCTAAATCTTGCATTTTTTCAGCAATCTTTCCGCTTCTATAACCCACTGAGCAGTAGATGACAATTACGGCATCCTTATCCAGCTTCCTGATTTTATCCCAATTGATCTTTTTGTATCCAACAAAAATTGCGCTTTTCATATGACTTACCTTGTATTCCGCGTATTCACGCGTATCCAGAAAAGTGATACTTTTATTTTCTTTTTGAAGTTTTTGTACCTCTTTCATAGTAATGACAAGGTCCATGTTTCCGGCCATATTTTCGGCCATTTTATCAAATCCTTCAGGATTTTGACCATGAGCGGTTCCAATAAATATAAAAAGGAGGAGGAGAAGGAGAATACGTTTCATGTTCTTTTTTGTTTTTGACTATTATTCGGCTTATACCTTACAGGAATCGCACCAAATTTAATCAATTTTCCATTTAATGATATTTCTGTCATCAGAAGTTGAAATAAAATGATGCTCATCTATAAGACGAATGGAATTAACAGAATGTTTGTGGCCGCCAGATTTAAATTCTATTTTTTCAATGAAATCAAGGCTTGTAGAATTCCAAATTTTCAGGGATTTGTCGCGGCTAGCTGAAATAACAATTCCTTTTTTCTCAGCAAACAAAAGGTCATAGATGGCATAATTATGTGCAGGAATTGTTTTGAGTAGTTTTTCTTCCTGCCAATTCCAGACTTTTAAGAGACCGTCTTTTCCTCCAGAAAGAAGTTTTTCTTCGTTTTCATCAATGAAAACCGAGCAATTGGCCCCATTTTCGTGACCGTTTAAAGTAATGAGCTCATTGAAATTTGTGGTTTCAAAAATTCGAATTTTTTCATCTTGTCCGTGAACCACAAAAAGTTTCTGATCTTTTTTGATATTTATCTTTCTGATTTTCCCACAATTTAAGGGTAGAAAGAGGAGTAAGCTTAGATTGGAGTCGTTCCAGATAGCTAAATTTCCGTCAGCATCGCCTGTGATAACAACATTTTTCGATGGAATATGGGCTATGGTGAAAATAGCAGATTGGTGCTGTTGGTAGAATTTAACTTCTTCCTTCTTAACTAAATCAACGATGTGTAAATCACCGGACGATAGCCCGAACCAAAGGTGCTTGTTAGCAATTTCTATGGAATAGGGTGGAGTGGAACAACGGATTGAAAATGGGTCTTGCTCCATGGATGTCAAATTCCATTTTGCTATATAGCCATCTGCACTTGCGGAGAAAACCATTTCGTCCTGCTCCGCCAAATCATATACGGCTCCGGAATGTCCTGTAACCTCACCTAGTTTAGTAATCACTAATCTTCCGTTTCTTCAACTTCTTCTTCGTCGTTGACTTGTTTCAATCGCTCAGCATAATCAGCTGGAAGGTTTTCGAAGAAAGTATCTCCGCGAAGACCAAGACGCAGACATTCCAAAGGAATCATTTCTTTTGGTGCAATATTTCCGAGATTAACGTTGGCGCCAAATAATTTAATAAACCAAACTTGCTGGTTCTTAATCGGTGCCTCCCACATAATATCATTGGGGTTGATCTTAGCGATAATTTTATTGATAAGGAATGTGTGTGCTGTTCCATTTGGACGAAAAACACCTACCGTTCCAGATTCACGACCTTCCGCGATTACCTTCCAAGAACCAGCTTCAAGCTCTGTACTCATCATTTTAATCCATTTGGCTGGGGAAATAATGATACCTGAATCTTTTGAACCAACTTCGGAAAGAACAGTTCTATCTTTCGACATCTTCTGAATCAACTCACATTTTTCGTCATGATCGATGATGATGGAACCATCTGAGATTTCCGCTAAATCCAATTTGTATTTATCCAGAAAACGGATGTAGTCATCGTACATTCCTCTCGCATGGAATATTTCGAAAAGTGTTCCGCCAAAATAGGGTCGAATGTTCGCTTCACGATATAATTTGATTTTATCTTCGAGGTTTTTTGTGACGATTGACGTCCCAAATCCAAATTTCACAACGTCGGTAAGATGGGCAGAGGATTCTATGAAATTTTCCGTTTCACGAAGACTCATGCCTTTGTCCATCATCATTGTGATTCCCTTGTTGCGGGGCTTAACCTCTCTATCCGGCATGAATGGGAGGTCGAAATTTAAATTGTTCTTATTCATCAAAAAGGTCCGTAAATGCGTTTACTTTTTTTAATTCTTCGTTTACTTCAAAAATTTCTTTCGCCGTATTCGAGTCTACCTCGAACAAAGCTCGAAAACCATAAACAGCTTCCGTTTTTTTACCCAATACCCAAAGAGCATTAATGGTAATTATTTTCAAATGACGATTGTCACCAAATTCACTTTCATATTCTCCTAAAAATGGAAGAACTTCTTCTGGTGATTGGTTTAACATCATTTCGATGTAATTGGTCAACGTTTCCGTATCGCTTCCATCAAGGCGCAAAGCTAACAAGTAATTCTCTTTCGCCAATTCGAATTCTTCTAATTTTTCATAGGCACCAGCCAAAACGTGACGGATACCTTGATTTTCTGGATCTAATTCGAGTGCCTTTAAGATAAAAGTCAAGGCTTCCAGCGTTTTACCTTCCAAATCGTGAACTATACCCATTCCTAACCATGCATCGGGCAACATTGGAGCCATTTCCATGGAGCGCTGATAGTGCATTTTAGCGAGCGGTAGTTCTTCCAATTGTTCATATGCCTCGCCAATATAGCAAAGCGCAACGGGGTCGTCACCATCCACACGCATGCATTCTTCAAAGCTTTCAATGGCCATTCTATACTTTTCTAAAGATAAGTAGGCATTCCCCAAATTAAAATGAGCTGGTCCAAATTCTGCATTAATGATTAAACAATAATCATAGGCCCAAATCGCTTTTTCAAAATTCTCAATTTTAGAAAAGGCATTTCCCAAATTGTACCATGAAGTGTAGGAGTAAGGGTTGTCTTCTATAAAATCTGTGTAGCTTTTTATCGCGTTTTCATTATCGTCTAGCTGATCGTGACAATACGCTAGTTCATATATCGCACCTTCATTGGACGGATTGTGTTTCATGGCGCGTTTCAACACGTCAATCGCTTTTTTGTAATCGCCAGTATTTTCATGTTCCATCGCTAAATCCAAAAAGATTTCATCTTTATCTTCCGATTCAGCCTTTTCAAGAGCTCCTTCAAAAAATCGAATTGCGCGCTTACTATCTTTTAGCTGAGAAAAAATGGAGGCTTTTGTCAACAACCATTCGGCATCGTTCCCTACTATTTTTTCAATCTGCGATAAAATATTGAGCGCTTCTTTTAGTTTACCCGTAGCTGACAAACCTTGCGCCATTCGTAATTTGAAAATTGGTTCAAAAGTAAACAACGAAAGTGCATATTCCGAACACGAGATTGCTTTGTTGTATTGTCCAGAGATTAAATAATGATCCACCATCGCTTCAAAACGATCGGCGTCAAGGTAAGTCATACTGCCACCTTGCAGATATTTTTCAAAATTCTCAAGGTCTTTCGTTAAATCACCTTGAAAAAAGTCTTCTTGTTCGTCGTCAAACATAAATGTTTTCTTTGCATTTGAAGTTACACAATTTCTTTCCTTGAATTTGCGCTACGTGCTGATAGATTATCAACAGGTATATGAACATAAAACGCAAAATGTGCCCAATTCAGTATGAATCGGACACATTTTTAATATGGATAATTATTTACTCGCTCTTTTTCTTTCGTTTTCCTTCAATAGGATTTTACGAATTCGAAGATTACCTGGCGTTACTTCGACGTACTCATCACTTTGAATGTATTCTAAACATTCTTCCAATGAAAATACTTTTGGTGGTGCTAATCTCACTTTGTCATCGGCACCGGAAGAACGCATGTTTGACATTTTCTTCATCTTCGTTACGTTGATGTTCAAATCTCCTGCTCTTGAATTTTCTCCTATCACTTGACCTTCGTAAATATCTTCGTTTGGCCCGATGAAGAATGTTCCTCGTTCTTGTAAGTTGTTCAAAGAAAATGGGATAGACTTCCCGAGTTCCATTGAGATTAAAGAACCGTTTTGACGTCCTGGAATCTCACCTTTGTACGGTTGGTAATCCAAGAAACGGTGTGTCATAATGGCTTCACCCGCCGTCTGTGTCAATAGGTAGTTTCTTAAACCGATAATTCCTCTTGACGGGATATGAAACTGAATCACCATGCGATTCCCTTTCGGCTCCATGTTGATCATTTCTCCTTTACGTTTCGTTACAGCTTCAACTGCTGTTCCGGAGTTTACTTCAGGTAAATCAATTGTCAATTCTTCGATTGGCTCACATTTTACACCATCAATTTCCTTGATGATTACCTGCGGCTGACCAACTTGTAATTCATATCCTTCACGTCGCATCGTTTCAACGAGAACAGAAAGGTGCAATACTCCACGACCTGCAACTAACCATTTGTCGGCTTTATCTGTATTTGTAACACGCATCGCGAGATTCTTTTCTAGTTCTTTCTCTAAACGCTCTGAAATATGGCGTGAAGTCACTTTTTTACCTTCTTTACCGAAGAAAGGACTGTCATTGATGGAGAACAACATGTTCATCGTTGGTTCATCAATGTTGATAGAAGCCAATGGCTCAGGATTCTCCGCGTCGCAGATTACGTCACCAATTTCAAATCCTTCAATACCTGTAACGGCACAAATATCTCCCGCTTGAACAGACCCTACTTTTACTCGCTCAATTCCTTCGAATACAAATAAGT
>CBFIBY010000168.1:0-5333 GCA_965660955.1 Crocinitomicaceae bacterium | reverse complement strand
TATGCTATTTTGGATGATTATTTTGATGGAGAAGAGGGTTGAATTGAAGATGAGTTTTAATTGCGTGTAGGTCAGTAGTTTAATCTAATTTCAGTCGTACCCCATCTAAAAAATTATATATTTATTTATTTAAATTTTTGAACCTAATTTTGGTGGGTTCAGCATTCTTACTCTCCAAACTTCATCCGAACTCTCATCAGCAACTCCCAAACGACCTACCTTAAGCCCGACGCACCACAAAATCTCTTCATTATCCTCAACAATCAATACTTTCTTTCTGTTCTCTATCGGAATTTTCGCATCCTTAATAATCCCTGAAATTAATTGCGAACCCTTCATTCCTAGCGGAGAAATGCGATCCCCAATTTTCCATAATCGAATTTTCAATTCACCCATAATTTTTCTTGGATCGACGTATATTTCATCTTTGGTAAATGAAGCAGGGATCTCTTTAACCTCCTCGATGACTAATTCAGGTAAAGTCGTGAAAATGTTGTAATCAAATGTAAATGCATTGCCAGAATTCCAAATCGTCAAATCATTCCGCTCAATATCCAGTCGCTTCGATTTATCTGAATTTCTGAGTTTCTCCAACTCCATTAATTCCGTCGGACGCAATCCAATTTCTCGTGCGATAAAATGTTTTCCTTCGACAGAGGCTGTTTCAAAAGATTCAAATGACCACTTACCTGTTTCTTGAAGGATTTTTAATTCCCTTGAATAGTTTTGTTCCAGCGCCAAGCGCTCCTTTTGAAATGCATTAATTAAGGTCTGGATAGAGTCGGCTATGGTTGGAATTTCCTTTTCTAATTGCGGAATCCATTCGTTCCGCCATAAATTCCGAAGGTATTTGTTTTCCAGATTACTTTTATCTTCTCTGAATTCTAGCTCGTTTTCTTTTGCATATTGGTACAAATTCGTTTTGCGGAAATTCAACAAGGGTCGAACATGGTTTCCATTCTTTTCGGCCATACAGCTCATTCCGGCTATTCCAGATTTACGCGATAAATGCATGAAAAAAGTCTCCATTTGATCATCGAAATGATGGGCTGTCATGAGAATGTCTTTTTCCGAAACGTGTTCTTTGAAAAAATCATAACGTATTTTTCTGGCCTCTGCTTGAAGGTTTCCGCCGTTCTCGAGGTGTTTTCTCATGTCGAAATCAAGCACAGAACATTGGATAGAGAGGGAATTTGCAAATTTACCTACAAGGATTGCATCCTCATCAGAATCCACTCCCCTCAAATGATAATTAACATGCAATAAATGAACTGAATTTTCCAACTTCGAAAGCAGGTGCAACAGCACGACTGAATCAACACCACCGCTAATCGCCAAATAAATCTTCGTATCCTTATCGGGAATTAATTTTTTTGGAATATGTACCTCCGAGTTATTCATTCATTCCATCCAAAATTTTCTGGACTTTGGTCAAACATTCTTCGTATTCTTTTTCAGGGTCAGATTGAATCGTGATTGCCCCACCAACATCACAGGTCATCATTTTCTTCTTTCTATTATAGAATAAAGAACGGATGACAACGTTGAAATCAAAATCACCTTCTGGGTCGATATAACCAATTGATCCTGAGTAAATTCCGCGTTTGAAATCTTCATGTTTTTCGATGAGATTCATCGCGCTCATTTTAGGTGCTCCCGTCATTGACCCCATGGGGAAAGTAGCTTTCAGCACATCAGTGAGAGAGGTGTTTTCTTTCAAATCACAACTGACAGTAGAAATCATTTGATGAACGGTTTCGAAGCTATAAATCCCAAACAACTCATCCACCTCAACGCTGTTTTTTGTCGCCAATTTGGAAAGATCATTTCGGACTAAATCCACAATCATTACATTTTCGGCACGCTCCTTCGGGTCACTCAGCAATTCAGCTTTGAGCATTTCGTCTTTTTCCATGTCCGCATTTCGCTTTGCGGTACCTTTTATCGGTTGTGAAATCAATTTATCCCCATTACGTTTCATGAAGCGCTCAGGAGAACCGCAGAAAATTGTATAATCGTCAAATTGAACGAAACTTGAAAATGGCGCTTTGGTAATATTGTTGAGTTTGAAATAAGCGTCCAAGGAAAAATTGATATCTACATTCTCTACCAAGAATTCTTGACAGTAATTTACCTCGTATATATCACCTTGTTGAATGTGCTCCTTCAGTTCAACTACATTCTTTAAATATTCTTCTTTTGAAATAGTCGGTTGAAAATCAAGGTCGTAAGGATGGAAATTCCGGTCAGTTTCTTCTTCCAAAAAATAGTTTAAAAAATCAAAACTCTCTTTCGTTTTATCTCCCTGAACAAATTCGAAATGCTCATTTTGTAGTTTCACCACATATTTAGGGACCCAGAAAAATAAATCAGGAAACTCTTTATTGTCTATATTGTTTGACGTCAAGTTTTCTATTTCGTTTTTCAAGTCATAACTCAAATAGCCAAACAGGTACTTTTTCGAATGGTATTCGATAAACAATTCTAGGTCGTGAAGTGCCATTCCGTTCTTCGCTTGAAGTCGCTCACCCTCGCCAAAAGCAAGTATGCCGTTTCCGTCATTACTGTTTAGGTAAGCTACTGGGAAATTTATCATAGCGCGAATTTATCCTTTCTTCATGCACTCGCCAAAAAACGGAAGGAAAATCTCCCAATTTCTGTACTTTCGCCTAAGAAATGTTGTACAGGTTTATAAAACTTATTGTTGGGATTGGAATTCGACTGTATTATAAGGAGGTCCGGGTGAAGAATAAGACCCGAATTCCATTGGATTCCCCCCTAATCATTATTGCCAACCATCCCAATACTTTGATGGATGCATGGATGATTGGACACATTTGTCCTCGTCCGATTCATTTTATGGCCAAGGGGACTTTGTTCAATAGTAAATTAAAGATGAAAGTCTTGCGATCATTGAACATGATTCCCATCAATAGAATAGGTGAAGGAAGAGTGAGGGGCGTTTCCAATCAAGACAGTTTTCAGGCGTGTTATGATATTCTTGAAAGCGGAAAGACACTGCTGATTTTCCCGGAAGGTACTAGTTATCAAGAGCGACATTTGCGCGATTTAAAATCTGGAACAGCTCGTATTGCCTTGGAGGTGGAAAAAAGAAATGAAGGAAAATTAGGTGTAAAAATTCTTCCTTTGGGATTAAACTATACCCAAGCCGAGAAATTCCGAAGTAGTGTTTTAGTCGATATCGCTGAACCTTTAGACGCCAAAGACTTTCTAGCCGATTACGATGCCCATACCGGGAAAGGAGCCAAAAAAATGACCGAACAATTTCGGGTTCGTCTTGAACAAGTTTTGGTGAATTCCAATACAAAAGAAGAACAAGAACTGATTGACCGTATTGCTAAGATCTTGCAATCGCGCTATACTAAAGAAGGTCAGGAAGATGTAGAAAGTGAAATGGGACTTCTGAAGAAAATACGAGACAGAATGGATGACTTTAAAGTCATGGAAGGCTGGAAAAGTGAAGAAGTGCGATTATTGGTGGAGGCGATTGAATGGGAAAGTCAGAAATGGGACATTCGCGCTGATTTTCTAGACCGTCGTTTTCGTTCTACCATGTTTTTCAGACAGATGGTTTTTTCCATCATTTTCCTATTGTTGGCAGTACCGTTTTTCGTCTTTGGAATGATTCACAATTTCATTCAATACAAACTCATCGACTTGCTTATTCCTAAACTGACAAAAGATATTGAATACTATGCGCCTTTGGCTGTGCTGCTCGGATTAATCTTCTACCCATTATTCTACGGATTGGTCGTTCACTTCGTAGGTAATGCCTTTGATCTCACCTTCTGGCAAAAAGCTATCTATTTCACGGCTATGCCTTTAAGTGGCTTGTTTGCCTATTTTTTTAACCTCTATTTATCGCATATTGGCTACAAGTGGAAGTACATTTTCTTGATGTTCCGGCAGAAAGAGGCGGTTATGAGCCTAAAAGAAAAAAGGGAGAAACTAAGAGAGTATTTTTAAATTATTATTCTTGAATTAATAACACTTAACCATTGGGGAAATTCGCAAAAAAAAGAATCAAAACATTATTCTAGTTAAATTGAAAGTTATGAGAGTTTTTATATTGTTAGTGTTCACTTTTCTGATTGGATCAAATTTCCAAAGTCAAGTTGACCAAGGTGTTCTCCGCGTTACGGCATACCAAAATGATACGGGTAACCTGAAAGACAACCAAACTCTCGATTCAATCAACGTTCAAATAATTAGTTCAAACGATACAATAAATTGTGTTATTCCAAGTTCAGGCGAGGGCAGAAATAGATGTTTACTTTCAGCAGGAACTTATAAATTGAGGTGTATTATTGATGGGACAAAAGAGATAGTGATAGAAAAAGTAATTATTCGAAGCGACACAATTTCTTCTGTCGACATCCTTTTCGAACCTGAACAGGAATTAAATTTCTGTGAAAAACGGAAAAGAAATAAATTGTTTGCAAATGAGTTTGAATAATTGAATCATTTTACAATGAAAAGCTTTTTCCTCGCCATAACTTTCGGAGTGCTTTGTTACAGCTGTGCCATCATCAAGACGCCAATCGATAGCACTTCTGGGCATGTCTTGTATTCTGAATATAGCGACATTATCGATGGTAACGTCACACTTAGACTAATCAGTGGAACGAAGTTTACTTGCGATACAAATGAAGTGATCATTCAAGTTGACGGTATAGATCCAAAGAATGTCATTTGGACGGGTTTTGGATTAGGATTTAAGAATGTTGACAGGAGCAAAGGAAGATATTTACTCTTTCCAAATTGTAATTTGAAACCCAAAATTATCATTTCGTACAAGGACAACGAAGGAAGTATTATTCAACTGAAAAATATTAAGCTAAGTAAATATTTTTAGTTTGGCTATACCTTCTCTAGGTAAATGAACTGGCGTTGGTTACGGCACGAAAATTGATGTTCATAGTAGTTGCTTACTCTAAAACAATTACAATTTATTCACGTAAAACTAATTCTATGAAAATCTCACTAATCACCACCATCTTTCTTCTTTTTGTCAATTGTAACACATTTGCCCAACCCGTCAAAGGAACGTCCGTACTAAGCGGAAATCTAGGTTTTGGTTTAAGCAATAGACCGCAATTAGTACAAGATTACAATGCCATTGGTTTTTATATTTCTCCCGGAATTGGTCGATTTGTTTCAGATAGATTTCTGCTGGAAGGTGGTCTAGGGTATTCCTATAATTTCCATAAATATACATGGGATAATTCAAGTGATGTAAACAAACAAGTGAGCCAAAGTGTCGGACTACGTTTTGGCGGAACCCGTTTCATTCCTCTTGTCGACAAGTTGTT
>CBFIBY010000167.1:0-5341 GCA_965660955.1 Crocinitomicaceae bacterium | reverse complement strand
CGCCTCTGCCACATGCTGGTTTTTGTCTACATCGATTTTCAGAATTCGAACTTCAGAACCTAGTTTCTTCTTGAGTTTATCAATTGTAGGGGCCATCGCCTTGCAGGGGCCACACCAAGTTGCGTGGAAGTCGACTAAAGTTGGTGTATCGGATTTAATGATATCGTTGAATTTTCCCATTGGGCAAAAATAAAGAAATTACGATTTCATTGTAACTTTTGAGCAAGTGAAACAGTCCTACTTTTATGAATCTTTCATATCGACCATTTTGATCAAATACATCTTTCTTCTTTGCTTCATTTTTACATCTGGCATCTTATTTAGTCAAGAAAACATTACCCTAAGCGGAAATTTAAAGGATGAAACAACAGGGGAAGCCTTGTTGTATACCAAGATTTTCATTCCAGAATTAAAAATAGGAGCTGTAACCAATGAATACGGTTTCTTCTCACTGGATGTGCCCAGAGGCGACTCAATCACCATTCGAATAAGTTCATCTGAGTTTCCAACCTACGAACAACGATTGTCAACCCAAGTAGATTTATTTCTAGACATCGCAATCCCCGGATTTCAGGATGTCGATGAAGTGGTCATTATCGCCCAAAAAACTGAAGGGGAAGAAAACGTTGAAAACACGGAAGTCAGCACCCTTCGTTTAGATATTAAACGAGCCAAAGATCTTCCAGCTTTTGGAGGAGAGACGGATGTGATAAAAGTCGCACAACTTTTACCCGGCATCAATCGTGGAACGGAAGGAAGCACTGACTTCTTTGTTCGAGGAGGTGATGGTGACCAAAACTTAATTCTCGTGGATGAGGCGACCGTTTACAATCCTGGACATTTATTCGGTTTTTTCTCAGTTTTCAATCCAGATGTTATCAAAGAAATGACAATCTACAAAGGTGGATTTCCTGCAAATTATGGTGGCCGTCTGAGTTCCATAACTGATATTCGGGTGAAAGAAGGAAACAAAAAGAAAATTGAAGGCGAAGGAGGAATTGGGATGTTATCCTCACGGTTGACCCTTCAAATTCCTATTTGGGAAGACAAGATGTCCTTGCTGATTTCAGGTCGGCGAACCTATATTGATAAAGTGCTTGGAGCCGTTGGGCAAGATCTGCCGTACTTCTTTTATGATTTGAACGGGAAATTCCACTACAAAATCAGTGACAAGGATAAAATTATGGTGAGTAGTTACTATGGAAACGATGTTCTTGAATTTGGTGAAGATGGAACCGATTCCACGGATATTTTCGGATTTGGATTTAAATTGGGGAATTTCACACAAACAGGTCAATGGACACATGTTTTCAGTGGTAAACTATTTTCTAGTTTATCAATTGTTCACTCTCGATTCAGTTATGATATTGGTGGAGAGTACGGCTTGAATAATATTCTCGTCAAAAGTTCCATTCGGGATGTATCGGCCCACTACAATTTTACTTATTTCAAAGACAACAAAACAAAAATTAAGTTCGGTTTTCAAGGAATAAGTCACGCCTTTCGACCTAATATTGTCAGCACCGCTGGAGAAATATCGGAGTTCTTAGAAAGCCAAGAAGGTGATTTGATTTCAACACAAGAGTTTGCCTTGTACGGGAATTACTGGAAAGAAATCAATGAAAAATGGAAAATAGATGGTGGTGTGCGTCTGAGTTCAGGTATCACGCAAAGCAAGTTTTATGGTGGAATTGAACCGAGGGTGAACGCAACTCGAATGTTGACTAAAAAATCTTCTTTGAAAGCGTCCGCCTCGAGAATGATGCAATATATGCACCGCGTTTCGAGTTCGGGAATCGCATTGCCAACTGACTTATGGTATCCTGTAACGCAAAATGTAAAACCACAAATTTCCGATCAAGTAGCCGCCTCCTACAACCGCTATTTTCCAAAATTAAAATGGTCATTAATCATAGAAGGATATTACAAGTACATGCAAAACCTGACCGAATACAAGGAAGGAAGTAATCTGATACTCAATGACAACTTCGAAGATCTTCTTTTGCAAGGAACAGGTTGGAGCAGCGGAGCAGAATTTCTATTGCGTAAAGAAGAAGGTCGATTAACTGGCTGGATTGGATACACACTCTCATGGACAAAACGAAAATTTGATGGATTGAACAACGGTGAACCCTTTTGGGCAAAATATGACCGGAGACACTATTTAACCGTTGTTGGTGTTTACGATATAAGTGAACGTGTTTCTTTTTCCGCGGTATTTGATTTGTCTACTGGAGCTCGATTCACACCTATTACTGGTCAATATCTTCAACCCAACGCAGGGTTAACGAGCATAGAGATTATTAATATTTATGCTGAACGCAATTCATATAAAATGACTACATCGCACCGATTAGACGTGAACTTCATTTTTAAATCGAAACCAAAAAAGAAATTCCAATGGGAATGGCATGTTGGAGCTTACAACCTGTACAACCGCGCCACTCCTTTCCAAATTCAAGTCGAACAAGATGAAAGTGGAGCCTTGAAATACACACAACCCGGACTTTTCGGATTCATCCCATCGTTTGCCTTTAACTTTAAGTTTTAAATTATGACAAAACTATTTCCTCTTCTTGTACTCGCCATCGCTTTTGGAGCCTGCAGACCCAAGCCTATAGACATAAATGTTGACCCAGCACCTTCAAAATTGGTGGTTTTTTCGCATGCCGTTCCCAACAATGTGATGATTATTTCACTCACCAAATCTTTTTCTTTGTTGGAAAATATTTCGGAAGACCAGTACGACGAAATGCTTGTATCAGGTGCAACCGTACAAGTCAATGTTGATGGTCAAAATTATGATTTCTATGAACTTAGTCCAGGGTTTTATGCCAGTTTTACTTCTCTTATTTCGAATGCCAAGAGTTTTAAACTAAGTGTAAACCACCAGGGAGAAACGGTGAGCGCGACAACTTCCACTGCGGCACCCGTTAGTTTCTTTAATTTTCAACCAAGTGTCGATAAAACCCCAACGGATACGACAGTTCGCATCCAGATGAGTTTCCAAGATATCCCAAACGAAGCAAACTTTTACATGATCAATGTTTACAAAAAAAATGCAGATTCCACTTCCTTCGATGGAGTCAACTATTTCGAAAACGGAAACAATGCCCTGGCAGAAACCATCTTGATTTCTGATTTAGAATTCAATGGGAACTATGACGAAAATATCAAATTCGACAATCTATATCACGAGGACAGTATTGCAGTAACATTGTCAAATATTTCCGAACAATATTACAATTACTTGGTTCTTCGAAATGAATCGGGGAGCGTGTTCACCCAACTGAATCTTGAACCGCTGAATTATCCGACCAATGTCGAAAATGGATACGGTTTCTTCAACGCTCACATTCCAGATGTGAAATTTGACGATTTGGGTCAATATTGATTTTGCAACAAAGCCGAAGAATAAAATTTTAACAAAAGTCGGCTCGTTTGTTCAAATACCTATATTTGTCGGACAAGAATTTACATGAAAAACATTTTACTTCTCGGCGCTGGATTATCGTCTTCCTCATTAATCCGCTATCTGCTGGACCATTCGGAAAATTTGAACATTCATTTGACGATTATTGACCGAAGTATTGAATTGATTGAAGAAAAAACGAAAAAGCATCCGAATTCCTCTGCTGCTTCCATAAATGCTTTGGATAAAGATGAAAGGGCGCCGTTCATTGAGAAGGCGGATTTGGTTATCAGCATGCTTCCGGCACGCTTTCACATTGATATTGCGAAAGATTGTATTGCCGAAAAGAAAAATTTAATCACTCCTTCTTATATCTCTGATGAAATTCGTGCATTGGACGGTGATGCGAAAGCGGCAGGGATCGTTATCATGAATGAAATTGGCGTTGATCCAGGTATCGACCACATGAGTGCCATGAAAATCATTGATGAGATCAAGGAAGAAGGCGGAAAAATGCACAGTTTCAAATCCTTCTGCGGTGGATTAGTCGCACCAGAATTTGATACGAATCCGTGGAAATATAAATTCACTTGGAACCCGAGAAATGTTGTCCTAGCAGGTCAGGGTGGCGCGTCTTGTTTTATTGAAGAAGGTAAATACAAGTACATTCCTTATCGTAGACTTTTTAAACGTCTGGATACTATATCTATTGACAACTTCGGCGACTTTGAAGGTTATGCGAATCGTGATTCACTCAAATATCGCTCTATTTACGGTTTGGATGAAATTCCAACGATTTATAGAGGAACATTGCGTCGGCCGGGTTATTCTAATGCATGGAGCAAGATGATTGACTTAGGGTTAACAGATGACAACTATCAAATGGATCATTCTGAGAACCTTACGCCCCGTCAATTTTTAAATTCATTTCTTCCCTATCATGCCTCACGAACGGTTGAGAACAAATTGAAAGATTTCTTGGGGGACGATAAATCAAACATGTATGAAAAATTTGATTTCTTAGGTTTCTTTGAAGACTCTAAGCCTATGGGAATTGAAAATGGGAGCCCTGCGCAATTGTTGCAAGAAATAATGACGCGCAAACTCAGTTTGGATGATGGCGATAAGGATATGTTGGTCATGTACCATGAATTCATTTATAACTTGAATGGGGAGCCGTATCGAGTGGAGTCCCACATGGTGAATCTTGGTGAAGACCAGACTTATACTTCAATGAGCAATACCGTTGGATTACCCGTTGCTATTTGTGCCAAAATGATTCTTTTAGGAAAACTCGCGTCAAAAGGAGTTCAGATGCCCATCACCAAAGACGTGTATCAACCGATATTGGATGAATTAGAAGAATTAGGTATCTATTTCGTCGAGAAGAAAGTGAAACTATAATCCGGGTTCAATTATTCAAACTCAGGTTATAAATCAAGGAGGATAAGGTCCAGAGTAAATCAAGCAAGGGTGTGTTCCTATGAAGCAGCGTTTTTTGTACATGAACCCAAACTCTGTTTTTTCACCAACTTCCAAGTCAAAATCCGCTCTATCGTACCATTCCTGAAAACAAGACAAATCCTTGTACGTATAATGGGTACTTTTGACTTCACTTTCCAATTCTACGAAACGCCCAAATTTCTCCAATTTGTTTAGCGCCCAAAGTTGATAATTTCCTTTCGGTAAAACCAATTTTGCTTTGCCCTCTTCATCCGTTGTCAACGTCGCTATTTGCATTCCTCTAGAGCCATCTTCATTTACGGTGTGCACGGAAAGTTGACATCCTGAAAGAGGCGCGATTTTCGGCCAATTATCATCCGGTAATGGGGCGGCTCCTCCACAGTGAGGGATGGAGTTATTAATTGTTATGACAACGTGAACTCCTTTTTTTGATGTGTCTTCTTTTTTCACACCACAGGCATTCAG
>CBFIBY010000166.1:0-5355 GCA_965660955.1 Crocinitomicaceae bacterium | reverse complement strand
AAACAATTAACTTCAATCTCTTGTTTATAAAGATATGATTGGACACCGTTTCCTTGAATTTATTCCCAAAGATCAAACACCATTTGAGAAGTTATTTGACTTGTTCAAACAGTTACTAACCTATACCAGTGGTGATGTGGATGAAGCAATATCTTGGTTGACGGAATTGGATAAGGAATATAAACTCACCACACCAGATTACGGTATTGGAGATTTTATTCAAGAATTGAAGGATAGAGGTTATTTGAAAGATCAAGAGCCAGGAAAAGGTGGAATGGCTATGACAGCGAAAACGGAACAAGCCATACGTCAGCAGGCGCTAGATCATATTTTCGGGAAACTTAAGAAAGGAAAAGGAGGCGATCACGGTTCGCGTTTTGGTGGAATCGGCGATGAAGCATCGAGCAATATGCGCGATTATCAATTTGGAGATTCTCTGCGAGATATTGCCATGCTGGAATCCATGAAGAATGCCCAAATTAACAATGGAATAGGGGAGTTCTCCATGACTGAAAATGATTTGGTCATCAAAGAAAGCGAATACAAAACGCAGATGAGTACCGTTTTGATGATTGATATTTCTCATTCTATGATATTATATGGTGAAGACCGCATCACTCCCGCAAAGAAAGTGGCGATGGCTCTGGCAGAATTAATCAAGCGTAAATATCCAAAGGACACACTTGATATCATAGTTTTCGGTGATGATGCTTGGCAAATTGAAATTAAAGACTTGCCCTATTTGACAGTTGGTCCGTACCACACGAATACGGTTGCTGGATTAGAGTTAGCAATGGATTTGTTAAGACGGAAAAAGAATGCCAACAAGCAAATTTTCATGATAACTGATGGGAAACCAACCTGTTTGGTGGAAGATGGAAAATATTACAAAAATAGTTTTGGTCTCGATCAGAAAATATTGAACAAGTGTTATTCTATAGCCAAAGCAGCTCGGCGATTGAAGATACCTGTTACAACGTTTATGGTTGCAACAGATCCATACTTACAAGAGTTTGTACATGATTTTACCGAAGCAAACAAAGGAAAGGCTTTTTATACTTCCTTAAAAGGATTAGGAGAATTTGTATTTGAAGATTTTGAACGAAACAAAAAGAGAACATTTAGACGATGAAAAACTTACCAAAAACACTCGGGGAATTAAAGAAAAGTGGATATCAGCCAAAATCTGTGCAGGACGAAATGCGCGACAACTTGATGTCTGCCCTTCAGAATGGAACATCCGTTTTTGAAGGAATCATTGGTTACGAGGATACTGTAATTCCAGATGTTGAGCGGGCAATTTTGTCTGGACACAACATTAATTTATTGGGTTTGCGTGGGCAAGCGAAAACACGTATTGCTAGACAACTTACATCTTTGTTGGATGAATTTGTTCCGGTAGTTGAGGGTTCAGAATTGAATGATGATCCGATGCAACCTATTTCGCAGTATGCGCAAGAAAAAATTGCAGAAGAAGGAGATAAAACGTCGATAACTTGGCTAGGTCGCGATAATCGTTACGTTGAGAAATTGGCGACACCTGATGTTTCCGTTGCAGATTTAATTGGTGATATTGATCCGATTAAAGCGGCCAATTTGAAATTGAGTTATTCAGATTACCGGGTGATTCATTACGGAATAATCCCTAGAAGTAACCGCTGTATCTTTGTTATCAATGAATTACCAGATCTACAAGCACGCATTCAAGTTGCACTCTTCAATATTTTACAAGAAGGAGACGTTCAAATTCGAGGTTTTCAGTTAAGAATTCCATTGGATGTAAAGTTCATCTTTACCGCAAATCCTGAAGATTACACGAATCGTGGCAGTATCATCACGCCATTAAAGGATAGAATCGGTAGCCAAATCTTGACGCATTACCCAACGGATATTGAAATTGGTAAGAAAATTACAGCGCAAGAGGCAAAAATGTCTGAGTTTCAGCGTAAGAATATCGAAGTATCTGATTTGTCGCGAACATTAATAGAAAGAATTGCTTTCATGGCGCGATCTTCAGAATATGTGGATGCCAAAAGTGGTGTCAGTGCTCGTTTGACAATTTCTGCCTTTGAAAGTTTACTCAGTACTATTGAGCGCAGAATGTTGATTAATAAAGAGGATAAAGGGAAGTCTCGCATATCTGATTTGCAAGGAGTTCTTCCTGCCATTAACGGTAAAGTGGAATTGGTTTATGAAGGGGAACAAGAGGGTGCCGCTGCTGTAGCTCAGCATTTGGTTAGCGCAGCAATCAAAGAAGAATTTTTACATCATTTTCCTGATCCAACCCGATTGAAAAAAGCAACGGATAAAAATCCAATTAAACCTATTCAAGACTGGTTCTCTGCAGGAAATGTGCTTGATCTTTTTCTCGCAGGAACGTATAAAGAATATGTTGTTTCACTGAAAAAAGTTGCTGGACTCGAAAATTTCGTAAAACAATTCAAACCAGAAGTGAAAGGTGATGAGTTATTATTGTGGATGGAGTTTGTGATTTATGGCTTGTCTGAATATTCGCTACTGCTGCGCAATCAATTGGTGCAAGGCTCGCAATTCAAAGATTTGGTTGGTTCCATTTTTTCAGAGGAAGACTTTTTTAATGAGAACTAATCGAATAAAAAAAACGTACATCGGGTTACTTCATAACTGGCAACTTTCGTAACTTTACACCATGCTTTTATTCTTAAGTGATATCGCTGGTTCAGAGATACTTTTGGTACTCGTTTTTATTCTGATTTTTTTCGGTTCGAAAAGCATACCAGGTATTGCCCGAACTATGGGCAGAACGATGCGTCAAATCAAGGATGCTTCTCAAGACATGCAAAATGAAATCAAGAAGTCGGGCATGGACATTAAAAAAGATTTAAACCTCAAAGGAATGATCCAGGAAACGGAACAGACGATTCGTCAACCGTTGGATCAAATGAGTCAGAATATCAATGAGGTAGTGGACTCTTCGCGAAAACCATACAAACCGGTCACGCCGCCGCCCCAAGCAGTGAATAAAGCAAGTGAAGAAGATGTGGAGAATGAAAATCCAACGACTCCTGAGAAATCTGATGACGAAGCTTAAAGCAAAGCGATTCCTATGAAATACAATTTGTCCGAAATAACAGAACTCATACGCAATAGACGAACGATATATCCCGAGCAGTTTGGCTCACGGGTGGTTCATAGAGAACAAATTGAGTTGTTGCTAAACAATGCAATTTGGGCACCCACACATGGGAATACTCAACCGTGGCGTTTCAATGTGTTTATGGAAGATGCCAGACAAGAATTGAGTGAATTCTTGAGCTCCACTTATTTGAAATTAACGCCACAAGAGGAGCAAAAAGAAATGAAACTCAAGAAAATGCAAAATCGTCCGTTAATGAGTTCGGCGGTAATAGCGATTTGTATGAAACGACAAGAGACTGAAAAAATTACGGAACAAGATGAAATGCTTGCAGTTGCTTGTGCCGTTCAGAATATGCATTTGACGAGCACTGCCTATGGATTGGGCGCATTTTGGTCGACACCCGGTTTGATTAACAGTCAAGAAATGAAAGACTTCTTGAATCTAGGAGAAAAAGACAAATGTCTTGGGCTATTTTATATCGGATACCCGTCTCCAGAAATGGAATGGCCAAAAGGACAACGCAAACCAATAGAATATTTGACGGAATGGAAAACCCAATAGACAATATCGTCGATTTAGGTTTGGTCAATTATGTGGCTCACCCTGAAAATAAAAGGTTTATCGTCTTTAGATTTGCCGATACCAATCGTGCAGATAGTTTTGAAGAAATGTTGAAGGATGCAGACATTTGGTTTGAGAGAGGCCAAGAAGATAAAAGAGGTCAACAATATACCTTGTTTGGCATCAATAATCGAGATTTTAAAAGAGCAGAGAAATTCAATTATATCGTTGAAGCCAAGCATAAAAACCGTTTCATACCGTTAGGTTGGCTGCGTTGGACGGTTATTGCTTTGTCCGCGGGAATCATGACATTGACCTTGATCGGGTATTGTAAAGCTCAGAAAACACTTGATGAAGCAAACAGAACTACAGAACAATCAATACACGAGAAATCTGTCGAAGAAATCATTCAAATAGTAATATCTTAGTAGTAATCAAGCCCATATGAAATTTACTATTCTATTTATTTTATTCGTTTCCTCTTTTGGTTTTAGTCAAAATGAAAAAAACGAACGAGAAAAATTCCCGACAACTTTTGCTGTACAGCTTCGTGGACTCACAAACAATAGAGTCGTTGAGGGTCCTTTTGAATTGAACAATGATACCGTTATATCCACTTTGAATATGCGCAACGGATTTTCATTTGGCGGAGTTATTCGCAGACAGTTCACGGATAATTTGGGAATAGAGATTGGATTGATTCACAACAAGCGATTTTATAATATATCGGGAAATATTTTGGATACAAATTCAATTTTAAGTTCTGAAATGGCTTTCACCAATTACGAAATACCTGTGAATGGTTTGGCTTTTATTAAGTTCTCGAAAACAATTTACGCCAGTGCTGGCTTGGGCTTTACAATGGTTTATAAACCCTCAAGTATCCTAAAACAAGTTGTAGATCGCCAATTTGATAAACGGTTTGTTTTCGCCGGATTAACAGACGGTAATAAATTCGGGTTTAATATTAACGCCCAATTTGGAGTGGAATTTAGAACTGAAAGAATGGGGACTTTTTATGTCGGAGGAGCGGCGAGTATTCCAACCAATCCGTTGTTTGAATTTGTATCGGCCTATACGGATGAGGAAGGAGGAATTGAGACGTATCAATCCGTTGATGTTCGATCACCTTACTTTGCAATCGATTTAAGATATTATTTCCCTAAAATAAGAAACAAGGGTGTTCAACCTATTCAAGGGCCAATTGAGTAATATGATTCCACAAGAAGCACAAAAACTTATCGATAAGCTTGAATTAATTCCGCATCCCGAAGGAGGTTTTTACAAAGAAACTTATCGTTCCGCAGGAAAGGTAGGTGACAGAAACTTAATGACGGCGATATACTTTCTTATTACCTCAGATAATATTTCGCGTTTTCATCGCATCAAATCGGATGAAATTTGGTATTACCATGCAGGAAGTGCCCTTTCGGTTCATACGCTTTCAAAGGAGAAGGGGCATGAAATTCACAAAGTGGGAACGGATATTTCTTCGGGTGAAATTCCTCAGTTTCTTGTTCCAGCCGATACAATTTTTGGCAGTTCTTTGGACGAGCCCAATTCGTATTCTTTGGTTTCCTGTACTGTTGCTCCAGGATTTGATTTCGTAGATTTTGAATTATTTACAGCTGGCGATTTATTGCCTGAATATCCTGATTTTGAATCTGTTATTCGGA
>CBFIBY010000165.1:0-5360 GCA_965660955.1 Crocinitomicaceae bacterium | reverse complement strand
TGTAGGCCAGTGTCTCGGTATCCGTGTCGTCTGGGACATCCACATGAAAAAAATATTGACTGGCATGAACGCCGCTATCCGTTCTGCCACAACCTACGATAGGGTGCTTTTTTTGACCTAAAAGTTTTTCAAGATTGTCTTCAATTGTACTTTGTACAGAAACTTCATTGGGTTGACGTTGCCATCCATGAAAATTCGTTCCTCGGTAGGCGATTTCTGCTGCTAGTCTTTTCACTTTTACAATTACGGATTACGGATTACGGATTACGGATTCGGTTGGTTCGGTTGGTTCGGACTCGCTCGGAACGCCTTCAGTTTCTATTACCTCTGCTGATTTCAGGTAACCCATTTCGTGCATTGAAATCGTCGCGGCAACAATGGTTACAACAGGTGCCATGGAGGCAAACAACCACATGATTAAGTGTCCAAAGAAATCCGCGATAGAAGCATCTGCATCTTCCTTTGTGGCGAAATCGAAAAGAATCGAAAGATCGACAGGCATGAGAATCAATAAAGAATAAATCCCACCAATTGCTACCGCTAACCCTCTGTGTTTTCGGATGAAAATAATACTTTCATCTATGCCTAGTTTTCTTCTTTCGTTGACATAATCCAAGAAACTGAAACCGTAATAGAAGAATCCAATGAGAAAAGTCAGATAGAAAATAGGAGCCGAGTGCGCGTCTTTCCAGCCAAGTATAGAGACAATGAAAATCACCAAGAAGAAAGTATATTCCCACATTAAATTCCGAACGACAATACGAAAACTACGTTGAATGTCGTGCCACAACTGTTGAAGACTAAAAGGATACGTTTTCCCAGTAAGAACTTTCTCACATTTCTGAGATAAAAAAGAAAGCATAGGGGAGAGGATTACCACGACCATGTATTTCGCGAATTTCATCAATAAAATCGCGATCGTTATTTCAATTAGAATTCGAAGTGTATACCAAACCACATCGTTTACAGTATCGATTTGATAATCGACTTGGTGATTTTTAATCAAATCTCCCACATAATATATACCAAGCATCAGCAATGCAGGAAACAGAAAAAACCAATACAAGTGATTCTGGAAGATGAATTGAAACGCCTTGATAAAAGCTTTTAAACCTGTCCAAAACTGTTGCAGATATAACATGGGTCAAAAGTACTAACAAATGTAGAGTTACGGGTCAATTAGTTGCGCGTTACGAGTTTAACAGTTTGAAAGTTGGAAACTCGTAACGCGTAACGCGCAACTCGCAACTTCTTTTACTATCTTTGCCCTTTCTTTTTTCTTCGGAAATAGAGTTAAAACATTGATAATCAACAAAGACAATTACATGGAGCTCAATTCACTTACAGCCATTTCACCTATCGACGGAAGGTACCATTCCAAAACATCAGAATTACGTCCGTATTTTTCGGAATTCGCATTGATTAAGTACCGAGTTTTGGTCGAAATAAAATACTTGATAGCCTTGGCCGAAGAAGGAATGGAAGGGATGCATGATTTTCCAGCGGATAAGTTCCCTGCTCTAGAAGCTATTATATCTAACTTTTCAGAAGCGGATGCACAATGGATCAAGGATACCGAAAAGGTAACCAACCATGATGTGAAAGCTGTGGAGTATTTTGTAAAAGAGAAAATGAAAGATTTGGGATTGGAAAAGTATCTCGAATTTGTTCACTTCGGATTGACATCGCAAGACATTAACAACACAAGTATTCCTTTGTCGTTGAAAGAGGCGGTCAATGAGACGTACATGCCTTTGCTGACTTCAATGATATCAAAATTGAAAGAATATCAAGAAGATTGGAAAGATGTCCCATTGTTGGCTAGAACCCACGGTCAACCTGCATCACCGACGCGATTGGGGAAAGAAATTCAAGTTTTCGTGGAGCGATTAGAAGTTCAAGTGGAACAATTGAAGAATATGCCTTACTCCGCTAAATTTGGTGGAGCAACAGGAAATTTCAATGCGCATCACGTTGCCTATCCTTCGCATGATTGGAAAGCTTTCGCAAATAATTTCGTCAACAACGACTTGGGGTTGAATCGTTCGCAGACGACAACACAGATTGATCATTACGATAATCTTGCGGCTTTATTTGATTGTCTTCGTCGTATCAATACTATCATTCTAGATTTGGATAGAGATATGTGGACCTATATTTCCATGGAATATTTCAAACAAAAATTGAAAGAAGGTGAAATTGGTTCGAGTGCCATGCCGCATAAAGTGAATCCGATTGACTTCGAAAACTCAGAAGGAAATATCGGAATTGCGAACGCATTGTTTGACCACTTATCGACAAAGTTGCCGGTTTCGCGTTTGCAACGTGATTTGACGGATTCTACTGTTCTTCGTACGATTGGGATGCCTTTTGGACATACCTACATTGCCATTAAGTCGACATTGAATGGATTGAATAAGTTGTTGTTGAATGAATCAGCTATCGAGGCAGATTTGGAAAACAACTGGGCAGTAGTTGCTGAAGCCATTCAGACGGTTTTGAGAAGTATTGGATTTGAAAAACCTTACGAAGCATTAAAAGGATTGACAAGAAAGAACGAAGCGGTTACGAAAGACTCGGTTCACCATTTTATCAATTCACTTTCCGTTTCTGATGAGGTGAAAGAAAAATTGAAAACAATTACACCACAGAACTATACAGGAGTTTGATGTAAATATTTAGCGAAAAATGCAACTTTGTTCTTTTTCTTCTCGTAAAGAATAGAGTCAATAATGCCTTTTATATTGATTTTGAAATGAAAATTATGTTTTACAACAACTCAGCTGTGAATAGGAAGCTTGTACTTTCTTTTGTTGCAGTTGTTTTTCTTCTATTTATTCAGATAGAAAGCCCTTTTGCTCAATGCGCATCTAATGCCTTGACTACAACTTATGCTTCAAATAATGGACAAGATGGAAATATTTTCGATGTTGTTGCCTTAAATGACATTGAAATATTTTGTTTTGACGGTCATTTTGAAGCGGGTACAGTAAATTATGAGATCTATTATAAGTTTGGAACATCAATTGGTTTTCAATCAACTCCAGGTGTTTGGTTTTTGGCGGGTAGTGGATCTGTTGCGTCAGCGGGGCCAGGTAATCCAACACCCTTGAACTTATCAGCTCCAATTCAAGTTTGTCAGGGTACGACCGTCGGATTTTATATTACGAATATTGGAGTGGGTAATCCAAATGCCCGTTATACAAATGGAACAGCAGTAGGGGCAGTTTATACTTCGGATGCTAATATTCAAGTTTTAGAAGGGTATGGAAAGGTCTATTCTTTTGCAAATACTTTTCAGCCAAGGGTTTGGAATGGGACTGTAAGATATAATACGATTGTTCTTTGTACCCCATTGCCAATTGAGTTAAACAGTTTTGATGTGTCGAAAAGTAATGAAAATGATGTTTTGGTCCAGTGGTCAACCGCTTCTGAAATTAATAACGACTATTTTACAATTGAGAAATCTAAGAATGGAGAAGTATGGGAAGATGTTCAGATTGTAAAAGGTGCAGGAAATTCAAATGAAGTGATTCATTATCAAATTGAAGATAAAAACCCCTTTTCAGGAACTTCATATTATCGATTGAGACAGACTGATTTCGACGGTAATGAAGAGGTGTCGGATGTGAAATCAATTAATTTCAAGGAGTACTCAACACTTGATTTAGAAGTGTTTCCAATACCTGCAAAAGAGTCAATTACTATTGTCTACCCTAGAGTTAGTCAAAAAGAAGTTCGTATTCATGATGCTCTTGGAAGCGATGTCACTTCAAGTTTTGAGATACTTGAATCTAACAAAAGCGAAGTTAAGTACTCAATTCGTACTATAAGTAGTGGAGTTTATTTCCTCACTGTTGAGGGAAACACAAAGAAAATAGTAATTTCTAGATAAGACTACCTTTTTTCTATTGCTCGTTTTAGTTTTTCTTTTTCTTCTTGGTTAAGGGAGGCTACTTTTTGCTTCTTAAGCAAGGTACATAAGATTTGATGTAAAACTTTACTATCCTGTTCGTATTTCTGACATTTTTTACAGAGTACCATATGCCATCGAGTCTTCAACCAGTCGATAAGAATGAGTTTTTGCCATAGCGATTTCTCGACATTGACAGCTGCTTCTTCACAAGGGATATGAGGGATTTTCATGGTTTATGACAAATATTTTTTATCCATGCAACCGCGCAATTGAGCTTTGGCTCGGTGCACGATTACCCAGAAGTTCGACGATGTAAGTGAGAATTCCTTACTGATTTCATCCCCTTTTTTCTCATCATAATATTTTGCGTGCATCACCTCTCGCCATTGATCAGGTAATTTGTCCATACACATTTCTAGAATCGTTAGTTTTTCTGAACGTTCACTGATGTCATGCGGATTCTCTGGATTTTGGTGCATAACTGTATTGTTAATTTCACCCTCGATCTCATCCGAACGAACTGAACCATGATTTCGTTTATCTTTTCTCCAATGATCAATTATTTTTCGATTTAAAATGGTTGTCATCCATGTGCGAAGTGAACTTCTACCTTCGAATTGATCTATTTTTTCTAGTACGGTTAAAAGCGTTTCTTGAACGAAATCTAACGACAATTCTCGATTTTTCAATTTAGACATGGCAAATTGAAATAGATAGTCACTGTGTTCTTCGATAAGGTGTTCGGATGAAGGAATAACTTGCGTTTCTTCTGACATGTTCATAACAACGATTAACTAAGCTTTTTGGTTTGACCGATTCCGAATTTGTTTTTGAAACGGCGCACCCATGTAAACAAAATGAGCAATACAGAAACAAAAGTAAACGAACGACCTATAAAATCACCATGTTTTGAGTAGATCGTCAGTTCGCTATTGCGGTTTAGGTTTCCAACGATTGTGGTTGGTTCCCACCAGTCTGTTTTTTGAATTACATCACCGCGTTGATTGATTATGGCGCTAATACCTGTATTCGCACTTCGCGCGATTGAGCGTCGATTTTCAACAGCCCGAAGTCTAGCGAAACTTAGGTGCTGTCTGTGCCCAGGTGTGTTTTCCCACCAACCGTCATTCGTAATGATAGCAATGTATTCGGCTCCTTTTCTTACTTGCTCACCAATAAATTCACCGTACATAGATTCATAACAAACCGCCGGTGCGAAGTAACCATTTTTCCCTTTTAGAATCATAGGTTCTTTTGAAATTCCTAAGGTGCCGGACGCTCCGCCTTGATCAATTGACCATTCATCAATAAAAGGCAAATACTTGATAAAAGGTACTTTTTCTACTCCAAGCACCAATTTTGATTTGTGTACAAACTCGTGATTACCGTTGGGGCGCATCAATATAGAAGTGTTGTAGCTTTCCCAATATCCTGGTCCGCCATT
>CBFIBY010000164.1:0-5392 GCA_965660955.1 Crocinitomicaceae bacterium | reverse complement strand
AGCTTTTACCATAATGGCTAAAATGATGAAAACGGGAATTAGAATAATCAATGCAATGATAGACAGCACAATATCGACCATTCGTTTAACGATGCGTTGCCAAATCGGCATGCTATCGGTATTCACCTCGATTAGCAAAGCACCATAGATATTGGTCATTTTCACGGAACCCGCAATGATATCGTACATATCCGAGGGAATTTTAATCTTAACGTTTTTCCCATGGATTCGAGAAACGATGTTCTGTAAACGCTCATGCTCTGTACTTTCAAGGGCAATTATTACTTCTTCGAGATCATGTTTTTGAAGGATTTCTTCCAGGTCATCCGCATGACCTAAATACGGAATTTCATCTTCCAATAAACGGTCGATTCCGTTTAGGTTAACGAATCCTACAAACTGGTTACCATTTCCTTTTGGGAGCTGTTTGATTTCGTTGTAAATATTCACCGCTTTTTCACTTCCCCCAATGAGCAAGGTTTTAAATCCATCTTTTCCTCTGTGAATTTGCCCGACAATCCATTGTGTGAAAATCATACGAGAAAGCAATAAAAGAATGAAATGCACTGTAAATAGAATCAACAAAGACTGATAATACGTTTTGTACCCTGTAATTTCATCATCGATGAGAAAAGCAAAAAAGAGAACGAAAGTCCCCAGAACGCTACCAAAAAAGGAAAGCACCATAGCTCGTGAGCGGTACATTCTTCGCACGTCATGATAGGTTCCTTGCATAAAATACAAGAAGATCCAGACGACTGGAACTAATAAAACGCCAGCATAAAACGTGGGGTTGGGATAGAAGTCTACTTTTTCTACATATTCTTTTCGCAGATAGTAAAAAACGCCCCAAGCTGTTGCCGCCATGAGGTAGTCAATACATACGAAAAGGAAAGTGAGAAGATTTTTCCGCATTAAAAATGAACGACTTTTACATTGTCAATAAGAATGTCTCTTGGTAAGCCGCCGTCTTCAATTGAAGCTTTCAGCGTAATCGCATATTCAATTCCATTAGGCGTTCCTGAAACTATCTCCCTTAAGTCGATATAGATTTTTTTCCAAACTTCTTCGCCCATTTCCTGATCATTCATTTGTATGTTTGGGTGATAGGTAACGCCCTGGAAAGCATATTCCAACACACCTGTTACCAAATCATTATTGTTTAAATAATCTACTTCCAAATAAACATCTCGTCCTTTTGGCAATGTCATCAACGGGAAACTAGATCCAGCATAAAAATTTGAATCAGTCGTTAAATGAATTTGACCATACGAACTACCCCATTGAACATACTGTGGATCGCTGCCAAACTTCATGTCTAATGTAGAAGTATTATCAGTAACAAAGCCGATATTTGGATCTTCAAAATCATTGATATTAAATGTTAAGCCTGATTTGTAGCGTGTAATTGGGTTAATCGTCGCCGTTTGATTCATGACGAGATTCACGTCAACCTGATATTCTTCCACAAAAGGATAAATTTTCTTCGTGGCCGAAATTCCGTTGTTTTGAATCGTCGGATAGATTTGGAAATCTGTATTTCCCGAAGCCAGAACTGGCACTGTAACTGGTAATTCAAAAACGCCAATCAATTGTCCATTGGCAAAAACCCAAGCATCTGTAAAATTCTCCGTAAGTGCACCTTCATTTCCGTTGAGTGAAGCATTTGCTTCTAAAACCCAAGGGTTAATGGTAATCCAAGCTGGATCTTCATTGTTCTTAACACAACCGGCTAACAGCGACAAAAGGGGGAAAACGAATAGAATTTTTCTCATGATTTCTTAACGATTAAACGAATGAAAAATTGTTACAGTTGGACACTCGCGCTTTGATCAATTTTTTCAAGTACTAGATGAGCTACTTTCAAGGCTTTAAATCCATCCTCTAAAGAGACCAAAGGTTCCGTATCTGTTGAAATCGCGCAGTGAAATGAACTTAATTCTTCCTTAATCGCATTGGATTCGGATATCGTGGGCTTATCAAATAGAATTTTCTTGGACGGTTTACCATTCCCCACTTCAAAAACTATGTCAAATGGATCTGCTTCTCCTTCAATATCTTCCATGCGCACGACTTCCAACTCTTTCGACAGGAAATCAACACTGATGTAGGCATCTTTCTGGAAAAAACGGGATTTTCGCATATTCTTCATGGAAATCCGACTCGCCGTTAAATTAGCCACACACCCGTTTTCAAATTCTATTCGTGCATTGGTAATATCTGGTGTATCGCTGACAACCGAAACGCCTGACGCAGAGATATTTTTTACTTCAGAATTGACAACCGAAAGAATAGCGTCAATATCGTGTATCATCAAATCCAGAACGACAGGAACATCTGTCCCGCGCGGATTAAACTGCGCCAATCGATGTGTTTCAATGAACATCGGTCGACCAAAAAACTCTTTTGCCGCCCTAAACGCTGGATTGAATCGCTCAACATGTCCAACTTGCACTTTCACACCTGCCTCCTCCTTCATAACGAGTAACTGTCTTGCTTCTTCAACCGTTTCAGTGACAGGTTTTTCGATGAAAACATGTTTTCCAGCCCGAATAGATTGACTGGCACAATCGTAATGCGACAAAGTCGGGGTCACGATATCTAAACAATCAACTTGACTAATCAGCTCGTTCATGTCCGCGAAACGTCGAATTCCGAAGTCTTCCTCGACTTTCTTAGCATTTTCATCGTTCGGATCGAAAAAACCAATCATTTCAAATTTGTCTTTCAATTCTAAGATTAACCGAATGTGAATTTTACCGAGATGACCTGCACCGAGAACGCCTATTTTTAGCATGAGTTTGTTTTCCACAAAATTAATCAGAATAAATTGCTTTTAGGAAGGTGTGAGAAATTCTTTTGGATGAAGTTTACCCGTCTTTCAATCCGATATATTCAAATCTTTCTCCCCATAATAATTGGTTTCTTGACTGGTTTGCAATTTCGTCAAAGTCGTAATTTGGCCTGTATGATAAGAAACATGCTCAATGACATGCGTAACAATTGAAAAACCATTTTCTTTGAAGCCCTGCACATTGTGCAATTGGAGCATTTTAGATTCTGGAATTTCTCGCAGACATTGGTTCAAGTTGACGCGTAAATTCTCCATCAGGAAAATCAAATCCGTCTTTTTAATGTTCTTATGAATTTCAAATTCCTTATCTCTCAACCGATTGTCTGGTTGATCACCTAAGCCACTTAAAACCCATTGGCGGGCGTTACCACAAATATGCAAAATAAGGCTCCCAACGGCTGGTACGGTAGGGTTAAACTTTCGCCACAACTGTTCTTCGCTTAAAAGACTTAGACATTTAAAAATACGGGAATAGGATTCGTTAAAAACCCGTTGTTCAAATTGTTGCAGTATATGTTCCTTTCTGACCATGCTGAAAAGTGTTATCTAAAGATAAGTTTTTTTTCAATTGCATTGATAATACAAGCATAATTTCTTTATCTTTGCACCCGCTGATTTATGGTGGTTGTAGCTCAGTTGGTTAGAGCATCGGTTTGTGGTACCGAGGGTCGTGGGTTCGAGCCCCATCTTCCACCCAAAATTTCAAAACCAATCTCCGAAAGAGGTTGGTTTTTTTATACTCATGAAATATTACGTTTATATACTCTACTCAGAATCAATTGCTAAACACTACATTGGACAAACGAATAATATTGATAAAAGAGTAAAAAGGCACAATTCTGGCTCTGAGAAATTTACGAAGAAAGGTACGCCTTGGACACTTAAATTTTTCATTACAGTTCAATCTCGTTCTGATGCCATGAAACTTGAAAAGAAATTGAAAAATTTCAAAAGCAACAAGTTACTTAACGAATGGATTAACAAAATGAGGGACGTGGGCTCCGAATAAATCAAACTTCTTCGAAGTTGTGATTTTTCGAGAGTCCTCAGAAATTTAATGACAAAGTCATAATTTCTGGGATTCGAGCCCAACTTGTCCTTGTGAAATGGGGCGAAACGAGATCTTCCATCCTTAAAATGCTTAATTTTGTGAATGAACCCTTTTTATTTAGAAATTGTGTTATTACCTCAGAAAAAATGTGTTCACTTTAACATCAGAAACCCAGTTCCTTTGAATTAAAAATAAAAAACAACGAAAATGAATATAGATAAAACAAAACCAGTAATGGTTACAGGTGCAAACGGATATGTTGCAAGTTGGTTGGTAAAGGATTTATTGGATGAAGGTCATACGGTTCACGCAGCAGTAAGAAATCCGGATAACGACGAAAAGATTGCTCACCTAAAGGAGGTAGCCGCAAAATCAAAAGGTGAAATCAAATTCTTCAAATCAGATTTGCTTCAACCTGGATCTTATAAACAAGCCATGGAAGGCTGTGAATTGGTTTATCACACTGCTTCTCCTTTTACAAACGATTTTAAGGACCCTCAAAAGGAATTAATCGATCCCGCCGTGAAAGGGACTGCCAACGTATTGAATTCCGTAAATGAAGTTGCTTCTGTAAAAAGAGTCGTTGTTACGAGCAGTTGTGCAGCCATTTATACCGATGCAATCGACACGGTTAATGCACCTGGTGGAAAGTTAACAGAAGAAATTTGGAATACTACTGCTTCATTAGATTATCAACCCTATTCGTATTCCAAAACACTTGCCGAGAAAAAGGCTTGGGAAATTCAAAAGGAACAGGACCGCTGGGATTTAGTTACCGTTAATATGAGTTTTGTGATGGGACCTGCAATGAATGCTAAAAATGCAACTTCGGAAAGCGTTAATGTCTTGAAGATGTTAGGCGATGGTCAAATGAAAATGGGTGTGCCCAAAATGGGGGTTGGAGTCGTCGATGTACGAGATGTATCGGTCGCTCATGTGAAAGCTGGTTATACACCAGAAGCTAAAGGAAGATACATAACTTCGGCACACAACACAGACTTCCTTGAAATGGGAACCGTACTTCAACCAAAATATGGAGACAAATTTCCCCTACCTAAAAAAGCGCTTCCAAAGTGGTTGCTGATGTTAGTTGGACCCATGGTCAATAAATTGTTCACCCGGAGGTACATAAAAAACAATGTAAACATTCCATGGAACGCGGACAATTCAAAAATTAAAAATGAATTAGGAATGACTTTTCGTCCCTTCAAAGAAACAATGGAAGATTCATTTCAAGTGTTAGTCGACGAAGGAATTTTAAAAGCGAAATAAGCTGCACTGAATGTACGGATGCAGACCAATGCCTCTGCATCCATTTTTTGTTTTAACTAGTGATAATAAATCGTATTAAAAAATGGCCTCAAATGTTACCAAAGAATACACCAACGGAGAAATAACGATAGTTTGGAAACCGGGAACATGTATCCACGCCGGTGCATGCGTGAAGGCACTACCAAAAGTTTATAACCCGAAAAAAAAACCGTGGT
>CBFIBY010000163.1:0-5521 GCA_965660955.1 Crocinitomicaceae bacterium | reverse complement strand
TGTTGGAAATTGTCCCATTCCGCAAAAAGCGGTTGGAAAGAAATATTGTCAGAAGCGGCATTCGTACTAATGGTGAAAATTTCAGGTGAGTTTTCTTGAATGAGAACGTTACCGCGTACATCAGCGCCCGCATTTTGAAGTGTTAAATTGGCGAAATTGAAAGTACGCGGACTGATTTTAAGTTGTGTACCCAATTTCTTAAACTGGTGTTTTTCATATTGAAGGTTATTCGCCAGCAAGTGAATAGAACCTTCGATATCATTTGGAAGGATATAATTTCTCCCGTTTTTAATTTCTTCGGCTTTTTCACTCGTTGAGAAGTCTTGAACATCTAAAAATGCACTTCGAATATCCATTTGGGTTTTTAAGTTCCCTTTGTTGTTCAAATAGTCCTGCAGATTTAAAAATCTACCATTTAAAGCCAAATCTGATCGACCAACGGTCAATGTCAATTTTTCCAATCCAACCACATCTCTATTCAAGGTCATTTTACCGGTAATGTGATCGAAATAACGTTTATCCTCTTTCAACTGGCAATGCACATTCGAAAGATTGAGGTCGCCATTACACGACTTGATATGAACGTTGTCATTTACCGTTTGGACATCAAAATTGCTGTTCACTTTAACCTGTCCTGAGGTAGATTGTACCGCTGGAATAGGGAAGATAGAGTGAAGAACAGCAAGATCCACTTGACCTAAAGCTTTACCCTGATAATGAGGTTGGTCAAAATGGGTAAGAAGCAAGTTCCCAGCAAATGGACCGGCGGCTGTTCTAAATTGTAGTTCACTCAGATTTAAATGTTCTCCTTTTCTTTTGTCGAGGTTGCCGTAATGACCGGTAACGTTGATTCCAGAAATCTGTAAGTTCTTATTCGGTTCTATAATCGTCCCGTTTTTCACGCCGAAGTCACAAGCGATTACACCCGTTTTATTCTCTTCTCTTGTATCCGTGTAATGAAGATTAAATTGGACTGTACCACTTCCTTGAAAATCTTTTACTTTATCTGTGCCTTTGTGATGAATGCTTTTCGCAACTTCAACCAATTGCAAATTCTGTGCTTTAAGTTGTACGTCAATTAAATTGGGTTGAACCGAAAGTGCAAATGTAAAGGGCAAGTCAGCAATTACGACGGGCGCTTCGGCAAGCGTTACTGATCCACTTTCTTGATTAATCAGCACATTCAAGTCGAAATAGGCGGTTTGATTGGTGATCAATTTTACCTCGCCACTTTGAGCATAGTTTATTTTTAGATTACTTTCTGCGTTCAGATCAATAATTTTTTCTGAAAAATCGCCAGATAAGGTCATGTCATCCAAGCGTGTAGAATGAAATTGTTTGGCTTCATAATTGGAGTAATCTAAACGAAAATCGTTGAAGGCAACTTCATTCAGTTTGAATTCAAATGAGGTTGAAGTTGTATCCTCAGATGGTTTTGTAATGCTATAGTTGTTTAATCCCTTTTCAAAGTTCTTAATGTGGGCGTAACCTGGAAAAACTTCTACTTTCTTTACTTTGTATTCTTTATTGAAGATATCAAACGGACTGAATTTCAAACGAACACATTCCGAGTAAAAGAGCGTATCTGTTTCTTTCGCATCGTCGATAGCGTCCTTGAGATATAAATCGTTAAAGTCAACACTTAAATTAGGGAATGATGCCCAAAACGTAAGATCAATCGAGCTTACGTTGATTGGAGTGTTCAAATTTTTATTCAATTCAGTTACGACCTTATCAACAACTTTGTCGCGCATAAGGTAAACCGTCAATGTGATCAGCATACACAGCACAAAAACTGAGGCAAAAATCCATTTGCTCCAGCGCCATACTTTCAAAATTGATTGCTTTTTCATTTAACGTGTTAATTCTAATCTCTTTCCTATATAACGAGGGCATGTACTTTTTTGTTACGTTTTCTAATCTTCACATTTATAAGAATGAGTCAGTCAACAATCACCTTTTAAAAAAATATAAGTGCATTTTGGCAAAGTTGTTGGAGACCCTAGTAACTTTGAGATGAATTTGAAAGCAACGATCCTATTTCTTTTTTTAAGCCTATCCGCGCACAGTCAAGTGATTGTGAATGACGTTTTGTCCATCGATAATGCGGATATTGTTTTCAACCCAGAGTTCATCAAGCGCTATAAAATCAAGTCGATAAAAGGAAGAATTTCAACGAAGAAACCGAAACAGGCCATTCGCAAGACAAATTTACATTGCGCCTATTTCTTTGATACCTTGGGCAGGATTACTCGCAGTTATGAGGCGAAAAATTATTATGATACATTGTATCGCAGTTATTATTACAATGATAAAGGTAGACTCATTTATCAGAGTGTAGAAGATAATAACTTCCTTCGATATGAATCCTATTTGTGGGATAATCAAGGACGAATTACAGCTGTAGAAGTATTTGAAAGAAGGAATGATAGAATGGGAATACCCTATACCAAATCAGTGAAAAATGAAAGTTATACCTTTCAACCTTGTGATTCAACCTGCACGAAAATCATCAGTAACAGCAAGGGAACACCATTCATGAAAGAGATTTCTTTCACAGGTGAAAAGGGAAACTTGGTTCAAAAAGATTATCGATATATCGCCACAAATGAAGGCACAATTGAGTATTTCACCTACGACAAGGAAGGAAACATGTTGAGTTCAGAATTGGTGACATCAAAACAAAAACTAAAGAAAGAGAAATATGTTTTTGCATATGACGATTTCGGGAATTTAAAAGAAAAACGGTACTACAAAGCCGGGGTTCTTCAAGAAGAATCACAGTACGTAGTGAATGAAAATACCGGATATTTGTCCGCCTTAATTGAGCAAGATCCGTTTACTGATTACTTAAGAATCATCCAATTTTCATCCTATACCTATTTCGATTAGTCTTTCCGTATCATGCGGTCTACTCGGCGCATCAAGAACATCGAAATGACCATCGTTGCAATCACCACCATTCCGAGAATTGGGTAATTTAATAAAGTGCCATCACTCGCTTGAACAACAATTAATCCTGCCGCCATTGATGCAATTGCTCCAGACATGCTTTGAACGGCCGAGTTTATACTCATGTAAGCACCTCGATCTTTCGAAGCAGGAACTGCCGTTATCATCGCCGAGGAAGCAACAATTCGTGCATTGATTCCAATGAATAAAACAACATTCAAGAGAATAGCTATCCACAAAGGAGTTATTCCCAGATTGGTATAAATTCCTACGAAAATGATAGTGAGCGTGGTTCCAAATAGGAAAATTTTGAACTTGCCTGTTTTGTCGCTCAATTTCCCGAGAATAGGTCCGGCAAACAGAGAAACTACACCTGTTATCACATATAAAAGGGGCAATTCTTTTAAGGCAATGCCTAAGTTCTTGTTGGCAAATTCTGCCCCAAAAGGCATAAGCATGTATCCACCTGTCGACAATAAAACCGTTGCCGTAAAACCAATTAAATAGCGAGATGAAGCAAAAATTTCTTTCATCTGCCCAAATGTTTTTCGGTTTTTATTTTCAGCCACGTGAGCTGTAATGGGTTTCATTCGTAAGAATACGGTTGCAGCGACTAAGGCAGAAAAGCCAACAATGACATAGAAAGGAACATGCCAATTGAACCGTTCAGCCAAAAATAGACCAATAGGAATTCCAAGAACTTGACTTGCGGCAAATGCAGTTTGGACATATCCCATAACCGAACCTCGTTTTTCGATAGGGAACAAATCAGTAATGATTGCATAGGAAATCGAGCTCATCACACCGCCAAAAATACCCGTTACAATTCTGGCCACTAAGAGAAAGTAATAGTCGTTTGCTAGCGCACAAAGCAAAGTGCCGATTGTAAATCCAACATAAAAGAAGAGCAAGAGCTTTTTACGATCAAATTTATCGGCGAAAAGGGCCGAACTCAAGCCTGAAACAGCTGCACTCACTGCATAAACAGACACAACCAATGCAAATTGAGTCGGACTGATGCTGAGCTTTTCCATAACGAAAGGCCCTAGAGGTGACAGTACCATGAAATCTAGAATTACGGTAAATTGAACCGTCGCGAGAATAGCAATGATGAACTTTTCGTAGGAAGAGAAGGTTGCTTTTTTTGACATTCTCGTTTATTGAATCAAATTGATTCCGTCCATTTCATTTGGAATTTCAATTCCCATCCGACTCAAAATAGTCGGTGCTACATCAGCTAATTTACCTTCCTTAAGCGACCAATTCTCATCTGTAACTAGAACTGCTGGCACAGGATTCATACTGTGAGCCGTATTTGGACTTCCATCTGGATTTATTGCAAAATCGGCATTTCCATGGTCGGCGATAACTAAAAATTCATATCCTTTTTTCTGGCCTATTGTTACGACATCTTTCAAGCAACCATCAACGGTTTCCACGGCATGTACAATCGCATCAAACACACCCGTATGTCCTACCATATCGGGATTCGCGAAATTTAAACAAATGAAATCAGGACTTTCGTTTTGTATGCTTTTCACGATTTTGTCCCGCACTTCTGGAGCACTCATTTCGGGTTGTAAATCATAGGTTGCCACTTTTGGAGAATTCACCAAAATCCGTGACTCTCCAGAATAAGGCTCTTCACGACCACCACTGAAAAAGAATGTGACATGCGGATATTTTTCAGTTTCTGCAATTCGAACTTGTGTCTTACCAGCATCCGAAACTACTTCACCTATGGTGTTTTTTAAATTATCTTTTTCAAAAATGATATGGACGTTCTGAAAGTTTTCATCGTATTGCGTCATGGTGAAATAATGCAAATCCAAAGGATTCATATTTTGCTCGGGAAATGCTTTCTGGGTTAGCGCCGCTGAAATTTCGCGCGGACGATCGGTTCGAAAATTGAAACTAATGACTACATCTCCTTTTTCAATAGCGCTTGATCTTTTATTTTTTGTTTTGACGATAGAAGCGGGTAGAAATTCATCCGTCACATCTGAAGCATATGCATTTTCAATGGCTTCTTTGGCTGTATCGAAATGAGCACCTTGTTGATTGACCATCGCATGATAGGCTTCAGCGACTCTTTCCCATCGGTTGTCTCTATCCATAGCAAAATAGCGTCCGATTACTGTTGCTATTTCAGCACTTTTATTCGCAATTTCTTGTTCCAATTCAGCAATAAAAGCTAGTCCACTTTTTGGATCACAATCTCTCCCATCAGTAAAAGCATGAATGAAAACATCTTTTAATCCATGTTGTTCAGCCATTTCGCATAAGGCATACAAATGTTCTTGAGAACTGTGCACTCCTCCCTTGGATACCAAACCCATCAAATGTAGTTTTCTATTGTTTTCCTTGGCCAGTTGCATAGCTTTCAACAACTGCGGGTTTCGGAAAAAATCATTGTCACGGATGGATTTATTAATTCGCGTCAATTCTTGATAGACAATTCGTCCAGCACCAATATTCAAGTGTCCAACCTCCGAATTCCCCATTTGTCCTTCCGGTAAGCCAACGGCCTCACCAAAAGTTGTTAATGTTGTATTTGGATAAGACTTCA
>CBFIBY010000162.1:0-5523 GCA_965660955.1 Crocinitomicaceae bacterium | reverse complement strand
ATAATTAAAGGTCAATTGAGAATAATCATTGAGCTGATTTTCAATCACTTCAGCTTCTTCCAACACTTCTTTTGCCGCTCCTTTGTAGGCTTGCACTAAACCTCCAACCCCCAATTTCGTTCCGCCGTAATAGCGAACAACACCAACTAAAGTATTGGTAAGTTCAGCAGAAAGAATTTGACCAAGTATTGGGGCTCCCGCCGAATTATTTGGTTCACCATCGTCATTGGCTCGGTAATTTTCTCCCTCCAAACCTATCCGGTATGCATAACATATATGAGTAGCTTGCGGATGTGCGAGATGCCATTCTTCTAATTTCAATTTCACTTCCTCCTCTGTTTTTACACAAGCAGCCATACCTATAAATTTTGAACCTTTCTCTTTCGTTTCAACAGGTAATGATTTCCCAACAGATTTATAAAATTGTGTACTCAATCGCTTATTACTATTTTTATAACAACGAAAATACACAAGATGAAATACCTAAGCATTATTTTTTTACTTCTATTCACTCTTTTGGCTTGCAACAAAGAGGAAGAAAAGGACACTTGTTCCAATGGATTTGTAGATATCGGCGAAACAGGCGTAGATTGTGGTGGAGTTTGTCCTCCTTGTCCTATTAACATTTTTCCTTCGGTAGCTTCAAAATTCAACGGTGCATATACATCATTCAGCACATTTAGTTTTGTTGAAGACAGTGACATTTGGTTTTTAAAATATCAAAATGACACGATTGATGTCCAAATTAGAGTCGGTGACAACTTATTCCAAGATTCACTCTACACCGTACCAAGCACCAATTCATATGTATTGATAAACGGTATAAATTATAACGGAGTAGCCAACCCGAACTTAAACCAGCCTTCCTCCACCATTGGGATATCCGATCTAGACATCGCAAATCAAAGGGTTACTGGTTTGTTCAATGTTATATTTTTCCGACCAGGAACAAACGACACACTGCGTGTTACAGCTGGAGCTTTTTCTGATGTCTCGTTTTAAATCTTGGTATGATTCGATTTTTTAGTTGTCTTCTTTTATTGACTTTACTTTTCACAGCTTGCGCACCAACACAATTCGTTGTTCCTCTTGAAAAGGGAGAACATGCAGTTAGTGCATCATTAGGGGGACCGCTCGTTAATGTTCCTGGCATTGCGACCATTCCGATTCCCTTTACCTCACTCGGATATGGTTATGGTCTCACCGAAAGAAGCGTAATTAGCAGCGCACTTTATCCAACTGCAGCCTTGTACGGCGTATTTCAATTGAGCGGAGGATATACCCACGAAATCTGGCAAAAAAACAAAATGAATCTTACTGGGAAAGTTGGATTCGATTTAATGACGGATGTATATGAGAAGAACACAAAGTTCTGGCCACAACTCGATGCAAATTTCAGCTATACGTATCAATCCAAGTTAATCGAGGAGGACAATAAACGGAAACTGATTTACCTTGGTTTTTCTAATTGGTTTGAACTTTCAAGTACAAGAGCGCATGGCGAAACGCAAAGTAATTTCTTGTTCTTCAATCCGCACATTGGACATCAAATGAAACGAAACAATTGGGCATTTCATTTTGAAATAGCCTTTTTAGCAACAAATTTGAACAACGAGAAAGTTGTTTTGGATTACAAAAGTGCCTTTGGAAACAGAGGTGCAACAGGTATTTACTTCGGAATACAATATCACATCAAATGAAAAAGACGATAATTGCTTCTTTCGCACTGTTTCTTCTTTTTACTTCATGTAGAAAGCGATTGGATGATTTTTTATTCAATCCAGACGATTCCATAACGGAATATTTGCTGGACGATTACACCGGACCGGGTGAATTGACTTTTGTACCCGAATATTCTATTCCAGATAGTTTAATTCATGTGTTCACCTTACCGTTGGGCCTGCAAGCAAATGCGGACCTTGGCGAAATTCACGCCATTTACGTGGGTGATTTATCAAAAATAGCAACGGACAGTGTGATTCTATATTGTCATGGTAATGCTGGAAATATGGATTACTATTGGGCGAGACAAAAACTATTAGCTAATGTTGGTGGCAAAAACAATTACGGTGTCCTTCAATTGGATTACCCGGGTTATGGATTGAGCACCGGTTCACCAACAGAAGTCAATTTATACTCGTCGGTTGGCTTGGCCATAGAATGGCTAGAATCCAATGGATTGACGAACGATCGCTTTTTTATGTACGGTTTCTCTTTAGGTAGTGCGCCGGTTTGCGAAATTACTGCCGCGAACAATTATCCGCTTCAACCAACGAAAATAATGCTCGAATCGCCTTTCGCTTCTGCTGAAGTGATGGTGCAAGATGCCGCTGGATTGAACATGCCAGCAAGCTATTTCACGAATTTGCAAATAGACAACGCAGAAGAAATCAAAGAAATCGATCAACCCTTATTGTGGATACACGGTACAGACGACAGCTTTTTAAGCATAGAAACACACGGAGAAGTGGTCTTTAAAAACTATGCTGGAACGTATGGAAAAGCCGTCCGAGTTGCTGGTGGCGAACATGCTGATGTTCCATTGGTTTATGGATATGACAATTATTTATCAGCAGTTCTTGAGTTTATTCGAAAGTAGAAATTGCATTTAGTTTAAAATCGAAATGGGAAATACCATCAATAATTTATTGGACAACTTACTCTCTGTACTGTGGCGCGTATTGGATCTACCGCTGTACAGCATTGCAATCGGGATTTTTATTGCGATGGTCATCGTATATTTTCTATTTAAAAAAGTATTCAAAAAGAATCCAACTAAGGTTTTAATTATTCTTTCCGTTGTTTTAGTCATTCTGATTATCGACAAAAAGCTAAACAACATGCGGGCTGAGTTGACCTTCATGAACAATAAGATTTCAGAGGTAAGCATGCAGAATGGCACGGTATCCGCAAATAAAATTAAAAAATTCAAAGTCGACGATCTTCAAGCCTTATTTCCTGATGCTGTGATCTATGATAAAACAATAAACGAAGCTATCGATTTGGTGTCATTTAAGACTTCGGATCCAAATGTGATGACATATATCTCTATCATAGATTTAGATTACCCTTCCATAAAAGTTAAGGTTACCCCAGAAAAAAAGGAGAAATATTTGACCTCAACTTTTGCTAAAGAAAACAATTGCATTGTAGCGATTAACGGCGAAGCCGGATTATCCATGGCGATGGATTGTGAATTAGGCGAATGGTCGGGCAACTGGATTTCTGACGGAAACGTTGTCATGATGGCCGATACCGACAAAAGGCCTTTTATTGGATTTAGTGAAAGTAGCAAAGCGTATTATTCGAAAAGTTCAATTGTGGACACCAAATATGATGCGTCCAATAAATACAATGCTATTTGGGGAAGGTTCGACATCTTGGTCAACAACCAACTAATCCCACATGAAAACGACAAACCCTACGCGAGAACTGTGATGGGAACCAACAAAGAAGGCAACTTGCTTTATCTGATGATTGTAGACGGCAAACGTCCAGATTATAGCGAAGGACTAACGTATCAAAATTGCGCTAAAATCTTAAGAGCTTTGGGCGCTGACAATGCCATGGCTTGCGACCAAGGTGGATCTTCCTGCATGTACATGAAAACTATGGGGGGAATAATCAATCGTCCGGCGGATAGTGATGGTATTGAAAGACCGATTTATTCACACTTTGGTATTTCTATGTGAGTGAGATGACGTTTGCGCAAATAAAACATAGTAATGGTTTGGTTGATTGGCCTGAAGAGTTATAGCTATTGCGGTGTGCTTTTATTTTTCAATTCTATATACTTTTTGAAAGGTTCATATGAAAGGTTCGATATTTTCTTGCTTTCAGAGTGTATTTCATAGTTGCCTAATTCATGGATTTGCTCTATCATCGTGGACAAAGTATCAGTTGCATTTGAATTTAAATAAAGTGCTCTTAATTGATCAAAGGTAGACTGATCTACGTACTCCCAATCTTCTTTGTTTTTGTTAAAGTCTAATTCCTCGATAATCACTTTAGGAGTAGATTCGATAAATTTATAAAACCATTCGTCAATATATTCGGTAGTTTCTACCTCATTGAGAATTTTAATCAATGGGGACCAATCTTCTTTAGGAGCGGCTAAATAATCAATCACAGATTTTAACCCTTTTGAGCATATGATCAGTTTATCTCTTAAGTCTTTATTTTCGAAATCTTCGAAATTCATTTTCATCAAAATTACGCGCAACAATGGAATAAACCACATGTGCTTTATTCCCTTAGTATATAATGCACTAATCTACTGGATTTCTCGTCGTTGAGAAATTAATCGTAGCTTCTAGGATAAATTTACCATTGTACCTGTTACGGCTTATTCTTCTGCATCCAAACCGTCAAAAAGGCAGCCACACCAAAAGGAATTAGGGACAGAGAGGCACCCATCCAGAAATGGGCACCGTCATTTTGCAAATAAAATACGATTAGAAAAGTCAGGCCGATGAAAACCGAGTAATTTCGGATATTCTCGCGCTTTTCGTAGGTTTTCTTCTGACTAGCCATTCTGTTGTAAATAAAATGTTTTCATCACAAATCGACCTATTTTTCAGCTGCTTTGTCGGCGTCCGCTGCTCCTCCTCTATTCATGGTATTCAAATCGTTTCCAACAAATGTTCCTTGAATGATTTGATTTTGGAAGTCTTTCATTCCACCTGGAGAATGCGGCATTAATATCGATGAGTTTTTCGAATTGGCGCCAATATCCTTAATTGTGTCGAAATATTGCGTCATAAGGACAAATTGCATAATCTCTTCATGCGTTACACTATCGAGCGATTTCTTGAAATCTTCAACGGACTCCTTAAAGCCACGAACAATTTCCATTCTTTGCTTCGCAACACCTTCACCTGAAAGACGTTTTGCTTCCGCTTCAGCTTCAGCCTCTTTAATAATAATGATTTTCGCCCCTTCTCCTTCTTCCAACGCCGCTTCTTTGTCTCGTTTTGCTGCGTTGATTCGGTTCATGGCATTTTTCACTTTTTGATCTGGATCAATGTCTGTAATCAAAGCTTTCACAATGTGGTAACCGTATTCATTCATGGATTCATGGATGTTTTTTTGAACAGCCAACGCGATATCCTCTTTTTTGGCGAAAACATCATCCAACTCTAACCTCGGAACTTCAGCTCTCACATCATCAAATACATATGAAGCAATTTGATTTCTAGGATTATCCATTGAATAATACGCGTCTTTCACTTGTGCTCTACCCACTTTAAATTGAACCGATACTTGTAGGTTGACAAATACATTATCCAAGGTCTTCGTTTCTATCGTTACATCGAGCTGTTGTAGACGCAAATTGATCGTCGAAGCTTTTCTATCGATAAAAGGAATGATCAGACTAAATCCAGAATCTGCAATACGATGAAATTTACCGAGTCGTTCAATTACAACTGCGGTTTGCTCCGTCACGATCATTACGGATTTGATAATCAAGAGAACTAAGATGACACCCAAAATGATGTATCCTAAGATTCCTGATTCTGCTAT
>CBFIBY010000161.1:0-5562 GCA_965660955.1 Crocinitomicaceae bacterium | reverse complement strand
GGAAGAAATGGAACAAAATTCGGAAACATCCAAATGATTGATGGAATCACGAAAGATGGGCTTTTGGATGTATACAATAACGTACCAATGGGTAACTGTGCTGAACTATGCGCAAAAGAACATAATTTTTCTCGTGAAGATCAGGATGCATTCGCGATTGATTCATACAAGAAAGCTGCTGCAGCCTGGGAAGCAGGAAAATTCAACGATGAAGTTGTTCCTGTTGCCGTTCCTCAGAGAAAAGGTGACCCCGTTATGGTTTCACAAGATGAGGAATACAAAAATGTTTTTATCGAAAAAATTCCAAATCTACGTCCTGCATTTGACAAAGAAGGAACAATAACTGCAGCGAATGCTTCGACCCTAAATGATGGAGCATCTGCTTTAATTCTTGCCTCTGAAGAAGCAGTTCAAAAACACGGATTGAAACCAATTGCAAAAATCGTTAGCTATGCGGATGCTGCTCAAGCACCTGAATGGTTCACTACTGCCCCAGCAAAAGCGATTCCTATTGCTCTTGGAAAAGCAAACATGACGGCAGATGACGTTGATTTCTGGGAATTAAACGAAGCTTTTTCAGTTGTTGGATTAGCAAACACAAAAATACTAGGTCTTGATCCTGCGAAAGTAGATGTGAACGGTGGAGCGGTTGCTTTGGGACACCCACTTGGAAATAGCGGTTCAAGAATATTGGTAACCTTGATTCACGTATTGAAACAAAACAATGCAAAGATCGGTGGTGCCGGAATCTGCAACGGCGGCGGTGGCGCTTCTGCAATGATTTTGGAGAATATTTAAGAAATACTTTAACTATAAAAAGGCGTCCTAAAAATTAGGACGCCTTTTCTGTTTCTATCTTGTTAGTTATTTCTTCCTTGCGATATACAGCACTTCGGAAGGATGCAACCTATACCTATCGAATAACTCGGCTCCTAATTTTTCTTTTGGATCAAATTCTTCAACTTCAAATCCAGCTTTACGCAAGTGATCTGGATAATCACGACCAAACAAGCGAACGTGATCTTTTTGCCAAAAATGCTTTTCCCGTTCTTCAGGTGAAGTAACCGAGGCATCCTCGTATGTTTCTGCTCGAGAAATATCCTGTGGAACTTGCATAATCGCCCAACCACCGTGTTTCATTACACGACATATCTCCTTCATGCATTGCATATAATCCTCTACATGCTCCATCACATGATTACAAAACACTATGTCGAATCTCTCGTCCTCTAATGGAATGTTGTGTAAATCAAAGTGCATATCTGCAATTGGACTAACGATGTCTCCTGTGAGATAATCTAAATTCTTTTGTGCTTTAAACTTATCTAAAAAACACTGCTCTGGTGCCATGTGAAGAACTTTCAAATTTGGCTTTGTGAAAAAGTCAGAGAAATCTCTCAGGTACAACCACATCAATCTGTGTCGCTCTAACGTCAAATCTCCTGGACAAAGCACGCCTTCTCGATGCGCAACGTCTGAACCGTAGGATAAAAACTTACTATAACTTTTACCACACACAGGACACTCTACCTTGTTTCCTTTGTATAAAAGTGGCGCCATTTTCTTAAATGGGTAACTCAAACGGATAAGCAGTGGACGTGGAAGCTTATTAAGTAAAAATTTGTATAATTTCTTCATATGGGAAAATCAAAGTCAAAAATAAGGAAAGATTCCTTTTTCTTATGTATCGTGAAGAATTAAACTTATTTTTAAGTCATATTTATTTGAATGCAAGTCACTTTCATTTTACGCTCACTTTTAATTAGCCTATTGTTCATGTCTGAAAATAGTTTAGGACAATCCACAATTCCATCTGCCACAAAGAAAAACAAAACTTTAACGAAGCATAACCATCAAAGAATTGATCCCTATTATTGGATGAATCAGCGGAATGATGAAGAAGTATTGAACTATATTGAAGAAGAAAATAAATACGCAAAAGCCTATTTTTCTCGACTAGAGTCTCTGCAAAGCAAGATCTTGAAAGAATTCGAAAACCGGATCGACCCCAACGAAACAAGTTCTCCTTTTTTACTCAACAAGAATATGTATCAAATCCGCCAACAAGAAGGACTAGATTATGGATTCATATACAAACTAGAAGGCGACGAAGCTACCGTATATTTTGATGAAAATGAGAGAGCTATAAAAAGTAAGTTCTATGAATTGGGCGATTGGGTGCCATCACCAAACAATAAATTATTGGCGATTAGCGAAGATACGATTGGTCGACGAAATTATACGATTCATTTTAGGGTCAACAAGTCCAAAATCTATATGGAGGACAAAATTGAAAACACCGATGGATCGATCGTATGGTCGAACGACAACAAAACCGTGTATTACATTCGACGTCACCCAAAAACATTAAGAGAATTTCAAGTCTGGCGACATAAAATTGGTGTAGAAGCCGAAATGGATGTACTTGTTTATGAAGAAAAAGATGAAAAATTTTCCGTGTATATCAGCCGCGCCATGACTGGGAAGTACATTCAAATTGGATCTTATTCTTCGCTAACTTCAGAATTACGATTAATTGATGCAGACAAACCTCACGCCAAGCCTATAGTTTTTCTTCCTCGAGAAAGAGAACACATCTATTCGATTGACTATCATGATAACGGTTTCTATATAACGTCCAATAAAAACGCTGAGAACAGACAAGTACTTTTCACGAAAGAAATTCCAAAATCCCTTTCCGAATGCCTAGTCATTCAAGCCGTCAGTGAAGATGTACTCATCGAAAACACACTTGTATTTAAATCGCACATCGTTATCGAGGAGCGCGTAAATGGATTACAACGCATTAAGTTGATCAACATCAAATCGAACAAAACCGATTTTATTTCTTTTGATGAGGAAACGTATACTTTGGGATTTGCATTCAACGATGACTATGAAGGCGGAAAATTCTTTTTTGGATATCGTTCAATGACTGTTCCTCCTAGTATATTCAGCTACACTCTGAAAAATGGAAACCGCGATTTGATTCATCAAAAGAAAATGATTGATCCCAATTTTAGCAGCGACAATTATCAGTCTCAACGCGTTTGGGCAACAGCAGAGGATGGGACGAAAGTACCTGTTTCCATTGTTTACCATAAAAATACCGTTCTTGAAGATGCCCCTGTTTTAATTTATGGTTACGGCTCTTATGGATATACTATTCCTGATGGATTTTCTGCAACGCGCATAAGCTTGTTGGATCGAGGATTTGTTTTCGCTATTGCTCACGTTCGTGGTGGAAAATATCTTGGAGAGAAATGGTACCAGGAAGGAAAATTCCTAAAAAAAACGAACACATTTACTGATTTTATTGCGGCAGCTAAACATCTAAAAGACAGCAAACTATGTCACCCTGATAAAATATATGCGATGGGTGGTTCCGCTGGAGGATTGCTCATGGGAGCCATTACGAATATGGAACCCCAGTTGTGGAAAGGTATTATAAGTCAAGTTCCTTTTGTGGATGTGGTGACAACGATGTTGGATGAAACAATTCCATTAACCGTTGGGGAGTATGAAGAATGGGGAAACCCGAAGGAAAAAGCATATTATGAGTATTTGCTGAGTTATTCACCTTACGACAACTTGGTGAAAACTGATTACCCCAGTATTTTTATAACAACCGGTTACCATGATTCTCAAGTTCAATATTGGGAACCTTTGAAATACGTTGCGAAAATTCGAGATTTGAAGACAGATGATAATCCATTATTGTTTGAGTGCAATATGGATGCAGGTCATGGCGGCGGCTCGGGACGGACAGCTGAACGACTTGAAATTGCTCGTATATTTACTTTTATTTTAGATTTGGAGGGAATTGCACAATAAACTTCTATATATTTTCATTTTTGTAAGCACCTTTTCGTTAGGACAAGAAAGTGATAGCAGCTATTATACGCGGTTTAGGGATAATGTCGTGCTATTCACCGACATTGGTTACACCTCTGCCCCTTTCAGCATTGCTTATCCGTTTGAAAATGGACAAAAATCATTAAAATACAAACACAACATTAGCCCGGTTTTGGGAATGGGTGTCGCTTACAAATGGTTTTCCTTGCGATTGGGCTTCGCCTTAAAAGGAACTTCAAGATCTGTTAGCCGTTTCGGCAAATCGATTTATGCAGATATTGGTACACAATTTCAAATAAAACAATGGTTCTTTGATCTAGGCTTGAGAAGTTACCGTGGTTATGCGATAAAGGATGCCTACCAATGGAATGACACATTAAATGAACTCAAACCAAATGATCTTCGTCCCAACACCCAAACGTTTAGCATCGTCATTAACTCCTGGTATTTCCGAAATAAAAACTTGAATATGCATTCTATTTTTGGGAGAACGGGTCACTATAATCGCGCTTTGGGCACTTTTTATTTAAAACCTACATTTTCAATTCATGGTTTGGGTAACGAATTTGAAAGTGTAATCCCCAATGAACTCAAAAATGAAATTGACGATAAAACGAAAGCAGTAACCTACTCAGCCGTTGAAATCGGGGTGGTTCCTGGGTATACTTATGTCAACAGAATAAACAATTGGCAGTTTTGCGGATTCGCCGGACTTGGCGGGGTTGTTCAAGCCAAGTTTTACGACAGCGAGAGCGTTATTCGTGGATTTTTAGGATTGGCTCCTCGCTACGATCTGAAAATATATGGTGGATATTCCGTTCCAAAATATTTTGCTTTTCTATCCTTAGACTTCGATAACAAAACGATTCGTTTTACCAAATTAAAATACAGACAGAATTACTTCACGTTCCGCATTACCGCAGGGATTCGACTGGATAAAAGAAGTAAATCAGAAGAAGTTGAAATGAGTTTTAGGCTTTAGTTGAAAGAAAGCCTAAGCCTAAACAGCCAAATACTCTTTTACCTTCAAAAACGAATTGTTTCTTAGCTGTCCGAGATTAGTAATTGCTGGATGGTAGATTTGAAGTTCAGGATTATCTTTCAATTGAGCGAAAGGAATTAAACTTTTACCGTTTTCTGTCTCGGATAAAATCAATAAACGATTAAAGAAATCGACACCTAGCTCTGCGCCTATTTCTTTCATAAAACGAACAGAAGCATCGATAGAACACCCAGAAGCTTCAACATCTCCTTCAGCGCAAATTGCGACGCGGTATTCATCTATAATTGCAGAAGTTGCGGTTAATTGCTTTCCGTGTGCCGCCCATTGTTCTGTGAAAATGGCGGTTTGTTTGGCTAAATACGCTTGTTCATGCTCATTTAAAGCACGATTGGCTTGGTACAACCAAATTCTAGAATCATCAGAAAAGCCTTTAAATACCATATTACAAATCCATTGCTGAAGCGATCAATTCCGCGACATCGATAACTTTCACATCCTCTTCTTTCTCGAAATTCTTCACACCGTCTGTCATCATCGTATTACAAAAAGGACAACCCGTTGCAATAATAGAAGCATTGGATGCCAGTGCATCTTCGGTTCTTTCTATATTTATTTCTTTATTTCCTTTCTCAGCTTCTTTGAACATCTGTGCCCCACCTGCCCCACAACACAATCCATTTGTTTTGCAGCGTTTCATTTCTACT
>CBFIBY010000160.1:0-5603 GCA_965660955.1 Crocinitomicaceae bacterium | reverse complement strand
TCGGCGTTCTTTACCATTTTGAGCATGGTAAAATAAACGGATTCGCGATAGCGCTCAAGTAAAAGGGAATAAGCATGTTGGTCTCCTTTTTGCGCGCGAGCGACCAAGTCTAAATCTTCAGTTGCTTTTTTCGAAAAATCCTTTTTTACTTCCATGATCCTTTTCTATTTCTTTCCGTACGGTAAAATAGATAGGGCAAAAGCATAAAATATCCGATTTCCAAAAAGGGGAGAAAAGGAATGAACTTTTTCTCGCGTAACTTTTTGTAAATCAAGCCTTGAACTATCCATTTCAGAACAAAAACGAAGGCAAATGCACCGAGGCACCACCAACGATATTGCTCGTTGAATAGCAAAGTAACGAAAGAAACGAGCAGAATCAACAGGGACAAGGGATAGATTCCTAACATCCATTTTTTGAAAACCTTGTAATATTTGCTCGTCGAATAGTGTCTTTGTTTCTGCGTAATCCACTCTTCCCACGTCTCTTTTGCGTCGGAATAACAAAACGCTTCGGGGTCAATTACGACAGAATGATTGGATTTTGTAGCCGCATCTTGGATGAAAAGATCGTCGTCGCCCGATAAAACGGAGTAGTGTGATTTGAATCCTTCTACGCTTTGATATGCAGCTTGCGTGTAGGCCATGTTTCTTCCAACGGCCATGTAGGCTTTGTTGCGTGCGGCGGAACCCAAGTAATTCATAGCAATCCACGTTGTATCGAAACGGATGATGGCGTTTAAAAGTCCTTTGGTTTTGGTGTACGGTCCGTAGCCAATGACGATTTGTTTTTTGTCGTTGAATTGACGCGCCATTTTTTTCAACCATTGATCCGAAGTGGGTTTGCAATCGGCATCAGTGAATACCAAATGTTCGTATTTCGCTCCTTTGATTCCAACGGAAATCGGCAGTTTTTTTCCGACAACTTGGTGGTGATTTCGTTCCAATTCGATGACTTTCAAAAAAGGAAATTCCTGTTTGAAGGTGTGAAGCACAAATTTAGAATCGTCGATGGACTGGTGATTGATGACGATTACTTCAAAATTGGGGTAATCTTGACAGAGTACGGCACCTAAATTCTTCGTTAAATTTTCCGCCTCATTTCGCGCGGCAATTAAAACCGTCACGGGTGGAAACTTGTCAACGCCTTTCTCAGCGTCCTTTTTCTTCCGCAATAAGGACCCGTGAATCCAAATCGTAAAATACAATTGAATGAGGATACAAACTCCGAATAAAACCAGTAAAATGATGCTGAACAAATACAATTGCTCGGGCGAAAAATACATCTATCGTAAAGCTTTGGGCAAAGATGAGGTTTGTGGTCAAATATAAATATCTTTGCAGCGTTTATTTTTCAACATTTTATGCACTTCGATTTACAGCACACCGACGAAAAAAGTAATGCCCGAGCAGGCGTTTTCCATACGGATCATGGTCCCGTGGAAACACCCATTTTTATGCCTGTTGGTACGGCAGGAACGGTGAAGGGAGTTCATCAAATGGAATTAAAAACAGAAGTGCAAGCACAAATCATCCTTGGGAACACGTATCATTTGTACATGCGTCCGGGAATGGAAATCATGGAGGAAGCGGGCGGATTGCACCAATTCATCAATTGGGATTTGCCCATTTTGACGGATAGCGGCGGATATCAAGTCTATTCTTTGTCTGGTTCGAATAAAATTACCGAAGATGGAGTTCGCTTTCAATCGCACATCAATGGAAGTTACCATTTGTTCACGCCCGAAAAATCGATAGAAATTCAACGACAAATTGGAGCAGATATCATCATGGCTTTTGACGAATGTACGCCATATCCTTGTGCATATGATTATGCAAAGAATTCCATGCACATGACGCACCGTTGGTTGAAACGCTGTTTCGATTATATGGACAAAAGCGAACCTTTGTATGGACACAATCAAGCGTTGTTTCCGATAGTTCAAGGAAGTGTGTACAACGATTTACGGATAGAATCGGCAGAAGCAATTGCCAGTCATGACGCGATTGGAAATGCAATTGGTGGACTTTCCGTAGGTGAACCCGAAGAAGAAATTTACGCCATGACGGATTTGGTATGTGGTGTTTTACCGAAAGACAAACCGCGATATTTGATGGGCGTTGGAACTCCAGCGAACATTCTGGAATGCATCGCCTTGGGAATTGATATGTTCGATTGCGTGATGCCCAGCCGAAATGCGAGACATGGTATGTTGTTCACGTCCGAAGGAATTATCAATATCAAAAACAAAAAATGGGAAAGAGATTTCAGTCCAATTGACCCGAATGGCGTGGCGGGAACCGATCAATCTCATTCGAAAGCATATTTGCGTCACTTGATTATATCCAAAGAAAATTTGGGACTTCAAATCGCGACCATTCACAACTTGGCTTTCTATTTGTGGTTGGTGAAAACGGCAAGAGAAAAAATTAAAACAAATGAGTTTTCTGCTTGGAAAGACCGAATGTTACCTAAATTGAGACGCCGATTGTAATGTTAAGCATCCTCGATAAATATATCATCAAGAAATTTTTGACGACCTACTTCTTCATGTTGGGGATCATCATGTTGTTGGCGATGGTATTTGATATCGCGGAACGGATGAGTGAATTTATCCAGAATCAAGCCACCATCGGAGCGATATTTACGAAGTACTATTTGAATTTCTTGGTCTATTACGGAAATACCTATTCGGCCATGATCACCTTTATCGCCGTGATTTGGTTTACAGCGAAAATGGCGCAGGAGACAGAAATCATTCCTATATTGAATAGCGGTCGACCGTTTAATCGATTCTTGCGTCCGTATATGATTGCCGCCACTGTCATCATGCTGATTTCCTTGATTATGAATCATTTCATCTTGCCACGTTCCAACAAAGTTCGTCTGGATTTTGAAGAAAGATATTATCGAAATGCGCATCATGTCGAAGATTACCATGCGGAATATCCGGGCAATCGGGTGATTTATTATACCTCGTACAATGGTTCCGATAATCTGATCAATAATTTTGTGATGGAGAAATACGATGACAATAAGAATATCGTCTATTTCTTGAAAGCACGAACAGCGCAGAATGTTCCAGGAACGAACAAATGGATTCTGAACGATTATTACGAGAAGTATTACGAAAAATCAGAAGAACGAATAAAGGAAGGGAAGCGAAAAGAAACCAAATATGGATTCACCTTGGATGACATGGCCGCCAGAGACAACGTTGTAGAATCGCTTACCTACGGACAGTTAAAGAAATTCATCAAACGCGAACGCGACAAAGGTTCCAAGAACATCCCAACTTTCGAAATCGAGTTGTATCAGCGTTCATCTTTGCCCTTTGCGACTTATGTTCTCACGATTATTGGCGTTTCCGTCGCCAGTCGTAAAAAACGCGGTGGAATTGGAGTCAACATCGCCATTGGATTAGGTATAGTTTTCGTCTACATTTTCGCGATGAAAGTGATGGCCGTCGCCGCTGTAAATGTGGGTTTACCGTCCATGATAGCCGTTTGGGTGCCGAATGTTCTGTTTAGTATAATTGCCTTTTTGTTGTATCGAAATGCGGTTAGATAAAAATTCTCCCTCCATTGAGCCTGCCTGTGTGCATCAGCAGACAGGGAGGGGCAGGGGAGGTGTTACGCGATTAACTAGACTGAATTTAGTCTTTGCTTTTTTCATGACTTTCCAATCATTCGCTCAGATCGTAAACATCGAAAGCAGCCGTATCCACGACGATAGCGTAGGTTGGAGTGGAGGCATTTCAGGGATGTTTTCTGCACAGAAGAATAAAGACGTATTATTGAGTGCCAATCTCCGTCCGAAGTTGCAGTTCAAAACCAAGAAGCAAAACATCTTCCTTATCGGAGACTACAATTTTTCGAAAGGTAAAGAACGCGTATATTCCAATGCGGGTATGGTGCATTTGCGTTATGCGTATCGGATCAAACAGAGTCAATTTAAACTAGAAGCGTACTCTCAGTTGCAATACAATGAATTACTCGATTTGCGTTACCGTTTTTTGAATGGAGGAGGAGTGCGCTACAAATTCGTCAACAAGGATGATTGGAACTTTTACCTCGGGACGAGCACGTTTTATGAGCGTCAGCTTTTTGTGGCGAGCAACACGATAGTCGAAGATTTACGTTGGAGTAACTATTTATCTTGGTACGTTCAACCAAAAGACTATTTCACCTTCACCGGAGCGACATATTATCAGCCTTTGTGGGATGATTTTAACAATTACAGACTTTCAGGTCAATACACCTTGAGCTTTAAAATCACCAAACAATTCTCTGTAAAAACGGAACTCAATTTCTTTCATGATTCACGACCACAACCGAACGTTCCCAAAACGATTTACGCGACTTCTGTGGGGTTTGGGTTTAAGTTTAAGTAGTCTTTCTCCCTCCTTGAGGAGGGGCAGGGGAGGTGTAAAAAAGGAATATTTGTTTTATTTTTTTTCTAGGTGATCTCAAAACACCTCCCTTAATCCCTCCTAATAGGAGGGAGACTAACTATTCATTCTCCAAAGAATAAATCACATTGCGAATATTAATTTCAACCTCTTCCAAATTATTCAACACTTTACCTTCCGAAAAACGAATTACAGTATTACCCAAATTGATTAAGGTTTGTTGCCTTTTGAAGTCATATTCTCCTTTGCTCAAATGGGATGAACCGTCAATTTCTATGATTAGGTTTAACTCGGGTGCATAGAAATCAACAATGTAATATAAGATGGGCCTTTGACGCAGGAAACGAACACCTGTCCCTTTTTTCGAAAGCAGACTTTTCCAAAGGTATCGTTCGGCTTTTGTTGCTGTTCTTGATCTAAGTTCTCGGCTGTATTCTTTGAGGTTTTTATTGTAAAAGTTGTAATGAGATTTTTCCATCTTATATAAGATAAGGAAATTTTAGCTTGTTTAATACACCTCCCTTAATCCCTCCTCAAGGAGGGAAACAAAGTACACATTCCCTCCTTGAGGAGGGGCAGGGGAGGTGTGAATAAGTTCAATTACTGTACAAAAGAAAGCTTCTCCAAATCCACCTTCATCCGCATAAACCCAAACAAAACCGTCACATTCTCACCATCCATACTTTCAACGGTTCCAATTTGTCGGGTAGAAATCAATTTCACTTTTGAGTCGACTTTGATCTTGTGTCGTTGGTGATTGTCTTTTTCGGAAGCGATTTTTTTCTTGATTACTTTTTTGGCTTGAACGGCTTTTTTCTTTTTCTGCGCCTCGACTTCTTTAGTCTTCTCCATCGCAAAATATTTGGCGATTTCATTCATCAAGTCTGCATTGATGTTTTTCTTTCTCGAATTGGTTTTGAAACGAGCCAGGTAGCCAAGCATTTTCTTGCCAGCGTTCAAGTATTTATTGTTCTTCTCGATTGTATCTTGTTGAACGCGAAGTTTTTGCTCGAATTGAAGTTTCTTCTGTTCATATTTGGCTCTTGCCGATTCAGCGGTTTCTTGTGCGTCAATGTGCGCTTTATTTAAACGCTGCAGGTGGGTTTTTTCTTTCTGCAATTCACTCAACAAACGATCCATTCGAATCTTCTTCTCGTCTGTTTTGAGTTTTGCTTCTTCGATTATTTCTTTT
>CBFIBY010000159.1:0-5716 GCA_965660955.1 Crocinitomicaceae bacterium | reverse complement strand
ATTGCAAAACACCAAACGACTTTAGATAAATTAGGCGTTAATTTCAAAAATGGTTTTGGCGACTTAATTGAAAAAATGGAAGAATTACCAGCAGCTGAAAAAGAAGTTTTAGCAGCCGATATCACAGCCACATTTGAAAATGGTCCGGATGTAGCCATGGTTAATTCTGACAAAGGAATTACAAATCTGCACGTACCAAGTGATGTCATCATTGATGCATCCATGCCTGCAATGATTCGTACTTCTGGACAGATGTGGGATAAAGATGGGAAACAGCGCGATACGAAAGCTGTTATTCCTGACTCTTCCTACGCGGGAATGTACTCAGCGACAATTAATTTCTGTAAAGAAAATGGCGCATTTGACCCAACAACAATGGGAACCGTTCCGAATGTTGGTTTGATGGCACAAAAAGCAGAAGAGTATGGTTCGCACGATAAAACATTTGAAATTTCGGAAGCAGGAATCGTAAACGTTATTGATGCCAGCGGAAACACACTACTTTCTCATGATGTTGAAGAAGGTGATATTTGGAGAATGTGCCAAGTGAAAGATGCCCCAATACGGGACTGGGTGAAATTGGCCGTTTCGCGATCTCGTCTTTCTGGAATGCCAGCTATCTTCTGGTTGGATGAAAACAGAGCGCACGATGCAGAATTAATTAAGAAAGTGAACGTGTACTTGAAAGATCATGACACAAGTGGATTGGACATTGCTATTCTTGCACCTTACGAAGCTACGCTTGCTACTTTGCGACGTGTGAAAGACGGTCAAGACACTATTTCGGTTTCAGGAAATGTATTGCGTGATTACTTGACAGACCTCTTCCCTATTTTGGAATTGGGAACAAGTGCAAAAATGTTGTCTATCGTTCCGTTGATGAATGGCGGAGGATTGTTCGAAACGGGTGCTGGAGGTTCAGCGCCGAAACATGTTGATCAATTCCAGAAAGAAAATCACTTGCGTTGGGATAGTTTAGGTGAATTTTTAGCCTTAGCTGCTTCTTTTGAGCATCTGGGTGAAACGAATGGCAATCCAAAAGCAAAAGTTCTTTCAGCAACACTAGACGAAGCAACAGGAAAATTCTTAGATAATGATAAATCTCCTTCACGAAAAGTAGGTGAATTAGACAATAGAGGAAGTCACTTCTACTTAGCGATGTACTGGGCAGAGGCACTTGCCGCTCAAAACGATGATGCTGAATTGAAAAATCAATTTGAAATAATTGCTACAGATTTAAAAAACAACGAAGCGACTATAGTAGATGAACTAAACAAGGCACAAGGCCCATCAATGGACATCGGTGGATACTATCACCCAAACCAAGCGAAAGCCGCCGAAGCAATGCGGCCTAGCAAGACTTTTAATAGTTTATTGAAAAAATTGAGTGATAAAATTTAAACGCAAAATATTTCTCAGAAAAAAGACCTATATTGATTAGGTCTTTTTTTATGCAATGAAATATTTATTCCTATTTATCGTCCTGTTTTTGTCCAACGCTTTCTACACCCAAATTACCGAATTGAATAGTTGGGTTGGTCATTATGAAGGCATACTATATATGGAATTTCCTGATGGAAGAAAAGATTCTTTAACCATTCATTTGGATCTTCATGCCAAGGAAAATCCAGCTTTATTCGTGTACAAAGTTTCCTTTTTTAGTGAAAAGTATGGAAATCAAGTAAAGGATTATCGGTTGGGATTGAACACTGATTTTGAAGACAACAAACATTACATACTCGATGAGCAAGATGGTATTTTGATTGATGAAGTTTTGCTCAACCACACCTTGTTCTCCAATTATTCAGTGGCAGGAAGCAACTTTCAAACGGTTCTCAGGAAAGAATCAGATCATTTGTACTATGAAATTGTCTGCAGTTCTCCCGATAAGGGACGAACAACTACTTCAGAATCGACAGATGAAGAAGGTGAGGCTTTTGAAGTGGAAAGTGCATTAGTCTATACGGTTCAATATGCTAAATTGTTCAAGAATTAATCATCCCAATTCTCGATAGCATCCTTTGCTCGAACACCAAAGTCATTGTTGCTCCAGGAAAAAACAGCTTTACCCTTTTTTATCAAGACAAAGGTGGGAAAACTGTTTCCGGTATTCTCTGTAAAAGCAGTTTCATTGTGCAGCTTGGTCAATTTAAATTTGCCATCAATTGCCTTTTTATATCCCTTCAATAGCTTTTTATCCGAAGTTCCAATTACAGTAAATTCTATTTTCAACTTGGGGCGCCTTTTCTTCATTTGCTTCAGCCCTTCGATGGATTCCATACAAAAAGGACAGCCTGGAATGGCAATCACCAAAAGTCCGTCATGAAACAAGGTGGTTTTCGCATTTCGAAAGGATTGTTCTCGTCCATTTTTGCCAAAATCTCCCTGGTAAATAGGATTAACGGCAAAGTAAGCGATGAAAGGAACGATTAAAAAGAATAAGGAAAGTGCAATTCCCGTTTTCTTGTTCGAACGAAATCTGCGGTAAACGAGTCGAGCTAGGAACAATCCAAATAAAATTACAATCAGGTATGGAAGCGCTTTGCTCCAAGTGTGCGATAATCCAATTCGTAATAAAAAATCCTCCATTTGGTTCAATAAAAATATGATAACAAAGTTATTCCCTGCAAATATGCTTACTTTTTCGAAATGTTTACCTTTGACTTCATGAAAAACCTGCTTTACTTCCTTTCGATTTTTCTTTTCGCATTGAGTTTAAATTCTTGCGGAAATATAGTTCCTCAACAACCTGAAATTACAGCAACAACATTAACAAAAGTTCCGGAAAGAACAGGTGCCGTTAAACTTCCAATAGAAATTGATCTTTCTCCATACCTAGATATTGTAAACAAAGAATTGCCCAAAACATTCAGGGGAAAAGAGAACAATTGCGACGGGGTAAGCTTCTCCTATTACTTCAAACGGGACCCCATCCGATTCAACGGAAAAAAGAATGTAATGTCCTATTACATCGATGGCCAATACAATATTAGAGCCGATTACTGCGCAAAGTGCGCTGATGCTTTTGGTAGCGGTCCGTTTTGTCTAACACCACGAATCTATGTAAGTTGTGGAGTTGGAGAGCCTCTGCGAAAAATAAAAATAGGATTTGAAAGTAAAATTCGCTTAGCAAGCAATTATAATCTGATAAGTAAAACATCGTTAACAAAAACGAAAGCTATTGACCCTTGTAAATTATCATTTTTAAACTACGACGCCTCTAAAATTATTGAAGAAGAAATCAGTGAGGTACTTACCGAAATGGAAGACAGTATTGATCAACAAATAAAGGGGGTTGACTTAAAAACTCCGATTGAAGATGTCTGGAATGCACTACAATCCTCTTTTCCAATCGAGGGAATGGGCTTTTTGAATCTACGGCCACAAAAAATTGGTGTTGAACCCATAACTTTCGATAAACAAAACGCACTTGTCACGGTAAATTTGGTTTTAAGCCCGATTTTTTCAACCGATTCTGTTCCAGTACAGCAAAAAGAACTTCCATTTTTATCCAAAATAAAATCTGAAAAAGACTTTAATCTACCTCTTTTGACGGTTGCTTCTTATGACAGTATTAACTCAATTTTGGCTCAAAATGTGAATCAGATGGTAATTCCATACAAAAAGAAGAAAATTGTTATAGATTCGGCCAAGGTACTCGGTCCAGTGGGTAATCAACTACTATTTGAAGTGTCATTTTCGGGAAGCAAGAAAGGTCGTGTTTACGTGCTTGGAACCCCTACGTATGATATGGAAACACGTGAAATAAGTTTTCCTGATATGGAATTTGACATTCGTTCAAAAGACGCTATTTTAAAGTCCGCAAAATGGTTATTCGACAAAAAGTTAACGACCATGCTGCGCGAGAAAGCGGTATATGATTTGACAGATCAACTTGAAATGGTTCGAAAAGAAATTGAATTTGAACTCAACGCACCAATGGAATATGAAAAAGGTCAATTCGTATATTTAAATGGTGAAATGAAGGACATCAATATTTCCGCTATTGAAGTGGGACCATCAGAAATTCGACTCGTTGCTGATTTGAAAGGAAATTTATCCATTAAATTATGAGTTTCGCGCACCTTCGGAACAGTTCTTGATTAACTTTCAATTGTGGATTTTAAACAAAAGCCACAGATGAACCATGAACGATATATCGTATCTTCGTATGATTATGCTTAAAGGACTAAATTTCTTTATCATTCTTGTCTTATTTTTCTCTTGCGGTTTAAGCAAGGGAAAGCCCGTCGTTTCTAAACATATCGCCGATTGCGATGGTGCCATCAATCTTTTTCAAGCAGGAAATAGCATAATTGACCTTCCGGGAACTTCTGGAAAAAAAAATGAATTTAGATCCTATCAGGTTCTCAAGGATGTAAAGGTGGTAAACTCTGTTTGGTTTAGCTTCATTGCAGATTATGACGGTAAATTTGCCCTTCGCGCCGATACTGAGATCAATGACTTGAATTTGGTTGTGTTTCAATCAGACGGAAAAAACATCTGTCAAGATATCATGAGTGGTAAAGCGGAAATTAAAAGAATACTGATCAAAGAAGACTACCCTTCCGTGTGGTTAACGGATCGCAATATCAAAAACGCTTTGTACCCAATTCAAATGCGCAAAGGAGATAAAATCAATTTTGTCATTTTCACAAGAAAGAAAAGAAAAACACGCATTAAATTATACGTCGAATTATTTCCCAATATTGTTGAACAAATCGTCAGCACAAGTGATAACAAGTCTAAAATTATCGATTTAACCGACGAATTTACAGCAAACAAAACGAGAATAGAGATACGTGATGTTGAATCAGGTGATCCGGTCATCGCAAATATCCGTTTGGATGGGATAAACAATCTTAAAGGACAATACAAAGCGAGTGACTTAATCTTTCGCCCTGAAAAAAGTGGTTCGCTGCAAATCGAATGTGACCAAAGTGGATATTTTTATGTGGATAGAAGAGACGATGTCAGCCCAAAAGTTGACAAAACAATAAAAATCTATTTTCAGCGAATGAAAAAAGGCAAATCCATGCAGCTAGAAGAAATTCAATTTAAACCGAATTCCTCCGAATTATTGTCTTCTGCTGAGCCTGTTCTGGTGAGATTAAGAGAATTTCTTGCTTTAAATGCAGATATTGAAATTGAGATTCAAGGCCACGTTTACGAACAGGGCAAAACCTCCTCGGATGGAATGGCTGTTTCAGAGGCTCGCGCAAGACGAGTAATGAAGTATCTTGAGAATAGTGGAATCAACGCCAAACGCATGAAAGCTGTAGGATACGGTGGAACGAAACCTGTGATCGCCAGACCAAAGACATCCAAAGAGGAACAAGCGAACAGGCGAGTTGAAATTTTGATTCTGTAAAAAAATCAATCTTTGAAATAAAGTTTTATTTCCATGATTGATAAAGTGAATCATATGAGAGCCTCTAAAAACAGAAAAATGATTTCGTGTTTAGCTCCTTAAACTATCGTTCAATTCTAAATAAAATGTTTATTTTTAAACATTCACTTTCCTTAACAACGCAACCATTTTAAATTTTCAACGACTTAATAGTAAGAATAAAGCGTTTTATTCTTATTGAAGTCTCTGTTTATAAATACTTGGCAACTTAGCCAGTCAAAAAAATAAAAATGAAAAAAATTATTCTAACGTTCATGTTTCTTGCCTATTGCTCTATTGGGCTTTTCGCTCAAACTACATCCGAGC
>CBFIBY010000158.1:0-5731 GCA_965660955.1 Crocinitomicaceae bacterium | reverse complement strand
CCACATGAACTCAACGAAATTTTATCAAAATATTCATCCGTTGAAATAAAATATCTAGAACGAAAATGAAATTATTAGAAGAATTGATTTCCATCCGCGGCGCTTCAAGCGACGAAGGGCTTATAAAAGATTTTATTGTAAATCACGTAAAGTCAAATATGCATAATTGGAAAACGCAACCTACTATTTTGGCAGGGGATGAGCATCAAGATACACTCGTTTTGGTTTTTGGAAATCCAAGAACAGCGATTTATGCGCATACGGATACGATTGGATTTTCAGTTGGCTATGATAGAGATTTAATTAAAATTGGTGGTCCCAAGTTAATCGATGGAATTCATTTGGTCGGTTCCGATTCAAATGGAGATATTGAAGTTGAAATGGCTGTTTATGAAGGAGAAGATGGTCGACTACATCCGCAATATTTAGGTGATCGAGTTTTGGATAGAGGGACTATTTTGACCTACAAACCAAATTTTCGAGAATCGGAGAAGTTTGTTCAATCGCCATACATGGACAATCGATTAGGAGTTTGGATGGCTCTTCAGGTGGCCGAAACATTAGAGAACGGAGCAATTGTATTTTCGACGTACGAAGAGCATGGCGGAAATGCCGTAGGATTCAACGCACGATTGTTGTGGGAGGAATATCAAGTTCGACAAGCATTGGTCGCAGATATTACCTGGGTCACAGATGGAGTTAAACATGGGGGTGGAGTTGCTGTTTCCATGCGAGACAGCGGGTTGCCCCGAAGAAAATTTTTGAATAGAATTATTGATTTGGCAAATGAAAGTGGTATTCCTTTTCAGTTGGAAGTTGAATCGGCTGGTGGAAGTGACGGTGGTGTTTTGCAAAAATCAGATTTACTAATTGATTGGTGTTTTATTGGGGCTGCAGAAGACAATGTGCACACACCCGATGAAAAAGTTTTTAAATCGGATATTGATTCCATGGTAAAAATGTATTCGTATCTTATGGAGAAACTTTAATAATCCAAAGGTTTTAAGTGATGGAAAAAGATGAACTCGTATGTCAGCTCTTTAAGTATGACAAAGAATATTTCTTAGTGACACGAAACTCTGCAGATTACTTTGCGCAGAATTTTGCTTCCAATGAATTGGAGGAAGATGACGTATCATGGCTGAATTTCCACTCAATTAAACCCGTTGAAAAGATCACAAAGCTTTGCGATAACCTGAATATTGATCGCTTGGCGGTTGAAGATATTTACACGAAGAAACAACGACCCAAAGTTGAAGAATACGAGAAGTATGTTTTCTTCTCCATACGATCTGCTTTGCCAGCCCAAGATAATTCGGATCGGCTTATCGTTGAGCAAATATCTTTCGTACTTGGGAAAAGTTATTTGATTTCCTTTCAGGAAAGAAGTTCTGATCACTTCAAAGATGTCAGAGAAAGGATAGAATTGAATAAAGGGAAAATTCGTACGAAAACCCCTGACTTTCTGCTCTATCGGATGTTGGAAGCTATTGTCGAGAATAATTTTGAGGTACTTGAGGAAATTCAAGAAAATACCATTCGCTATGAAAAACGATTAATACGCAATTCCAGCACTGAAACATTGAAGTTAATTGAGCAGGAAAAGAGAAAACTTGCCGAACTGCGAAAGATTGCCTTGCCTATGCGCGATGTTGCTCTTCAGATTCAGAAATCAAAAAATGAGTTATTCACGGCGGAAAATCACTATTTCTTCGATGACTTAAAAGATTCGTGTGTTGGAGTTTTGGAAGAAATAGAGGTCAACAAGCAAACTTTGGATGGCTTGACCAATTTATATTACGCCACGCAAGGACAGAAAATGAATGAAATTATGAAAGTCTTGACGGTGATTAGTGCCATCTTTATTCCTCTTTCCTTTTTAGCTGGACTCTACGGTATGAATTTCGATAATATTCCTGAATTACATCATGAATATGGTTATTTCATTTTGTTAGGCACAATGTTGCTTATTACTATGGTAATGATATTTATTTTCAAAAGGAGAGGCTGGCTGAGTCAAAAATAATCTGCACATAAACTTTTTTAGAGCTGCTGTGTTTAATGTACATGGCAAATTATTTGGTAATAGGCGGCTCGTCTGGAATAGGGCAGAGCTTGGTAAAACAATTGAAAGACGAAGGACATGATGTCTATGCTTCGTATTTCACTGGTGAGAACATAGAAAAGTTAGACAACGTTCATTATTTTGAATACGATGTGCGTCATCCTTTTCCGGATAACGTTAGTTTACCAGAGCAATTAGATGGATTTGTATATTGTCCCGGGGCAATTGACCTAAAACCATTTGGTCGATTTACACCCGAAAGCTTTATAGAAGATTATGACTTGCAGGTGGCTGGAGCAGTTCGTTCCTTGCAACCAAATACCAAGAAATTGATGGCAGGTAACTCGCCAAGTGTGCTGTTTTTCTCAACAGTTGCCGTGCAATCTGGATTCCCTTTTCATACAAAAGTCAGCGCCAGTAAAGGAGCTTTGGAAGGATTGACCAAGGCCTTGGCAGCCGAATATGCATCAAAAATAAGAGTGAATGCTATCGCACCTTCGCTAACAGATACGCCGCTTGCCTCTCGATTGTTGAATTCTGAAGACAAGAAAGAAGCCAATGCGAAACGTAATCCAATGAAGAAAATTGGTGAGGCAAAAGATTTGGCCAACATGGCTTCGTTTCTCCTTTCTGACAAAAGTCAGTGGATAACTGGCCAAATTCTGCATGTGGATGGCGGAAGCTCAACCTTGAACGTAGGATGAAACTAAAAGCGAGTGACTTCGGGCTGTTTGCACTCTGTGTGTTAATAACAGTTGGCTTAGGCGGTTTGGGTGGATTTGCTACGGTGACGGAAGTAGGCAGTTGGTTTACAACTATCGAAAAGCCGTTTTTTAATCCACCGAATTATTTGTTTGGCCCCGTCTGGACAACGCTCTATTTTCTTATGGCTTTTGCGCTTTATACTATTTTAAAGCTACCGAAATCGCCACAGAAAAGTAGAATGCTTTTCATTTTTATTGCACAAATGATCCTGAATATACTCTGGAGTTTCCTTTTCTTTCAATTCCATCTTATCGGCGTTGCTGCACTTGAAATGTTCGTGCTGTGGTTATTTATTATTGCTTTAATTGTAGGATTGTTCAAGTTCAATAAAATTGTCGCGTATCTGCAAGTGCCTTATTTGCTTTGGGTTACCTTCGCATTCATTCTTAACTGTTCTATTTATTATCTGAACTAAATCACTCATCACTAATTAACTAAAAATGGCTTTCTATCAACTTAAAACCGAACAACGCATTCCAGCAACCATGGAAGAAGTTTGGGATTTTATTCGCTCACCTAAAAACCTAAAGAAAATCACACCTGATCACATGGGGTTTGATATAATCACCAAAGATGTACCCGATGAGATGTATCCAGGAATGATTATCGCTTATAAAGTGAGTCCATTGTTGGGAATTAAAATGACGTGGGTGACAGAAATAACACATGTCGAAGAAGGAAAATACTTCGTGGACGAACAACGCGTTGGTCCCTACAAAGTATGGCATCATGAACATTTCATTCGTGAAGAGAATGGGGAAGTGGTGATGTCGGATATTGTAACGTACGTTCCGCCATTTGGATTTTTAGGAGCGATCGCCAATTCTGTGTTGATTAAAAAACAACTGAAATCTATTTTCGATTATCGTTTTCAGGCTGTTGAGAAGGAGTTTGGAAGAAAATAATATATTATCATAATGTAAAAAAAAGGGGCGAAGTAAATCTTCGCCCCTTTTAATAAAATTAGATTATTTCTAGCTTAAACCATCACCTTCGGTGCAGCCGCTTTAATTGCTTCACTTGATTCGGCTGCGAACTGCTCGAAGTTCTTAACGAATTGTCCAGCCAAGTTGTTTGCCGTAGAATCGAATGCTGATTTATCAGCCCATGTATCTCGTGGATTCAGCAATTCACTTGGTACGTTCTCGCATTCCATTGGAATTTGTAAGTCGAAAATAGGCATCGTTTGGTATTCAACGTTGTCTAGTTTACCCGTCAAAGCTGCTGTAATCATAGCGCGTGTGTACTTCAGTTTCATTCGACTTCCTGTTCCGTATGAACCACCCGTCCATCCCGTGTTGATCAGCCAAACTTTCGTATCCGTTCCTTCCAATTTGTTTCCTAATAACTCAGCGTATTTAGTTGGGTGTAAAGGTAAAAAGGCGGCTCCAAAACAAGCCGAGAAAGTTGTGGTAGGCTCTGTAACACCCATTTCTGTTCCAGCTACTTTTGCTGTATAACCCGACATGAAATGATACATCGCTTGTTCTTTTGTCAACTTAGAAATTGGAGGAATAACTCCAAATGCATCCGCAGTCAAAAAGAATATGTTTTTTGGTGCTCCTCCAACTGAAGGAACTGCAATATTATCAATGTGGTGAATTGGATAAGAAACACGCGTGTTTTCAGTAATTGAATTGTCTGTGAAATCCACCTCAGAAGATTCTCCCTTGAAGCCAATGTTTTCTAAAATCGCACCGAACTTTACGGCGTCCCAAATTTGAGGTTCTTTCTCACGAGACAAGTCAATTGTTTTCGCATAGCATCCACCTTCAAAGTTGAAAACTGAATCACCATCCCAACCATGCTCATCATCACCAATCAAACGACGGTTTTCGTCACTAGATAAAGTTGTTTTTCCTGTTCCTGACAAACCAAAGAAAATTGCAGTGTCGTGATCTTCGTTTCCGATATTTGCTGAGCAGTGCATAGAAAGTGTGTTTTTCTCATGCGGAAGAACATAGTTCAATACAGAGAAAATTCCTTTTTTAATTTCACCCGTATATCCTGTTCCACCGATGATAATCATCTTCTTTGTGAAATTCAGGATTGCAAAGTTTCCTTGACGTGTTCCATCCGTTTCTGGATCCGCAGTAAATCCTGGAGCGCAAATCACATTCCACTCAGGTGTGAAGTTGTCCAATTCACTTGCTTCTGGTCGTAAAAACATGTTGTGCGCAAATTGATTTGCCCAAGGTGTTTCTGTTACTACACGAAGATTCATTCTGAATTTTGGATCCGCACATGCGTATGCATCACGAACATAAATATCCTTTTCTTCGAGATACACCTTCATTTTTTCATAAAGTGCATCAAATTTTTCCGGCGCAAACTTCATATTGATATCGCCCCACCAAACAGAATTTTCTGTTTTTTCATCACAGACTACAAATCTGTCTTTTGGTGATCGACCTGTAAATTCACCTGTCTCAATTGCTATTGCACCTGTGTCTGTCAACATCCCTTCACCTAAAATGATAGAATCTTCTACCAACTCAGCTGGAGACATGTTCCAGAATTCGCTACCCAAATTTTTTAATCCTAATAGTTTTTCAAGATCGGCGTTATTACCTTTTTTGCCATATATTTCCATATGTATTCTTTTTGCTTTTCGCTGTTTTGAATTACAAAATTACGAGTTCTAAATGTTAATTTGCCATTAAAAACGCATAATTATCAACAGTTTCATGAAGTTAATGTGAGTAAAAAGTTAAGCTTTACTTATGGTTATTTGTACTATAAGTTTGGGTTATGCATGGGACGTACATTCCCATTGCAATGTTCAATATTTTATTCCGATTTCATTAACCATCTTATCCACTTTAATCCATTTTTTATTTGGAACGTAATTGCCATTAATAGGCTGTGAAATCATGAAAAACGGAAAGAAATACGTGACTT
>CBFIBY010000157.1:0-5811 GCA_965660955.1 Crocinitomicaceae bacterium | reverse complement strand
CAATTGGCTATGCGGAACGTTCCGCATATTCCCATAGTATACACACCACTAAAATAAGCAGAAAAATTCATTATTTTAAAGCGAAAAGTTCAATGTTACTTGTCCAAACCATGCATCTCCGCAATCTCCGTATCAGTGTAGTTCTTCAAAATCTGAACGCTAGACGGATTAATCAAATAGCGTTTGAACATCGCTTCGCGACCCAGAAGCATTTTGTATTCCATGTTGTTGCGGTTGGCCAAGGAAAGGGAAATTTCATGAGTTTCGTCGCCAATGGTGATGGGCGTTTTGATAATGACGCGTTCTTCGGCAATGCCAATTGAACTTTTGATGCTGCGTTGAGCGTAGACTTTCGCTTCGCAGATTCGATACACATCATTATTGCCTTGAAGTGGATATACCGTGAACCGAACCCAATCTTCCTCTTGTTTTTGAAACAATTCAATCTCAGTAGCTTGAATAGAGGAGGTCTTGGCACCTGAATCTACTCGGGCGAGGATAGCGGGAATGTTGAATGCACCAAAGGCGCACCATTCTTCGCGACCAATTATCGTTTTATTTTCAATTTGCTTATTGTCCACGGTGAAAGAATTTACGTTGAAATAGAAATATGAAAAATTGCATCGCCTTTGTTGACAATGGCAGTGTGGTTGACACAGAAAAGATATCCCTCGTTTGGCGCCTTGATTTTGCGTTCAAACGAACCAAATGGATCTGAAATGCTACCGAGAATTTCCCCTTTTTTGTACCATTGTCCCAATTTAGCATTAGAACGGAACATGCCTGAATAGCCCGCTCGTATCCATTTGGAATCCTCAATGACCACCGGTTTTTCATTTTTCTTGGCAGATTTCAATTCAGTTCTGAAATCGCGAAAACCTAGATTTTGCATCACTTTTAGTGCTCCTTCAACACCCGTTTCGGTGATGGAGGCATCAATATCCAAAGATTTACCACCTTCGTATAACAATACCTTTTTGCCCAATTTGATTGCAGATTCTCGGTAAGATTTTTCGCGTTGTTTGGAAAGCACAATGAATGGAGCACCAAATACTTTGGCTAATTCCAGGCTTTCCTTGTCATCGCCTTTGATGCGCACTTGAGCTGCGTTAAAACGTTCTGCCGCTCCTGTATGAAAATCCAAGCAATAATCTGCAAAAGGCACGATTTCTTTCATCAAATGAAAAGCGAAGATGCTCGCCAATGAGCCACGTTGTGTACCTGGGAATACACGATTTAAGTCTCTACCGTCTGGAAATTGTCGGCTTTGGTTCAAAAAACCGAAAACATTAACCACGGGAACACAAATCACCATTCCTTTTTTTGGTTTATTGAATTTGTTTGACACGATTTTCCGAACGATTTCTACGCCATTAATTTCGTCACCGTGAATACCTGCGGTTATGAGGAGAGTAGGACCCGGTTCTTTTCCACGCTCTATGATAATCGGCACTTCAATTTTAGTGCGCGTGTGCAGCTTGGCAATATCTAAATTGAGTTGTGCTCCTTTTCCTGGCGCTATCTGCGTTCCGAGAATCTCAATTTTAGTGTTCGGCGTTTCTTTCGACATACTTGATGATTTGCTTAGCGATATCCTTGCCGGTTGCAGCTTCGATGCCTTCCAAGCCAGGTGAAGAGTTAACCTCAAGAATTAACGGTCCTCGTTCCGATTGAAGCATATCCACTCCAGCGATGCCTAATCCCATAACTCTTGCCGCTTTTAAGGCAGCGTTTTCTTCTTCATCTGTTAGTTCAACAATTTCGGCTGAACCACCTCGATGCAAATTGGATCTAAATTCGCCTTCTTTACCTTGACGTTTCATCGCTCCAACGACCACACCATCAACGATAAATGCACGCAAATCAGCACCTTTGGCTTCCTTAATAAACTCCTGAACGATAACACGCGCTTGAAGTCCGTTAAACGCCTCCAAGATTGATTCAGCCGAGTTTTTATTGTCTGCCAATACAACGCCTAGTCCTTGTGTTCCTTCTAAGATTTTGATAACAAGTGGTGCGCCACCTACTTTTTCAACGATGTTTCCAACGTCTTTCGAATAATTACTAAATACTGTTTTAGGAAGATCAAGACCTGCTCTGGCTAATATCTGTAGGCTTCGTAGTTTATCTCTTGAACGAACAAGCGCTTGAGATTCTGTCGCTGTAAAAGTTTTCATCATTTCAAACTGGCGCACAACAGCTGTTCCAAAGAAAGTAACAGATGCGCCTATTCTTGGAATAACTCCATCGACATCTTTAATCTCTTCTCCTTTGTAGATTACGGCTGGTTTTCTCTTTTCAATGACAAGATCACATTTGGTATGGTTAACAACAACCATTTCATGCCCCTTCTTTGTACCAGCTTCAATAATTCTTTTGGTCGAATACAAATTCGGGTTTGCCGATAATACTACAATCTTCATAATATGGAATTAATGATTTAATTTTTGTCAATCCACGTTTTTTGCCAAATTGAGCCACGTAATTTGCTTTCCAAAACAAATGAAACGCTCAGCATTTAGCTAAAAAAAACGTGGTCAAAGATACTATGAAATCAATACGAACAAATTAAAAATTGAAAATTTCATCGTTGCACTCGAAAGCGATTTTTTCAACTCCAACTTCATCCATATTTGCAGCATAAAAAGAAGCGTAATTTGCCTCACATTTGCCCAAATAACATTCTATCCACTTGTTTTTATTCTCGCCAAGATTGGACAAACTTTCAATACCAGCCATTTCATCTCGAAATGCTTTTTTGTCAATGGCCGACCAATTCCCTAGTACACTTCCGTTGGACATAACCTCGTCATTGCATTGAAGAGCAAGACGTTCGCAAGCTTTGATATCGCTGTCTGCTTCGCGAAAAGAAGAAAATTGAGCTTCGCATTTGGATAAATAGCATTCTATCCATTTATCTTTGTTTTGTCCGAGTTCACTGAGTGCGTCAGTTTTGTTCATTTCAGTGTGAAACTTCAGTTTGTCGCTTTTTGACCATTTCCCTTTCGTGCTGTCGTTGCAACTTGACAAGAATAGAACAGCGATTAATGCAGTTGCCGTTAATATTGATTTTTTAATTTTCATAAGACTTTTCATCATTTTGTTATTTATTAGTAGAATGTAAAACCATTTTATTTCCTTCACAATCGTTTAATATAGCACAAAATCCGCGTTCATATAAAAGTGGAATTTTAGCCTTTGCAATTTCTCTTCTATTCTGACATTTGTTATTAAGTGCGAATTGCAGATTGTCAAAATAGCGATTTTCAATAAAACATCATACTCGATACTGGCCGAAGTACGAAGGAGGAATACGATCTGTTTCCATCAGGTCCACGGATTATGTGTTGATGTTTAGTGTGTTATAAAAAAACAGTTGAGAAGATCAATCAGACATATCACGCTGATACGAAATTAAAAAGCTCACCTTATTCTTAAGGTGAGCTTTCGATTATAACATGCAATAGGTTCTACCAAATATTGGCCACTTTACCTGATACGTTGCGCATTGCATCACTTTCCTGAACATCAAAAGCGGCAAAAAATTCGGGACAATTTTTCAATGGACCATTCACACGGTACATACCTGGTGAGTGCGGATCGTTTGCTAATCTGTTTTTCAACTCTTCCTCTGTGTAGTTGATTTTCCACAACTGTGCATATGAAATAAAGAAACGTTGTGCTGGCGTATATCCATTGCGTTTGATTCCGGATTGGAATTCTCTTGTTTTGGTGTAAGCATAATACGCCAAAGTAAGTCCACCTAAATCGGCAATGTTTTCACCCATTGTCAATTCTGGATTAACACAGTGATCTTCTACAGGGCAGAAGTCTGAGTACGTTTGTCCGAAAATTCCTGTTTTCTCTTCAAAAGCAGCACGGTCAGCTTCAGTCCACCAATTCGAGAACGAACCATCCGCGTCGAATTTAGAACCCATATCGTCAAATCCATGTGTAAACTCATGACCGATAACCATTCCAATTCTTCCATAATTGACGGCATCTTCATAGGTGTCGCTGAAAAAAGGTGGTTGCATGATTCCTGCTGGGAATGCGATTTCATTTAAAAGTGGATGATAATACGCGTTGACCATGTGCGCTGGCATTCCCCATTCATCTTTATCAACCTCTTTATTTAATTTGGCCAAGTTTTTTTGTTTCGCAAATTGACTCGCATTTCTGTAATTGGCCACATAGGTTTCTGAATTAAAATCGAGTTTGCTGAAATCTTGCCATTTGCTCGGAAATCCTAATTTTCTTCCAATTGAATTTAATTTAGTTAGGGCTTGTTCCTTTGTTTCGGCTGACATCCATGACAAATTTTTAATTCGCTCATCAAAAACGATTAGAAGGTTGTCGACCATCTCGTTTACTCTTTTCTGGGCGCTTTCAGAGAAATGTTCATCGACAAATGCTTTTCCGAGTAATTCATTGAATGGCATTCCTGTAATTTCATCGATGACTCTGTCTTCCACTTTTTTCATTTCCTTTTTACCACTTAGAACTTTGCCATAAAAATCGAAGTTAAGATTGACAAGATCTGTGCTCAAGTGCCCTGCATAATGATCTATCACTTTCCAGCGTAGGTAGTTTTTCCAATCATCAACTTTCTTATCTCTGAACAATTTGTCGACTCCCTTTATAAAATTTGGCTGACCTACAATTACTTCTTCTATGTTATTCATTCCTAATACCGCCAAGTATTCTTCTACATTAAAATCGCCAAATAATCCTTTAATTTCATCCATTGACATTTTATTGTATGTTTTTTCTGGAATTCTTTGTTCTGCCGGGGACATCATTTTCGATGCCAATTGTGTTTCAAATTTCACGACGCTGTTGGCTATTTGTTCCGCTTCTTTGGTTCCTGAATTTGTAGCCACCATGACTCTGGCAATATGCTCTTGATATTCTTTCAAGATGTCTGCTTTGTCCTTGTCTGTGTAGTAATCTTTGTTGGGTAATCCAATGCCGCCTTGATAAAAATTGGCAATGTTTTTTGTGACATTTTTCATGTCTTGACCCACTCCGAAATAAAATGTACTGCCAATTCCCATAGATTGTAGTCGAGCAATTACAGATGGAAGTTCTGCTTTGTCAGAAAATCTTTCGACGATATCGAGCTCTTCAGCAATAGCTTCAATACCTAATTCATCTCTTTTGTCAAAATTCAAATAGGATTCGAAATATGCACCCAAAATTTGATTTTGACTTCCTTTTTCACCTTTTTCTTTGCTTGCTTTTTCAAGAATAGAAAGTAGTTTCTCCTTGTTTGCTTTATCTAATTCGTTGAAACTGCCCCACCGTGATTCACTATCAGGTACTGGGTTGTTTTTGCACCAAGTGCCATTCGCAAATTGAAAAAAGTCGTCCTTAGGAGAAACGGTTTTATCCATGTTTGCTTCATCAATCGTTTCATAAGCAACAGCATCAATGATTTTATCGCCTGTGTTTGATTTTGTTCCACAAGCGGCCAAAAGCGCCGCAGCAGATACATAGAGTATAGAATTAATCTTCATTCTTTGGTTTTATTTAATTGATTTTCAATAACATTTCTGTATGAGGTATGCCATCCTCAAGGTATTTTTTTCCCGTAGATTCAAATCCGTGGGAAGCATAGTAATTGACAAGATGTGTTTGAGCACTTAGGCACACGTTTTGCTCACCAAATTCATTTCGAACAAAAGAAAGACATTCTTCCATCAATCGGTGACCTAATTTCAAATATCGGTATTTTTCATCTACTACAACTCTTCCTATGGCAATTTCAGGGTAGGAAACACCCTTCGGGAGAACACGTGCTGTTCCAAT
>CBFIBY010000156.1:0-5916 GCA_965660955.1 Crocinitomicaceae bacterium | reverse complement strand
CACCTTTTTGGTATATCCAGGCTTTTCATCGTGCTTCTTTTTCCTTTCCAATTCTTTCTTGGCTCTTTTATCGAGAACTTTTTTCTCTTTTTCGGGTTTTTTCCACTTATTGACAAGGTACTTTTTAGCCTTGTACGGTTTTACCTTTTTGGGTATTCGACCAATATATCCCGCATCCCATGTGGGATCAGCAAATCTCCAGACTCTATCAATTTTTATGGCAATCCAAACATGCCCCTCTTGCACAATTTGCTTTCCGGGAATCCAATGCATGTCGTGAATATAACCATGAACAGGTTCGCTTTCAATGTCAATAACTTCCAACATGGCTCGCATCAATTCAACATATCCCGGACTTATCGCCTTCTTAGTTTTTAATACTTCCTCTGGATTTTGAACGAATGGGTACTCACTTTTTTCCAAACTCGCATAGTCGAATTCTATGTTTTGCGTAATCCATTCGTAAATCGCTTCTACCTTCTTTTCTTCTCCACGAACATTTTTCGTCAAATACACCGCAATCAGCGCTACCGATTTTGTAAAGCTTTTTGGAACTTCCTTATTCTTAGATTGAGCATTAACAATAAGTGAAATTGTAAGGAGAAATGTGGTTAAAATGGTCTTCATGTTCAGATTAGTCTTCTAAAATTAAGGGGCAAAGATACTTGTTTTTCATTCACGGGTTGTATGATTTGGAATCCCTTGCTCCTTTCTCAAAAATTAACAACTTGAACAAAATAAAACCCTGACTTGTTGCTTTCTATACCGATATAGGATAAATTTGTCTAGAATAAAGTAATATGAATACGTTTCAACCCGGACCTTTCCTCGAGAAAATCAACCTCCCAGCGGATCTTCGCAAGAATTTTACAATAGAAGACCTCCCTCAAGTTTCTGAAGAAGTGCGCCAATACATTGTGGATGTTATCTCCGAAATAGGAAATTCTCACTTTGGTGCGAGCTTAGGAGTTGTTGAAATGACAGTTGCTTTGCATTATGTTTTTAACACGCCATATGATCAATTGGTTTGGGACGTGGGACACCAAGCGTACGGACACAAAATTCTTACTGGTAGAAAAGATGTTTTTCATACCAACCGAATCAAAGGAGGAATCTCTGGTTTCCCAAAGCGTTCGGAAAGTGAGTATGATACATTTGGAGTTGGACACAGTTCAACCTCGATTTCTGCTGCTTTGGGAATGGCCGTTGCCAACAACTACAAAGGTGAACCCCAACGTCAGCATATTGCCGTTATTGGTGACGGCGCAATGACAGCTGGTTTGGCATTTGAAGGGTTGAATCATGCCGGTTTTGAAAAGGACGCGAATTTATTAGTGGTATTGAACGATAACTGTATGTCTATTGACCCTAATGTGGGTGCATTAAACCAGTATTTAACGGACATCACAACCTCTCATACCTACAATAAAGTAAAAGACGACGTCTGGAAACTCTTGGGGAAAATTTCCAAGTTTGGTCCTGACGCGCAAACAATAGCCTCTAAGATTTCTAATGCGATGAAAACAGGTTTGTTGAAAGACAGTAATCTGTTTGAATCCTTAAAATTTCGCTACTTCGGCCCAGTTGATGGTCACGACGTAATTGGAATGGCGAAAATCTTGGAAGACTTGAAAGATATTCCCGGACCGAAATTACTGCACTGTATCACGCGCAAAGGTGCCGGATACAAATATTCAGAAGAAGGTAATCCAACAAAATGGCATGCCCCAGGCGTGTTCAATAAGGATACGGGTGAAATTGTAAAGGTTGTTCCCAAACAGCCTGAACCACCAAAATATCAAGAGGTTTTTGGTCATACCATTGTTGAATTAGCTGAAAAAAATGATAAAATCATGGGTGTTACACCCGCGATGCCATCTGGTTGTTCGTTGAATATTATGATGAAGGCAATGCCTGATCGCGCATTTGACGTGGGAATTGCAGAACAACATGCCGTTACTTTCTCTGCTGGATTAGCTACCCAAGGAATGGTTCCCTTCTGTAATATCTACTCCACGTTCATGCAAAGGGCGTTTGATCAAGTTTTACACGATGTTGCGATTCAAAATTTGAATGTTGTCTTTTGCTTAGACCGCGGCGGACTGGTAGGTGCGGATGGAGCTACGCATCACGGTGCATATGATTTAGCCTACATGCGCTGTATACCCAATATGGTTGTTTCTGCTCCGATGAACGAATCGGAATTGCGCAACATGATGTACACTGCTCAGTTGGAAAACCAGGGTCCATTTAGTATTCGTTATCCAAGAGGTAAAGGCGTTCTAACGGAATGGAAAACACCAATAAAAGAAATTAAAGTTGGTACAGGTCGAAAATTGACAAATGGAAGTGATTTAGCAATACTGACGGTAGGTCACCCAGGCAATTTTGCGGTAAAAGCAATTGAAGAACTCAAAGATCTAGACTTATCCGTTGCCCATTACGATATGCGTTTTGTGAAGCCAATTGATGAGGTAATGTTGCATGAAGTATTTACTAAATTCGATAAAATTATAACGGTAGAAGATGGGACTGTAATGGGCGGTTTTGGTTCTGCGGTTATTGAATTCATGGCGGAACATAATTATTCAGCACATGTAGTTCGATTGGGGATTCCAGATCGATATGTTCATCATGGAACACAAAATGAATTGTGGGCAGATTGTGGGTACGATAAAGATGGAATCGTTCAAAAAGCGAAAGAAATGCTTTGCTACACAGATAAAGCCAAGTCAATTATTAGCGAGAAGTTAGGGTGACATTAAAGGTGTAATTAATTGATTATAAGCAATTAACGCGACTCGCTATCTAAAAAATTATATATTTATATTTTTATTTGTGAGGTTTAAACAATCTCGCTTGAATCTGGTAATCCACCAATCAAATTCGTCAAATAAACAAACTCTTCTACTGAAAGTCGTTCTGGACGCAAATTGAAAATCGGATCCTCAACAGTATTGCCTTTCAAAAACGGTTTAACTGAGTTGCGAATAGTCTTCCTTCTTTGGTTGAAGGAAGCTTTTACAATTTGGATAAATAATTTCTCATTACAAGGCAGTTTTTCTCGTGCATTTCTCGTGCAACGAATAACTCCTGATTGAACTTTTGGTGGCGGATTGAACATTTGAGCATCAACGGTAAAGCAATACTCAATATCATAGAAGGCCTGGGTCAAAACAGAAATAATTCCATACACTTTTGATCCTGGTTTTTCAGCAATTCGTTCCGCCATTTCTTTTTGAAACATGCCCATAATTTCAGGAACCAAATCTCTATACTCAATGCATTTGAAGATAATCTGTGATGAAATATTGTAAGGGAAATTTCCAACAACAGCAAAAGGTTCACCGTCAAAAACACTAGCTATATCTGTTTTCAAAAAGTCTGCAGAAATAATATGTCCGTCCAAATCGGGTTTATGCGTTTGCAGGTATTCAACTGAATCCGTGTCAATTTCCATTACTTTTACATTCAAATCTTCTCTTTCCAGAAGGAAGTCGGTCAATGCACCCATTCCCGGTCCAATTTCAAGGACGTTTTTACAATCTTGATGTGACTTGAATTGATCGGCAATTTTCCGACACATGTTTTTGTCTGTAAGAAAATGTTGACCTAAATGTTTTTTGGGTTGTACACTCATTTCTTAAATTCTTCAACCACGTTCAAGAAAGTTCGAAAAGCAGCAAATTTTCCTGCCCACATCTCATTGAATTCCTGGCGCAAAGCATCAGCGTGCTTTTGTTCATACGCGTTAAAAACATCTTGACTTTCACATAAATATGTCGTTGCGTAGGTCAATCCACCTTGCTCTTCTCCATCCACTCGACAAATTCGAGCCTCCAAAAAGTGACCAGTTCCCATAACTTCAGGAATGTGTTTTTGACGCATGTAATTTAGCCATTCTTCTCCAACAGAGGCGTCAATACTTACTGTAACATTGTATAAAATCATATACAAAGCTACGGAAAAACGAGTTCTTTTGACACTCGAATACAGCGCCCTCGATTTTTATTTATCTTCGCGAAGATGTTAAATTGGTTTACAGGAAATAGAGCGCTTGTTTTGCTTCTTCTGCCTTTCATTGTTGCAATCTATGTTGCACTCAATTTATGGTCGGGCTATTACGACTACACGCCTACAACTAATCTTGGTATTTGGGGGGATGATTTTATTTTGCCATCCGGACTTACGCTAGCCTCGGGGCCGATTTTTGCGCTGGGGAATGCTATTCTCATCAACGCCTTGTTCAATAGAAATGACTTTATTGACCGAAACACGTACATAACCGCGCTGATTTACATCGTCTATTTTAGCTGTTATCATTCCTTTTATCAGCTTGATGGTCTTTCCATTTCTCACACTTTATTAATACTTTCTCTCTTTGAAATATTCAAACTCGTTCAAAATGAGAAGGGAAACAAAGCCGTTTTTAATGCTGGTTTTTTGGTTGGCTTGGCAGCTACTTTTCATCCCGCCATCCTAATCTTTTTCCCTTTTCTCTATTTCATGGTTGCGGCTTTACGCCCTTTCCTTTTTCGTGAATTCTTTCTGCTGTTGATTGGGTTTGGTATTCCGCTGCTCTATGCCTTTATTTTTTCTTGGTTTCAAGAAAACCCGATTAGCATGAATATCATTTCGTGGGCAACGGATCAAACGCCTATTCGAATTGACTTTATTGTGATTGCGAGTCTTTTTATTCTAACCTTTTTACTCAGTCTTTTATCGCTAAACCAACAAAGTCAAAAAACATCCATCCGAACGAAGAAATTGTTGAGAGCACTTTTCATTTTCAGTATGTTTTGTATCCTACTGGGTGGTCTAGATTATATCCTTTATGGTCAATTGGCTCGATTTAGTCTTCTCTTTATCCCTTTAAGTTTCTTCTTAACTTTCGCTTGGCAGAGCAAACAATACCAAATGTTTAGTTCAACGCTCATCTATCTCATGATGTTTTATGCTGTTGCTAAACTGTTCTTCACAATTTAGGTTAGCTAAGTGTAAAACTTTCCCCTTTTTCTAGTTCAGTTCGGCGCCAAAATGAGTAATTTTACGCCAACTTTACAAGCTTAAAAACATGACATTTGGTGTAGTAACCTTTCCTGGTTCGAATTGTGACGAAGACATGGTCTACGTTCTAGAAACCGTACTAAAACAAAAAGTAGAGCGCCTATGGCACAAAGACACTGACCTAAAAGGAGTGGATTTTGTCATACTGCCGGGTGGATTTTCCTATGGTGATTATTTGCGTTCTGGAGCTATTGCTAAATTATCTCCGATTATGGGTTCTGTTATGGAACACGCTAAAGCAGGAAAATACGTGATGGGGATTTGTAACGGTTTCCAAATATTGACGGAATCAGGTTTGTTGGAAGGAGCGCTTCTGCACAACGACAATCAAAAATTCATCTGCAAGAATATCCATTTGAAACCAGCAACGGACGACGCTGCTATTACGAAAGGATTAGATGCCGAAAAAAGTTATAAAATTCCTATCGCTCATGGAGAAGGACGTTTTTATGCTGACGATGGCACGATTAAGCGATTGATGGAAAACAAGCAAATCCTGTTTCAATATGCTGACGAAAACGGAGACGTAACAGCCGAAGCCAATCCAAATGGTTCTGTAAACAACATTGCGGGAATTTGTAATGAAGGTCGTAACGTTTTTGGTATGATGCCCCACCCAGAAAGAGCCGCTGATAAAGATTTAGCCAATGAAGATGGTCGAGCATTTTTTGAATCTATTTTAAAATATTGCCAACAATAAAACTATGAGAGTACTATTACTTGGATCCGGAGGAAGAGAGCATGCACTTGCATGGAAAATTGCGCAAAGTTCAATTCTCGAAGCTTTATTCATTGCCCCGGGAAATGCAGGTACTCGTTCGCTTGGACAGAACGTTCAACTGAAACCAA
>CBFIBY010000155.1:0-5975 GCA_965660955.1 Crocinitomicaceae bacterium | reverse complement strand
TCCCAAAATACTACTATGACAAAGATGAAGGAAAATGCAAAGAATTTTTCTGGGGAGGGTGTAATGGGGTTGTCCCATTCGAAACAATGGAAGAATGTCGAGAATGCGAATGCAATTAATGAACGGTCAGCTGCACCTAATTAACTTTCTTAAGCAAATCCTTTCTCATCAATCAACCTTGCCATTTCTGCTTGCAATTTTCGGGTTTCAGCCTGCGCTCTTTGCGCAAAATCTTCCCCTTTCGAAGCGTACAAAATGCCTCGTGAAGAATTGACGAGCAATCCACAATCATCGTTCCAACCGTATTTCACAACTTCTTCCAACGAACCGCCTTGCGCTCCCACTCCAGGTACCAAGAAGAAATGATCAGGAACGCGTTTTCTCACTTCACCGATTCCTTCAGTGCGCGTTGCGCCAACAACATACATCAAGTTTTCCGGTGTTCCCCAAGTAGCGCTTTTGTCCAATACTTTTTCGAACAAACGTTCGCCGCTTACGTCGGTTGTCATTTGAAAATCGAGAGCACCCTTGTTGGAGGTTAAGGCCAAAAGAATCACCCATTTGTTATCATAGGTCAGGAAAGGCGAAACACTGTCTTCGCCCATGTAAGGAGCAACTGTAACGGAATCGCAATTCAGATAATCGAAAAAAGTCTTGGCGTAGTATAGAGAAGTATTTCCTATGTCTCCTCGTTTTGCATCAGCAATGGTGAAGATGTCTTTGGGAATGTAGTCTAGAGTTTTCTGCAAGGACTCCCACCCTTTTGGTCCATGACATTCATAAAAAGCGATATTGGGTTTGTAGGCCACACAATAATCTTTTGTCGCGTCAATGATAGCTTTGTTGAACTCGAAAATTGGGTCGTCCATTTCTAGGAAATGAGCGGGAATTTTATTCAAATCGGTATCCAAACCAACGCACAAAAATGATTTTTTCGTTTTGATTTGCTGAACGAGTTCGGCTTTAGTCATGGCTTAAGTTCTTTTGGTGTAATTGATAGATCATTCCATCGGAAAGTCCAATTTTAGGAACGAGTATTTGTTTGCATTTCAATGCGCGCATGATGTGCGAAAATATTTCCATCGCAGGAACGAGTACATCGGCTCTATCGGGTTTCAATTGAAAGCGATCGACTCTTTGCGCCAAGGTTAACGGAGCAAGTGCGTCGCGAAGTGTTTCCAATTTCATGAGTGAAATAGGATCGGCTTGTGTTCCACCGACCAATTTTTGCGCCTTGTTGATATTTCCACCTGTTCCGTATACAATGTGATGTTTTGAAAGAACAATATTCTTGCTTAACCAATCCGTCATATCCTGCCAGACGTTCGGGTTTACTTTCTCCTTTAAAATACGCAAGGTTCCCACTTCAAAAGATTTTGATGCAATGCGTGTTCCGTTTTCAAAAACACTAATTTCCGTGCTACCTCCTCCAACGTCAATCACGACGAATGGCACATCAATATCTAAATCAAATAGCGCGAAGGTTCCAAGAATCAATTCGGCTTCTTCATCACCTGAAATCGTTTCAATTTCTACTCCTGTTTCTCGAGCAATCATATCACGAACTTCAATTCCATTGGTTGCCTCACGCATGGCTGAAGTTGCACAAGCGCGCAATTCTGTAACTTCAAAAATTTCAGCAATAAGTCGGAAAGCTTGAATGGTTTTGACGAATTCGGTTTGTTTTTTCGGCGAGATTTCTCCTGAACCAAACACTTCTTCTCCCAGTCTAAGCGGGATTCGGGTATACGATACTTTCTTGATAAATGAATGTCCTTCTTCCTCAGTTACCTCGCCGACCAAAAGTCGAGCGGCATTCGTTCCTATATCGATTGCACCGTATCTCACGAATGCAAATTTAGTACTATTCGAGAATAAGATTGAGAAACGTTTTGAAAAGATGTTCACGATAATTCAATGAATTTCCAATGCTCTTTTAGAAGCGATTGAATAATTCAGAATTAATCCTAGGAAAATAGACCGCTTTTTCATTTCTTGAAGCTCAAATATGGAAATCAATGAAACTGACCAAAGTATACTCTAGCGCATGTTGAAAAAATCAAAATCACTGAAATTTCTACTAACGTGGATCATATTATTGATTATTTGCGTACTTGTTCGATTACCTCATTTTTTGTCGACGAATTTTAATTTTGACGATGATGAAGCCATCATTGGCATCATGGCACAAGATTTACTCTCCGGTCAAGGTGTTGGGTATTATTTCTATGGTCAAAATTATGGTGTTTCCTTTTTCGAAATGCTATCCGTAGCTGTATCAATGAAAATTTTAGGAAGTACTATTTGGGCCTTGCGGATTGGAGGATTGATATTGTATTCTCTAGGTCTTACATTTCTATTCAAATCCTTAAACCAACAAAAGCTCACCAAAGTCATGTGTATTGCACTCGTTGTATTGCTTTGTGCATTTCCTACGTGGTATTTATGGGGTTCTTTGGTTAGAGGTGGATATGTTACTGCTTTTGCATCGGCGTCTGCGGTTTTTTATCTAACCCATAAGGAAAATAGGTCTTTCTGGGTATCGCCGCTATTCGGATTTCTCGTGTACTTAACCTATGATGCTCACTCGTTCCTCGTATTGCCCTTACTTCCATTTTTGCTGATTTGGTGGTTAAAACGTCAACATAAAATTGTCGATGCTGTGGTGATAGCTTCAACAGCTTTTGGCTTATTCCTGTTGGCCCAGCATTTTTTCACATCGGTAGAGGCGTCAAATATGATTCCTCTTGATTTGGCGGGTGCTAGTTGGAAAAACTTATCCTTACATCTCGCGCATTGGGATCATTCGTTTTCTGGATTTTACTATTTCTTTGCTTATTTGGAACCACCTTTTTATTGGTTGTTGGGCATCTATTCTTTCGCCATTTTGTTTGGTTCGACAATACTTTATCTTTCTATTCAACACTTCAAGGAAAACTGGATTTTCGTCGTATCTTCTGTTTTCTCGCTTGTCTTGGGATTGGTTATTCTAGCAACTGTTCCTGGAGAAACGCCAAGATACATGATCGGTATTTTCACCACTTTACTATTTTTCCTGTTGCAGATGATTATCCGGCACAACAGCAGGTTGATTACTCTTTCAACAGCCATGTTAGCAGCAATTGCTCTGGTGGGTGTAACCTCAGGTTCTAAAATGCCTCGTCATTGGATTGAAGGCGTTAATTTTGTTCAATCACTCGAAGAAACCTACAAATACGCAAAGAAAGAGAATGTCAAAGCGGTCTTTGCATTGGATCACCAATTTGCTTGGAATTATTTGTACGGTGACGATATTCCTGCAACGAACTTATGTTGGAAAAATCGAACGATGGAGTTTTCAAACAAAGTCAAGAAGCAATTTTATGCAGATTCGTCCAAAGTAATGCTTTTTGGAATGCCGAATTACACCTATGGAGTTGAAGAATCGGCCAATTTTGAAAACGACACCATTCTAATTACCAAGGAATTGTTTATTCTCAGGAAGGTGAGACAAAATCACTTGGATAGCGGTCGTGTTGTCTATCCTTGCTATGAGACGGAGGAAAGTAGAAAGATTCCTAACTGAATTACTTCTTTCTGAAGAAAATCTTAATTGGCACCCCTTGGAAATTAAATTTCTCTCGCATACGGTTCTCGATAAATCGCTTGTAGCTATCAGGAATATATTGTGGCAAATTACAGAAGAATGCGAATGCCGGCGCATGCGTTGGTAACTGCGTAATGTATTTTATTTTGATGTACTTCCCTTTCAAGGCAGGAGGTGGATTCATCTCGATGATTTCGAGCATGATATCGTTCAACTCAGAAGTCGAAATTTTCTTAATACGATTTTGATACACATCCATTGTCACCTCCAAAGCCTTGTGAATTCGTTGTTTGGTTACTGTGGAAGTAAAAATAATCGGGACATCATTGAACGGCGCCAATCCTTCAATCAAGTTCTTTTCGTATTCCAGCATGGTTTTGTGGTCTTTTTCAAGTTTGTCCCACTTGTTGACCAAAACAACCACTCCTTTTGAGTTCTTTTCTATCATGTAGAAAATCTGCAAATCTTGTTTTTGCAAACCTTCTTCGGCATCAATCATGAAGATGCAGACATCTGAATTTTCAATAGCATTTACCGAACGAAGCACGGAATAGTATTCAATGTCTTCGTGAACTTTCGCTTTTTTACGAATTCCTGCTGTATCAATCAATACGAAATCGAAACCATAGGCATTGTATCGGGTGTTTACCGTATCACGAGTTGTACCTGAAATGTCTGTTACAATGTTCGTGTCTTTTCCCGTCAGCGCATTCACCAACGAAGATTTTCCAACATTGGGTTTACCAACAACAGCAATTTTAGGCAAACCATCATGCTCCAAAACAGATAAGTCATCTTTATCAAATTCTTTGACCATATCGTCAAGTAATTCGCCTGTTCCACTTCCATTGGTTGCGGACATATCGTACACATCGCCCAAACCGAATTGATAGAATTCCGATGACAATCCAACTCTTTCGGTGTTGTCTACTTTATTAGCAACGATAAAAACCTTCTTTTTCGTTTTCCGCAGCATTTTCGCTACAACTTGGTCCAAATCAACGATTCCCGCCATAACGTCTACCACAAAAACAATAACCTTCGCTTCGTCGATGGCTACTTCAACTTGTTTGCGGATTTCAGCTTCGAAAATATCATCGGAACCTTTTACATATCCGCCGGTATCAATAACAGAAAACTGTACGCCGTTCCACTCGCCGCGACCGTACAAACGATCACGCGTTACCCCACTCACCTCTTTTACGATGGCTCTTCTAGATTCCGTTAAGCGATTAAATAGTGTTGATTTCCCTACATTTGGACGACCAACTATTGCGACTACATTTCCCATTTTCTTTTTAATTGAGAGTTTAAAAGTTGTAAGTTACGAGTTAGTGACTTTTAGTTTTCAGCTGAAACAACTCGAAACTAATCACTCGAAACTATTTAACGCTTAATACCCGTATTTCTTCAATTTTTGATCCGATCCTCTCCAGTCCTTGTCTACTTTCACGTAGGTATCTAGAAAAACTTTCGAATCAATAAACTTTTCAATTTCCAAACGAGCTTCACGACCTATTCGTTTCAGCATTTCACCACCTTTCCCAATGATGATTCCTTTTTGCGTATCACGTTCAACGATAATCAAAGCTCTAATTTTTACGATGTCTTCTTCCTCTATATATTCCTCGATTTCTACCTGGGTAGCATAAGGAACTTCTTTTCGGGTATGAAGAAAAACTTTTTCGCGAATAATTTCCGAAACGAAAAAGCGCATTGGTCGATCTGAAATAGCGTCTTTGTTGTAATATGCGGGACTTTCAGGTAGTAATTCGATGATTCTGTCCAATACTCCGTCGATAGCGAAACCGTGCAAAGCTGAAATCGGCATAATCTCTGCTTTGGGTAATTTTTCTTGCCAATATTTCAATCGTTCGCCCAATTTCTCTTGGTCGCCTTTGTCCATTTTGTTGACCAATAGCAAAACCGGCACTTTCAATTTCGCAATTTTCTCAAGTGTTTCCACATGATTCATTTCGTCTTCGTAGATATCGGTGATAAACAAAAGTACGTCCGCATCTTGCAACGAAGAATTCACGTAGGTCATCATTTGATCGTGTAACTTGTAGGCTGAATTCACTACCCCAGGCGTATCTGAAAATACAATCTGGTATTCTTCCTCGTTCATAATACCGAGAATACGGTGACGAGTCGTTTGCGCTTTTGAAGTCACGATAGACAATTTCTCGCCCATCAATCTATTCATCAAGGTTGATTTCCCTACGTTTGGACTTCCAACAATATTTACAAATCCTGCTTTGTGTGCCATTTTTTCAATTGAGGGTGCAAAGATAGACAATTCGTAATGAAAGTATTACAATTCGGCAATTCTATTCCTTAGTTTTGCACCGACAATAATTATGAAAGTCGAAAATCACATTTTCAAGAC
>CBFIBY010000154.1:0-6014 GCA_965660955.1 Crocinitomicaceae bacterium | reverse complement strand
AATTGTTGATTATACCGCACAAATACTAGGAAGATGTCTCGCTGATTTCTCTTGTTTTTCGGATCCAAAAGCGTACGTCCTATTTGGCGGAATAGCCCAAAGCGGACAAGATTTTGTCGATAAAGTCAAAGTCGAATTGGAGAAGAATATTATCCAACCCTTGAAAAACAAGGTTGAAATACGTCTTTCTTTATTGCACGATGAAAATGCAGCCATTCTAGGTTCCGCAGCGACAACATTTTGGAAATTCAACAAAATTGTAGATGCGTAGTCTTTTATCCATTCTCGCATTAACTCTTTTTTCATTCACGTTCAGTTTTTTCTCGTTCAGTCAGATTCAAAAACTGAAAGAAAACGCGGACAAGGCCAAAGAATTCATCACCGCAAAAAAAACGGCAAAGAATTTCAGTAAAACACTTTTCGTCAATCCATTTATCGGTACAGGCGGACATGGTCATACGTACCCTGGTGCAAGCGCCCCTTTTGGAATGATGCAATTGAGTCCTGATACGCGCTACGACGGCTGGGACGGTTGCGGAGGGTACCATTACTCCGATTCTATTATTTATGGATTCTCACATACCCATTTATCTGGGACGGGCGTTTCGGATTACGCAGATTTATTGATAACACCGCAAGTGGGAAAACCCAAAATCGACGGTGCATTTGAAAGTAACGACGGCTACGGACATAGATTTTCTCATAACAAAGAAAAGGCAACTCCTGGATTCTATTCGGTTGAACTTTTAGATGCAAATATTCTAGCTGAATTCACTGTTGACCTGCACAGTGGATTACACAAATACACCTTTAATGGGCCGGATGAAAACAAATATATCCTGCTTGACCTGGATTATCGTGATGAACTCATATCCGCTGGTTTTGAGACTATTGGCACAAACAAAGTAAAAGGACATCGTATTTCAAAGGCTTGGGCAGAAGAACAACATTTCTATTTTCATCTTGAATCTAACGTAGATTGGAAGAAAGCGAAATTCATTCGCAAAAAAGGAAGAAATAAATTACTTTTAAAATTTCCGAAAGACACCAAAGAAATCATTTTACGTGTTGGAATTTCAGCAGTAGATACGGACGGAGCAAAGAAAAATCTTGACTCGGAAATTGACGGTTTCGATTTTGTTGCACAACGCGTTAAAACAGGTCGACTTTGGGAAGCTGAACTTTCAAAAATCTATTTCGATTCCGATAAAGAAACAACAACCATTTTCTACACCGCCCTATATCACTCTTTTCTTGCACCGAACATTTTTTCCGACGTAGATAGCCGTTACCGTGGAATGGACAAGAAAATTCATCAGCTCAACGATCCAGACCACAAACACTATACAGTTTTCTCACTTTGGGATACCTTTCGAGCGACCCATCCCCTGTTTACTTTAACACAAGAAAAGAAAACGAACCAATTCATTCGAACGTTTCAACGCATGCAAGACGAACAAAACGACTTGCCAGTTTGGGAATTAGCAGGAAATGAAACCGAATGTATGATTGGTTATCACAGTGTTTCTGTAATTGCTGACGCTTATATTAAGGGACTCAGAAATTATCAAACGGAGAAAATCCTCAAAGCGATGGTTCAAACTTCGCGTGATACATGCTATTCCAAAGACTTTTTCTCAAAAAATGGATACTTGAGTTTGGACTTGGAACCTGAATCCGTCTCAAAAGCTTTAGAATATGCTTACGATGACTTCTGTATTTCTGCCATGGCAAATGCTATGAATAAAACTGCCGTTGGCGAAGAATACGCGATTCGTTCCTTGAATTTCATCAATCATTTCCACCCAGAAAACAAGTTTTTCCGCGCTAGACGTGGCGCCATGTGGATGTCTCCTTTCGCTCCAGATGAAGTGAATTTCAATTTTACGGAAGCAAATGCTTGGCAATATTCTTTGTTTACTCCGCATGCGATTGGCGTTTTAACTCAACTTCATGGTGGCAAAAATGCATTGGAACAACATTTGGACAATATGTTCACCGCTTCTTCCACTACTTCAGGTAGAAATCAAGCAGATATCACAGGTTTGATTGGTCAATATGCCCACGGAAATGAGCCATCGCATCACATGGCTTATTTGTACAATCATGTGAACAAACCAGAGAAAACGCAACTTTTTGTTGACAGTATACTATACAACTTGTATTCAACGCAACCCGATGGGCTTTCTGGAAATGAGGATTGTGGGCAAATGTCATCTTGGTATGTTTTGAGCGCGATGGGAATTTATCCAATTGCTCCAGGTTCACCTTATTATGAAATTGGTCGTCCAATCATGAACCAAGCGATTATCAACTTGGAGAACGGAAATACGTTCAAAATACGTGTAAATAATCAATCTAGAGAAAACAAATACATTCAAAAAATCGAATTAAACGGAAAAGAAATAAACCGTACATATCTTACTCACAACGAGATGGTTTACAGAGGTGAGTTAGTGCTAACAATGGGTGATTCTCCCTCCGAATCTATGCGCCAATTCAAATCCTCACCAACAATTTCAAAAATCCCGAAAGAGTTCACTCCCATTCCCTATTTGTCCGTCGAAAATAGAGTTTTTATTGATGAACAAAAGATCGATATTCGTATCCCAATCATACAGGTATTAACAAAATCCGAAAAATTTGATTCCGACCTAATGCCGCAAGACGAAGCTTATTCTATTGAATATAAAATGGATGATACCCATTGGCAACCGTTTGTGGGCCCTTTTACCATAAAGAAATCATGCAAAATATCAACACGTACGAGAAACAATATCACAGGAAAGTATTCCGCGACTGTTTCTTCTGATTTGGTAAAGAAGAACGACGAACTGCGCATTCATTTAATAACGCCCTTTACTCTACCCTATGCCTCTGGTGGCGAAAATGCTTTGATTGATGGTATCCAAGGGAACAAAGAATTCAGAACGGGTGACTGGCAAGGTTTTTACGGATTTGACGTGAAAGCCGAAATTCAATTCAAGCAGGCAAAAACGAACTTCACGGTAGAATTAGGCATGTTGGAAGATTTGAAATCTTGGATTTTCTATCCAACGCAATGGACAATAGAAATATCCAGTGATGGCGTGAACTTCGAAGAATATAAAACGGAAAAAATAGATGCTTCATCGTATGAATATCGACCAGCGAACATCAAAACGGTGCTGATGGATGTAAAATCCATTCAAGAAGTTAAAGCGATTCGAATTACTGTTAAAAACGCTGGTGAATGTCCCGATTGGCATCTAGGCGCTGGAAATCCATCATGGATTTTCTTGGATGAAATCAGTATCCATTGATTTTGCATGTCAATGTCAACCGATGGACAAGGAAAGTCAAAAGTCTAGGTCAATAGTCAACAGTTTTCATTAAATTTACACCTCTTAAAAATCAACTAAAAATGAAACAATTTAAAATAGCATTAGTCGCGGTTGCGGTAATGATTGGTTCTTTCGCGAAAGCAGACGAAGGAATGTGGCTTCCTTTCTTATTGGGAAGAAATTATGAAGACATGAAAAAACATGGACTTCGTTTGACTCAAGAAGAAATTTACTCAGTAAACAACAGCTCCTTAAAAGATGCTATTGTCTCTTTCGGTGGGTTTTGCACGGGTGAAATCATTTCCGACAAAGGATTGATTTTAACGAATCACCACTGTGGTTACGATGCAATTGCAGAGTCTTCAACTCCTGAAAACAACTATCTTGATGATGGTTTTTGGGCAAAAGATCACGCTTCTGAAATTGCAATACCAGGATTGACAGCAACGTTCATCATCCGAATTGAAGATGTAACGAAAACAATTGCAGGTCAATTGAATGAAAGTATGTCTCCTGAAGAAAGAGCTGCAAAAATCAAAGAAATCGCAGCTGTATTGACGAAAGATGCAACAGAAGGAACACACTACGAAGCTTTTGTTCGTGATTTCTACGAAGGAAATGAGTTTTACTTGTTTGTGAAAGAAACCTTTACTGACATTCGTTTTGTTGGAACTCCTCCTCAATCGGCAGGAAAATATGGTGGAGATACGGACAACTGGATGTGGCCTCGTCACACTGCGGATTTTTCTATGTTCCGTGTATATTCAGGTGCTGACAACAAACCAGCCGGTTTTGACGAAGCGAATCAACCTTACAAACCAAAGCATCACCTACCTGTTTCTTTGAAAGGTGTGAAAAAAGACGATTATGCTATGATTCTTGGTTTCCCTGGATCCACAGATCGTTACTTGAGTTCTTTTGGTGTTGACCAAGCCGTTTCATTGGAACAACCCAAACGTGTAGAAGTAAGAAGAAAGAAATTGGATATCATGAAATCGTATATGAATGAAGATGTTGCCGTTCGCTTGAAATACTCTTCAAAATATGCTCAAGTTGCCAATTATTGGAAATACTTTATTGGTCAAACTGAACAAGTGAAGAACAATGGAGTTATTGCTAAGAAACAAGCACTAGAAAACGAATTCGCCGAATTTGCAAAAGGAAAACCACTTTACGAGCCCGTAATCGATATGTTCCAAAATGCATACGCTGCAAAAGAAGACTACGTGTACATCAAGGCATATCAGTCTGAAATGGTTTATTCAGTTGACCTGATGTTAATGGCTTTCCGTTATAAATTTTATGCAGATCCAATGCGTGAAGGAAATACAGAAATGGCCAATAATATTGCAGGACGTTTAACGCAAATTAGTGCTCCAAACTTCGAGAAATTGAACATGGAACTTGAAATGGAAACGATTGGTGCTTTGTTGAAAATGTACTTGAAAGATGTTCCGAAAAGCCAACAAGGTAAATTGGTGCGTAAGCTGCGTTTCTTGAGTGGTTGGAAAGTGAAGAAACTCATGAAAAACATTCGAAACAAATCTATTTTCACGGATAAAGCTCGTTTCGATGCGTATTCAGCTAGCCCCAATCTTGTTGACCTAGAGAAAGATCCACTTTTCCGTTTGGTAATGGATATCAACGACGCGTTTGCTGCCGTGAACAACTTGGAAAGCATTCAAAAAGCAGGTGCAGATTTAGCAAAAGCCGAACGTTTGTATGTGAAAGGATTGCGTGAAATGTCACCAGAGAAAAAATTCTATCCAAATGCAAATTCAACTTTGCGTTTAACATACGGAAATGTTCTTCCCTACACGGCGCCAAGTGGAGTTACATATGACATTACAACGAACTCTGAAGGTTTATTGAAGAAAGAAGATCCAAACAATCCAGAATTCAACATTGATCCGATTATGAAGGAAAAATTGTTGGCAAAGGATTTCGGTCAATATGCGGATGAGGACGGTGAATTGAAAATCAATTTCTTGTCGAACAACGACATTACAGGAGGAAACTCGGGTTCACCAGTAATTAACGCAGACGGACACTTAATCGGTGCTGCATTTGACGGAAACTGGGAAGCCATGTCAGGAGACATCTTCTTCGAGCCGAATATTCAGCGTACTATCTCTTGCGACATTCGTTACATTCTTTGGATTATCGACAAGTGTTATGGAGCTGGTCACATCGTTGATGAAATGACTTTGGTGAGATAGATCAAATCATTCTAATTTGAAACACCCTTTTGTTCTGAGATATGAACTAAGGGTGTTTTTTTTTTACAGAAAAATTTTCGTAACTGAGGATAACATCAATTCTATACCTATTGCAATCACCACAAAACCTATAATTCTTGACAAGGCATTAATTCCTGATGCCCCCATGAATTTTACTATAATATGTGCCGATCTAAGAATAAAGTAAATTGATATGACTGTTAGTGAAATGGCGCCAATGACTTGAAATATTGAATTAATTCCATCGTATTTCTCATTGAATGTGATTAGCATAGAAATGGTACCAGGTCCAGCCAACATAGGTAAAGCAAGAGGCGTTAGTGAAATCTCTGAGCGTGAATGAATATCTTCCTGCACTTTGGTTCTTTTCATCCCTTTATGTTCATTAAACTTACCTGTCAATAATGCAAAACCAGATGATGCAATAATTAAACCACCGGCAATTTTTAAC
>CBFIBY010000153.1:0-6194 GCA_965660955.1 Crocinitomicaceae bacterium | reverse complement strand
CTCGAGTAACTCTTGATCTTCAAAACCTTCTCTGTCGTATTTTATCTTTCGTTCTTGGGCGGTTTCCATGGAATTATTTTGCTAAACAAAGCTACTTTTTTTTCTTGACAAAAAAATAGGGATGAACCTGATAATTATCGGTTCACCCCTATTTTATTTATAAACTATTTCTCGTGGATTAAACCAATCCTTGATCAATCATAGAGTCCGCTACTTTAACGAATCCTGCAATATTTGCTCCTTTCACGTAATCTACGTATCCGTCGCCATTCTTACCAAATTTAACGCAAGCCTCGTGAATTGAAATCATGATGTTGTGTAATTTCTCGTCAACTTCTTCAGCCGTCCAAGACAAACGCAAAGAGTTTTGTGACATCTCCAAACCTGAAGTTGCTACTCCACCTGCATTAGATGCTTTACCTGGAGCAAATAAGATTTTCGCTTGTGTGAAAGCTTCAACTGCTTCTGGTGTTGAAGGCATATTTGCTCCCTCAGCAACACACATTACACCGTTCGCCAACAAGGTTTTCGCTTCGTCTCCGTTCAACTCATTTTGTGTAGCACATGGCAATGCAATATCTACTTTCTCACCCCAAGGACGTTTTCCTTCGTGGAATTCGAAACCGTCATATTTATCAGCGATTTCTTGTACACGTCCTCTTTTCACATTTTTCAATTCTTTCAAGAAATCCAAATGCTCTGTATGGAATCCATTCTCAGCAGATACATATCCCGATGAATCAGAAACCGTAATTACTTTACCTCCGTAGTGCAATACTTTTTCAATCGCGTATTGGGCAACATTTCCAGAACCTGAAACAGCAACTGTTTTTCCGTGGAAATCTGTGTTTTTCGTCGCCAACATTTCTTTAGCAAAGTAAACTGTTCCGTATCCTGTTGCTTCTGGACGAATCAAAGATCCACCCCAGTTTTTTCCTTTACCTGTCAAGACACCTGTAAATTCGTTACGAATACGCTTGTATTGTCCGAACATGTATCCAATCTCACGACCACCAACACCGATATCACCAGCTGGAACATCTGTATTCGCTCCGATGTGACGGGATAATTCTGTCATAAATGATTGACAAAACTTCATTACTTCATTGTCTGATTTTCCTTTTGGATCGAAGTCAGAACCTCCTTTACCACCTCCCATTGGAAGAGTTGTCAAAGAGTTTTTAAATACTTGTTCGAATCCTAAAAATTTCAATATCGATAAATTCACCGATGGGTGAAAACGCAAACCACCTTTGTAAGGCCCTATTGCCGAGTTAAATTCAATACGATATCCTCGGTTTACCTGCATCTTTCCTGCATCGTCCAACCAGGGAACACGGAACATGATTGTTCTCTCAGGTTCAACAATTCTTTCAAGAATATTGTGCTCACTGTATTTGGGATGATCTTCCATAAATGGAATAACCACCTCAGCTACCTCATGAACTGCTTGTAAAAACTCCGCTTCATGTCCATTTTTGGCTTTCACCTTATCCATGAATGCATCTATTTGCGCTTGATATTTACTCATTTCTTATTGGTTTAAAAATCGTGCGACAAATTTAGTTAATTTTCATTGCACAAACCTTTTGAAGCTATTATTTTATACCAACATTAGTTTGTTGGAATTCAATAGTTTCCATGAATTGTATCGAATAATTATAAAAATAGACAACCCCCAAATGGTTTTTTCGTCATATTTGTAACTAAGAACACAATAAGACTATGACAATAATTAATCGACTATTCGTCGCGGCATCATTCACGCTCTTTTCCTTAACAAATACTTTCGCGCAATTACCCGCTGGTAGTATCTGTTTAGGAACCGACACAACAGTTTGCCAAGGACAACCCGTTACTATTGTAAACTGCCCTACATCTGGAGGTTCAACTTCTGGAACATTCAACCTGAGTAACCCTACCAATGTTTCTCTTTCAGATGATTCGTGGAGCCCGGCGATACCTATGGGATTCACGTTTAGTTTTTATGGGAACAACTACACGTCTTGTTTGATTGGATCGAACGGGATTGTTTCTTTTAACCTTGCAAGCGCGAATGGATATTGTCCTTGGAGTTTGAATGGAAATCCATTACCGTCAAACACAGTCACTGGAGGATTAAATGCCGCTATGGGTTGTTATGAAGATTTGAATCCAAGTAATTTTTCTGCTGGACCAATTCAGTATGAAACAGTCGGAACAGCTCCAAATCGAATTTTTGTCGTTTTATATAAAGGTGTAACCGCTTATAGTTGTGTAACAAGCTGTAACTATTCAGCCTTTTTGTTTTTTGAAACCTCCAACAAAATTGAGTATCACATTGGAACGAAAGTGACATGTGGATGGAACAATGGTCGAGCTATTCAAGGAACGCAAAATGCCACTGGAACTGTAGCACATGTTACTCCTGGTCGCAACAACCAAGTTTGGACAGCCGTTTCGGACGGAAAACAATATACACCAACTAGTCCTACAGTTACAACAGCATATACCATTACGACCATACCATATACAGCGGTAACTTCTAATGGAACTTCAACGCCCATTCAATGGAAAAGTACTTTGAATCAAACTTTTCCGTACAACAGCACAACGAATTCATTGACGATTACAAATCCACCAGCTGGAACGACAGGTTATTTTCTAGCCGGAACAGCTTGCGGAGCGTCAATTGGTGCTATTTCAGATACAACTTGGATCACATCAACAAATGCATCAGCTACTGCAACATCAATTTCTGATACTTGTGGTATGGGTGTTGGAACAGTAATCGCGACACCTGGAAATGGAACAGGACCATTCACATGGAACTGGCCAACAATCGTAGGTGGAAATACAGCAACTGTGAACAATGTAATGACTGGAACATATGCCGTAACAATGACAGATGCTTTAGGTTGTACAGCTACCACAGCAGTAGCGGTTCAAAATGTCTCTGTTACTTCTTCTGCTACATCAACTTTGGTTTCTTGTGCAGGCGGTAGTGATGGAACGGCAACAGCCACTTTATTACCAGCTCAACCAGGACTTACATACCTGTGGGATGATCCTGCAGCACAAACTACACAAACAGCAGTTGGACTTTCAGCTGGAACGTACAATTGTGTTATCACTGCTTTAAATGGTTGTACTTCAACAGCTACTGTTGTGGTTACAGAAATTCCAGGTATGACAGCTACAATTGCCAATCAAGTTGATGTAGATTGTCATGCGGCTAACACGGGAATAATCAACTTGAATGTGACCGACGGAACAGCTCCATACACATACGCTTGGAGTGGATCGACGTCAACAACGAATACAGCGAACGATTTATTTGTTGGGCCGCATACGATAGACATTACAGATGCCAACGGATGTTTGGTCACTTTAAATACTGTTCTTGCTGAACCACCTGCTTTGTATATTGATAGTGTTTCTACTGATTCAATCATTTGTTCAGAATCAAGCATTATTATTGGAGCTGTTGGTGCAGGAGGTTCTACTCCTTACATCTACACGTGGTACGAAAATGGAACACAAATTTCAAATTCTCAATATGTGTCAGTTGACCCTGTTAATTCAGGAACGCAGTACATTGTGGTTCTCTCTGAAGTTTGCGGAAGCCCAACGGATGCTGATACATTGGTACTCACTTTTCCTGCGGATATTATTCCGCAAGCGACACCTGTTCCATACGAAGCATGTGCACCAGATTCGTTTTTGTTCTTGAACACCTCTGCTAACGGACAAGACATCGCAACAACGGTTTGGCAATTTAGCAATGGGACAATGCATACCGTTCTAGGACAAGACAGCGTGAAAGAGCTGTTTGAGATAGCTGGTTTTTATGACGCAACGATGACTGTAACATCTACTTACGGTTGTGTATACACGAATTCGTTCCCTCAGATTATTTCTGCCTTGCCGAGACCTGAAGCAAAGTTTGGAATGACAACGAATCCAACAACTATTTTTGAAACGACAATTGGGATGATTGACAAATCAATTGATGCTGTGCAATGGAACTGGACAGCTCCTGACGCGACACCAAGCACATCTACAGATCAATTCCCGACCTTTGTATTTCCTCATGAGGAAGGTGGATACGAAGTTACATTATTGGTGACATCGCCGCAAGGCTGTACGGATACCACCCGTGCCGTGCTCCAGGTGAACAATGATTATATTTTATATGCTCCCAATTCATTCACGCCAGATGGTGATCAATTCAACCAAACATGGCACATCGTAACTGAAGGGTTAGATATATTTGATTTTGACTTATTGATTTTCAATCGATGGGGGGAAGTTGTTTGGCAATCGAAAGATCCGGATGCGGAATGGGACGGAACTTACGGTGGCAAATTGGTACCTCAAGGAATTTACAACTGGAAATTAAGAACGAAAAAAGATGGGACAGACGAACCCCAAATTTTCACAGGTAGTGTAATGATAATTCGTTAACCTACATTTCGAATTCAAACCAAGAGAGGTCCAATTGTGGCCTCTTTTTTTTGGTATGACCTTTGCATCTTTCTACTTATATTTGAAAAAAATTGAAAAATGAAAAAAATACTTTTAATATCTAGTATAGTTGCCACGTCACTTATTTCGTGTGATGTATTGAATGAAGCGGCCAATGTAGTGCTAACAGACGACGGTAGCACTTCAACACCTGCTTTGACAAACACAGAAGTTATTTCGGGATTGAAGGAAGCTCTTTCCGTTGGAATTAAAAACTCGGTGAATTTAACCTCAGTTACGAACGGTTTCTTGCAAAACGCTGAAATTCGACTTCCTTTTCCTCCAGATGCACTAAAAGTAAAAGAGAAAGCTATGGATTGGGGGCTTTCCGGTCAAGTTGATAAATTTGAAACGACTTTGAATCGTGCAGCCGAAGAAGCGACGAAAGAAGCTTTACCCATTTTCATGAACGCAATTAAAGGAATGACTGTTTCTGACGGATTTTCCATCCTTAACGGTGGTGAAGGTGCGGCAACACAATTCTTAAAATCAAATACAACAGCTCAATTAACTGCAGCATTTTCTCCAAAAGTAGCGGATGCAATTGCAAAAGTTAAATTGACAGATTACTGGAATCCATTAGCGACAAAATATAATCAAGCAATGACATTCACTGGTGGTGAACAAGTTACAACAGACTTAAATGCCTTTGTAACTGAAAGAGCAATTGACGGTTTGTTTACTATGGTTGCGAAAGAAGAGAATAAAATCAGACAAAACCCTGCTGCACGCGTTACAGATTTGTTACAAAAAGTATTTGGAAGCATTACTCAATAAGCATGGCATTTCAGTCTTCCGAACTCGTTTTAAATAATAAGGGACAAGTCTATCATTTAGGCTTGAGTGCTGAAAACATTGCCGAAAAAATAATATTAGTTGGAGACCAAGATCGTGTGAACTTGGTCTCTTCTTTTTTTGATTCGATTGAACACAAGTCGCAACACCGCGAATTCGTTTGTCACACAGGAATCTACCAAGGAAAAAGGCTAAGTGTGCTTTCGACTGGAATTGGGACGGACAATATTGACATCGTCGTTAATGAATTAGACATTCTAGCGAATATCAATCTTGACACTAAAGAACTATATGCAGAAAGAAAACAATTGGAATTGATTCGGATTGGGACGTGTGGGATATTGCAATCCGATCTTCCCATTCACCAATTCATACTTTCTCAAATGTCCCTTGGACTGGACAATGTAGCCCACTTCTACTCGATTGATTTTACGAATGAAGAGAATCAATTGCTTTCTTCCATTAAAAAAAGTGTGCCTTTTCCAGAAAAAATTGAGCCGTATTTAATCTCTGCCAATCCTTATTTAACGGCTCGTTTGGATTCCGATCAAACGAAAAAAGGAATTACATTAACCGCCAGCGGATTTTACGGCCCACAGGGAAGAACCATCCGATTGCCATTAAAAAACCAATGGCGCGAAAGTCTAGAAGACGCCAAATTCGATGGACTTGCAATCACAAATTTCGAAATGGAAAGTTCAGCGTTGTTTGCGCTTGGTCGATCACTTGGACATGATTGTGCAACCATTTGTTTAGGTATTGCGAATCGCCCGTCTGGGGAGTTCTCAAAGGACTATTCTAAGGATATGAATAGGTTGATAGAATACGTTTTGGATAGGTTCTGAAGTTGGATTAATCCTCCTCCTTCCGTTTTCCTCCAAAGGAGGAAACTT
>CBFIBY010000152.1:0-6259 GCA_965660955.1 Crocinitomicaceae bacterium | reverse complement strand
TATTTTACTTTAAGAAAAAGTACTATAAATCCAAAAACAACTATAAACCAGATCCCATAGTAAGTAACTTACATGCTCTTTTTTACGGGTCTGGGCTCTTATACCAACTAACGGATTTGAGCACTTCAAAAAACATGAATTCAAGTTTTTTCGGTACAGGTCTGGGTTTAACCTTCTACAACAATTTATCTTTTAATACGAGTTTGATGTGGCCTATTCGAGAAAGCGAAAGTCTTATGCTCAAAAATTATGTTCTAAACATCGGTTTCGACATCTACTTCACCGAATACATACAAGCCTTAAACAAAAAACGAAAAGAAAATAAGAAGGCTAAAATGGAATTAGAGAAATACAAAATCGACATGCAATACAAAGCTGAAATGGAGGAAAAAAGGAGGCAGAGTGAACTCATTGAAAATAAAAAAACAATTCTTATGAGGTAACATTAAACACAACTTAACTTGACACAAAGTCAAACTTTAACCTACATCAAAATGACCCGAATCGCATTCATCCTTTTCTTATTCATTGCTCAGCTTTGTCAAGCGCAAGGTTTTTCGAAATTTTATATCGGATCCGAATTATTGAGACCGACAGGAATGACAACCACCACGGATGGCGGAGCATTTTTTTCTTGTAAACCCAACGGCACCAATGAGCATGTTTATGTTTCCAAAGTTGATGAATTCGGCGATTTGGAATGGTCGAAGAAAATATCACAAATTGGAACGGGTTCCGAAACAAACGGGATACAAGAAACACCTAATGGAAACTATCTCATTTCCTTAGCAGCTTTGTACCCAAACGCGAGTAACAACGGCGGTGGAGGTACGCTGGTGAAACTAAATTCCTTTGGCGATACAATTTGGACGCGCAGGTATGCCGATAACGTTACTGGGACAAAGTATACCGAAATCATTTTAACATCGGACAACAACTATCTCCTTTATTGGTCAGGTTCGTCATATGAAGGCGCTTTGAATGCCGCGAAATTCTCTCCAAACGGAAATCTGATTTGGAGTAGAAGTTACAAACCCAATTCAAGCTTCTATCAACTCAGAATCCGGGATGGTTCTGAATTGGCAGATGGTTCGTTTGTTTTTTTCAGGTGATGTTGCCTTACCTCCTTCTGGTGATACACAAATCAGAGGAGCGCTTATGAAATTGAGCGCCAATGGCAATTTAGTCTGGAGTAAATATTATAACCGAAAGAACTTTTTTGAATCAGTTTATAGTTTTGGGAACGAAATCCGTATAATATCAAGACCTCACCCAAGTTTGGGACCACTTCAAATGAGTTATTTCAAATTTGATGCGAATGGAATAAATACAACAAATAAATCCGACTATAATTACCCCTTTATTCAGTATATCTGGGACGATAAAATGAGTTATTCAAATCAGGTCGACGATTCGACCTACCAAATAACCATGATGAGCGAATATGTTGTTGGAGTGCGCTCCCTCATCGTCAGAGAAAGTGGAACAAGCGTTCCTGCCTATTATCGTCCTATGGCTCGAACAGGTAGGAATTTTTATGCTAACAATTAAAGCAATTATGTTTACGGTGCTCTCTATCAAAACAATATTGATGGAACGCAACTTATAAAATCAACCATTAACAGCCAGCCTTGTTCGAGCACTTACGAATCATTAAACTTCGTTAACGATACGTTATTATCAGAAACTTATTTACCATTAACCAGTTTAGGTGCGTTATCTCTAATCCCTTCGCTTGTCACTATAAACAACAACGTTTTTACTTCGAGTGACGGATGCGATAACTAGCGGGAATTGAAGAACAATTGAGCTCTAATTTCAAATTATTTCCAAATCCAAGTTCAGGGAAAATAAAAATAGAACATGATCAAGAGCTGAAATACTCCCTTCGAGTTTACAATTTACTTGGTGAGGTTGTTTATAAATCCAATGGGTTTATTACGAATGGATCCATTGACCTGGAGCATCTTTCAAATGGGTTTTACAACCTATCTATATTAAATGAAGAAGGTAGAATGGCGAACTATAAAATTCAGATTGCACATTAAAGCTACAAAGCCATCAATCCATAGCCATCATTGTACTTGTCAACGGCTTCTTCCAACTGATCAATAGTATAGGGAAACCAACTTTTATCTCCCAGCTTTTTTAAGGTCTGTTTTTCGCGAAGTGATAAACTCCCGTCAACCATCAAACCAAAGACCAGCATTTTGGCAACGAGAATGTCTTGTTCCTCAATTTCCGTAAAAAGTTCTTCCAACTCAATCTCTTTTTTATTCGCCAAATCCAAGTTCGGCATTCGACGAACCACTTCTTTGATATACGCATACATCGCAAAATTATAAGCTCGTTTTTGTTGCGCTAAAAAATGAAACAAGGGGGACATTTGCGATTCGACTGACTTCAAATCTTCATCCGAAATTTCTTCTAAAAAATCCTCCGTAGCACCAGCAGCCATTAAACGCATTTTGGTTTCTTGAATAACTTGTCGACTTGCCCAAGCATTCCAAAAAGCGAAAATGGGAATCCCAGCCAAATCCGTTACAATTCGAAGCGCATATCGCCCAAGAAACCGTTTTACCAGCAATTTCACGACAATATTAGACAATGTTGCCTTCAACTTTGCCAACAAAAACAATGAATAATAGGAGAATTTGGACAAACCAATATAGGGATCAATGTTGAAAATCGCTAAATGTTTTGCGGGCATTTCCAATCCAGCTTCCGTCAATAAGTCAATTTGCTCCTCGAAATCTGGAACGTTCTTATTTGGATAATTGCACACCTTCGCAATGTTCCTAACCGCTCGCAGATTAACATAGTTTAGGGACCAAATTTCTGGAAACAACATTAAAACTCCATATAATGTATAGTATACTTCAAATTCAATTGCATTTCCAAAAAGGGTGAATTTTTGAACGCCAAACAAATCCGGCCAGAAGTGCATAGGTAAAACAACCAAAAGGACAGCAAGCGCACCAATTAGCGCGGATAAAAAATAGGTCTGTCTTGAAATCGACTTGATTTTTGATTTTTGTTCGTCGCTCAAAACGTAAGCATTTCTCACCTTTTCTGAAGCACCTTCTACTCCACCCTGTACGTATTTTGATCCAATTTTATGGACAATTCCTTTTCCCATTTCTCTTCTAATTCGTTGCAAAAATAGGTTTTCTTTGAATATGAGTTTTCAATAATTATTCACCTAGTAAAAAGAAAGTTGAGTTTGTTGCTCGTTTTAGGTTTATTGTTCCTCTGATACTTCATCTGGAGAAAGACAATTGGCCAAATAAAGGTCCATCTTTGTTTTCATGTCCTTTAAGGTCAATGGATAATTTTCTTCTTCTCCAAATTCGGCGTGTAGTACATCGCATCTAAAAAAGTTAAGAAAATCATGATTCATAAGAGGTAAGAGACTAAACACCTCCCCTTTGTATGAAATGTATGTGAATATCGGAGAAACAAAACTTGGTGATTCTAAAATGGCATATTCACCATTTCGATGCACTTCTTCCAACAATAAATGATCTCTTCCTCTCGGACTTTTATAACGACGTAGAAAAATGGTGTCACCGGCATTCAAAAATTGAATGTAATCAATGTACTTAGCTTTGTAGGTAATCTTCTTGTTGGAACCTCCTTCAATAACAATTATTTCAGAATGATTTTCATTGTATTCAAAAGTAAAATCATCCCACATCATGGCCCAAACTTCTGAACTGTCACGGAACATTACTTCCACATACCCTATGGTCGAGATGTCCTGCCTATTTTCCTGCGCTTGCGAGAAGATGACACAAAGTGTCATGGAAATGAAAATGGATAGTTTCACAGGATAAAGTTAGAATTCTAACCCTGTTGGATTGTTCCATTAGAATGAAGTTAAGAACAAACGATTGAATAAAACTACGACTAGAGGGGTGCTATAACTTGAATTTCCTGAAAATTATGTGCAGAAAAATAACCCAAAGCGTTGTTGCTCCAGTTGCTTACGGGATTCGCCGGTGCACCTGAGTTTCCGCTTGTATTTTGCTCAAAGGAGAAAAAGTAAGTATACACAGCCTCGTCGATTCCGTACATCTGATAATTCACAGTATCGCCCGCTTGCGGAGTATAATCACCAAAGAAAGGTTGTTCATTCAGCTGACCATCGGCAAAATCATCATTTGAAATGATAAAATCTGAATTCTCCTCTGGATCGTTGGCATTGTAGAAGTAAAACAAGTAAGAGTTTTTAATTCCAGCAGGATCAACAAACTTAGGCACCATTATAAAACCTGTGTCACCAAAGAAGTTAGAGGGTAAAAACGCTACATCTGTCAATGGAACAATATCCGCGATTTTACAACTCGACTCATAGGTTTGGCCTTCCGCGATAACTGTATAGGTATACGTTCTTCCTGCTTCTGCCAAATAATTTGTTGTCTCATAATTTCCACCACCAACATCTACAAGCGTTGTCACGTTTCCTTGATCATCAGATAATGTGACATTAGCACCAACTACACCTGGGAATACATTATCTTCATCGAAGCCAACAGATTTCGTTATTGATAAGGTATGTACCATTTCTCCTTCCGTAACGTCCGCTCTTAGTACAATCTGCGCCCCACTTTCTTTCAAATCCAAATCAATGACTTTGGTGCAAGAAACTGCGGCAAAGGTCAAAGCGATAACTATATAAAGATACTTTCTCATGGCTTAAAATTTAAAGTTGTACGTGATAGTTGGTACAATTCTGAATAATGTTGTTTGCACTACCTGCGTTTTATTGGGGTCATCGGGATTCTCTTCGAATTCGATTAAATATGCATTTTCACGAGCATATGCATTGTAGATCGACAAACTCCAACTACTCTCAAATCGTTTTCTTTTTTTGACATTGTACGTCAAGGCCAAATCTAGACGGTGATAATCAGGAAAACGATCTGCATTTCGATTCGAATAAACGAAAACTACTTCATCGTCAATGGTATATTTTCCTGTTGGAAAAGTAACCGCATTTCCTGTTGAATAAACAAATGATGCTGATGCCGTCCATTTTGCGTTGAAATCATAGATTCCAACTATTGAGAGATCATGCGTCCTATCTTGCCTTGCCACGTACCAGTCGTTGTTATTGATTTGGTCTATTTTTCTTTCGGTTCTTGATAAAGTATAACCAAGCCACCCCGTAAACTTACCTGACTTCTTTTTCAGCAAAAACTCAATACCATACGCCCGACCGATACCATATAATAATTCACCTTCAATTAATTCGTTGGCTTGTGTATTGGCTCCATTTCGATAATCTATTTGGTTTTGCATCCACTTGTAATACAACTCTGAACTAAACTCATAATCGTTTTCTTTGAAATTTTTAAACCATCCAACACTCACCTGATCGGCGATCTCAGGACGAACATTTGCCGTCGTTGGCAACCACAAATCGGTTGGAGAAGTGCTGACTGTATTCGAAATCAAATGGATATTTTGAACATTTCGAGAATACCCACCTTTGATAGATGCCGTTTTCGAATAGATATAACTCAAAAAGATTCTTGGTTCCAAATTGAAATATGTCTTGACAATACTATTCTTATCATATACAGTCGTATCAGCAACATCACCATTTCTGTCAAACGTATACGAATCAGCTCCATTTCCGAGAACACTAAATGCTGTTCCTCTTAAACCATACAGAACATTTATTTTTTCATTTATACTCCATTCATTACTGATGAATAGTGCATTCTCTAAACCAAGTTTGGATGGCTGTATATTGTTGTTAATTCCCGAATTTTCACTTCCCGTAACCTCACCTGGAACTACCCCGTGATGGATAGCATTTAGTCCGAATGTAATTTTATTTCTCGTATTTGGAAAGTATTGAAATTCCTGTTTTAAGTTATAATCTTGAAGTGTTGATCCAATATTAATTGTCACATCATTGGATTCTATGCCAATATCATATTGATAATTCGAAACAATGAAAGAGGTATTTGAAAACAACTTACTATTTATGATGTGATTCCATCGCACTGTTCCAGTTGCATTTCCCCATGAAATACCAAAGGTGGAAATACCAAGTACATCTCGTCCAAAATACCCGGACAAATAAATTCTGTCCTTGTCTCCTAATTTATAATTGATTTTTGTGTTTAAGTCATAGAAGAAAAGCTGGGTATTTCGTAAATTTTCATCATTCGACAATTTCAGGAATAAATCTGCATACGTTCTTCTTCCTGCAATCAGAAATGATCCTTTATCTTTTACGATTGGT
>CBFIBY010000151.1:0-6274 GCA_965660955.1 Crocinitomicaceae bacterium | reverse complement strand
AAGTGATTTATTGCTAAATCCTTTTTTTAGAAAGGCAGGATTCGAACGTACGGCTTGGAATATCATATCGATAAGAACGGCATTAAACCCCAATCTTTCCTTGAAGGCTGTTGTTCCGTTGGCTCGTTTTTCAGGTGAAAACTGCAACTGCAAACTATCTGAAAGTGATAATTTCAACTTTGTAAATTCGTTGGCTTGAATATCGGCAATAACTGCATAATTCAACTGAAAAGGCTGCGTTTCCTTCTTCGTTGAAATTCCCAATGAGTCGAAATAATGACCGGTTCTCAGTTCTTCCCATGTAAGTTCTAAGTACATTTCTGAAAGTGTGTAAATCAGCGCATAGTTTGAGGTGTGTTCCATGACTTCTTTCCGAAGGATGTTTTTATCTCTTTCGTTCATCAAATTTTTAATTACGGAGAAAACGTAGTTTTTTGTGGCAAATGAAGAGTTCAGAAAAATAGGCTGAAGAATTTCTTTTTCGACGATACGTTTTTTGAGATTATCTTGCTTGTCGGCAACGATAGTAGCCAACATTTCTACATCCAAAGATGAATTGCCAAAAAGCACTCGGTTTAACCCAAAAGAAAGAGTAGGCGTGGAGTTTTGAGATTTTAATTCGCTGATAATTAGAAGTCCAGCAACAAGCAGCAATATTGACAAAGTATTATTCATAGTGAAGTTTGTTCGATAAGTGAGCTTGAGCGGTTTAGTGCTGGTGCTTCTTTAGAATAATGGTAGAAATGGAAATCAGTTACAAATCTTGGCAGAAGGTAGGCCAAAAACATAGTTTTTTAAAGCTTTAAATTTCTGATTGTCTTGCATTATCAATTTCCCAATCCAAGAATATTTCCCTAACTTTCCGATACATAATTTGAAAAAATTATTCTATGGAAAAAGTCAAACTACTTTTAGCGCTTCTTTTCGGAGTTTTTACAGCTGTTAATGCCCAAACCAGCTACATTCATGTAGATCAATTCGGTTACCAAAAAAATGCGAGTAAAGTAGCTGTATTAGTCGATCCATATGTCGGCTTTAATGCAGCAGATTCATACACGCCATCCACTATCATCGAGGTTCGAGATAGTGTTACAGATGCTGTTGTTTTTTCAGGAAGTCCTGTGGCATGGAATTCTGGTCAGCAGCATGTTGTTTCGGGTGATATCGGTTGGTGGTTTGATTTCTCAACCGTAACTGCGAATGGAACCTATTATGTGCACGATGCACCGAATAACATGAGTTCACCGTTCTTTGTAATTGAAGAAGAACCCTATCGAGAAGTGCTTCGTGCTGCAACCAAAGCGTTTTACTATAACCGAAGTGGTTTTGCGAAAACGGGTCCGGCGGCCGAATTATGGACCGATGGAATGAGTTTCAACAACGCGTTACAAGATGCGAATTGCAGAGCGATTACCGATCCAGGAAATGCAAGTCTTGAGAAAGATTTGAGCGGCGGTTGGTTCGACAATGGTGACTACAACAAACGAGTTTCTACCGCTTATTTTGCCGTACATAGTTTATTGTCTTCTTATCAAAGAAGTCCTGAGTTGTTCACGGACAATTGGAATTGGCCGGAAAGTGGAAATGGAGTTCCGGACCTACTGGATGAGGTGAAATGGGAATTGGATTGGATACTGAAAATGGCAAATTCCGATGGTTCAGTTCATGTAAAAATGGGAAATGAAAATTATTCAGATAATACTTCTTCACCGCCCAGTGCCAATACAGATCCTCGATTTTATGGACCAACATGTTCGGCTGCTTCCATTGCCGCAGCGAGTATGCTGGCACATGGCGCTGTCGTGTTTGCTGATTTCCCTTCTATGCAAACGTATGCAAATCAACTATTGACGCAAGCTGAAACGTGCTATAATTATGGCGTTGCATTTTTTAATAACAACAATTTTGACTTGGATTGTGATGATGGATCTATTATCGGAGGAGACACAGATTGGGACGTTACTAATCAAGTTCAAGGTCTACTTTCAGCAACCGTTTATTTGTATGGTGCGACAGGAACAGAGAGCTATCAAACTTTTCTAATCAACAACGGTTATTTGGTTTCACCCTTAGAGAATAACTACTGGTCTCCGAACGAATTGCCAATTTGCGATGCGTTGATCTATTATTCAAAATTACAGGGCGCAAATACTGGAATGCAAGGGTCTGTTTTTAGCAGCGCAAGCACAAGTGTTTCGAATAATTGGGGTGGTTTTTATGGTATGACGGATGCTGAATTATACCGAGATTATATGCCTACTTGGGCATATTATACAGGTAGTAATGGTCGAAAAGCTGCTTATGGAGCAATCAACGTCGCCTTGGCAAATTGGGGAGTTGGTGATTCTTCTGATCTATGGGATAAAGGCGCCTCTGTTTTACATAGTCTTCATGGTGTAAATCCCATTGGAATCGTATATCTATCCAATATGAGCGGCTTTGGTGCCGATAAGTCCGTCAATGAAATTTATCATTCTTGGTTTGCGGATGGAACAGTATACGACAATGCTCAAACTTCACCAATCGGACCTCCACCAGGATACATGCCAGGCGGACCAAATCCTTATTTTTCTGTTTCAACCTTGACGCCACCTTATGGACAACCTGCGTATAAAAGTTATTTAGATTTCAACGACAATTGGCCAAACAACAGTTGGGAAGTGTCTGAACCAGAGATTGCTTATCAGGCGATGTATGTTCGTTTGTTGTCCGAAATTATTGGAACAGAACATGCGATGTTGCAAGTGAAAGAGAATGAAGTTGCCTCGTTTAGAATTTATCCAAATCCGACGGAAGACAATATTTTCATTCAATCAGATGCGGATGTCACCTTTGTTGAAGTGTTTGATTTATTGGGCAATTCTGTTGTCAAGACATTTTCTCCACTGAATAATAAAATAGATGTATCAGAACTTTCATCAGGGATTTATGTGGTGCGCATACATTCAGCTGCAGGAATTTTTAGCGCTCGTTTTGAGAAAATGTAATTCGCTTACACATAAGAGCTAAAGCAGATTGACCAAATTATTCTTCAAAACAAAAAGGACCAAACCTGTCTTCGATCGGATACCGAATTTATCGAATAGAGATTCTCTATAACCATCTACAGTGCGAAAGGATACCTTCATCTTGTCTGCAATTTGGTGATAGGTGAATTCCTTTTCATGACAAACCCATTTGAGAAAAACCTTTTCCTTGTCTGTCATTTGTTGGATGATTTCTTGTTCTTTCGGGACTTTACTGGCTTGGGTGTCATCGTTTGTCAAGGATAAGGTCAGAAATTCATTGTGATAATATCCTCCAGATATGACGGATTCTATCGCCTTTTTAAGAATAGATGGGGCACAATTTTTAAGTAAATATCCTCTGACACCGCTTCGGAAAAGTCGAACGATAGCATTTTCATCATCGTTCAGTGTTAAAATCAGAATAGGACATTTACACTCCTTTTTTTTCAATTCCAATACCAATGCTTCACCACCCATACCAGGCATACTCAAGTCTAGAAGTAGTAGGTCAATATCCGACAAATTGGGAAGTTCGGCTAAAAAATCTTCGGCCGAATCGAATTCATAATCAACCGCATAAGGACCTTGTTTTTCAATTAAACTTTTCAGTCCTTTCCGAACAATAACATGGTCATCTATGAGAACGAGCGATTTTTTTTCCATAGGGTTCATTTATACTTTTTCAGCGGGTGTTGCTAGTTTATTGAAATGAAACTTTGTTCCAGCACCAATTTCAGATTCTATAGTACAAGTTAGTTGGGCTAATTTCGCTCTTTTTTTGATATTCCTCAAGCCTGAAGCTAGTTTTTCATCGACAATAGCAGCGTAATCAAATCCAACACCGTCATCCTCAATAGATAAAGTGAAGGGGTGAAAACTTAGATTGACATATAAGTTTTTCGCTTTGGAATGTTTCAGGGCGTTTTGAATGATTTCTTGAAAGATTCGGAACAGAATAAGTTCTTGGTTTTTCTCCAAAGAAGTATCTTGATCGTCTAAATTCGTGTGTATTGTAAATCGACGAAGGGAATTAATTCGTTCGGATTCTACCTCAATTGCCGCGACTAATCCGCTATCATTTACAAAATCAGTATTCAGGGATTTTCCGAGTAATCTTAGTAGTTGAATTACTTCTTCCAAATAGTTTTCCACTTGCTTGTAGTTTTTAGCAAACTCTGGAAAATCAGCATTTTGATTGTGAATTTCTATGTGCATAGCGGTTAGTAATTGTCCCGCATTGTCGTGTAATTCATTGGCGATGGATGACATCAATTGTTCCTGAACCTCAATTTCAACCTCGCGTATGTCCCTTTCGAATTGACGTTTGGTTTCTGCCAATAAATGTTCTTGTTTAACCCGCTGACGATTTGAAACAAAGAAGGTAATGACAACAATTGCTATAAGCAGTAAAATGACTGAGGTACCTGCAATAATTCCCCAAACGACTTCATTCATAGATTTCTTATCTGGGAATAAAGGTAAAACATAATCTAATTAAGGTCAAGCGAATAATAATCTTGGGTTAGGCAAATTGAAGTTGCGTTTTCCCCTTTGTCCTATAGATAAGGAAAAAGGAAATAAAAAGTAATAAATAGCGTGTGTTGGCTAGTCCAGAATTTATTATGTTGAAAAGAAGAAAATACAATTTGGGTTCATTTTTACTTAGATAACTCATCATAGAAACAAAAGGTACGCTACCTGCGAAATAAGCGAGCATGCCTATGATTGTTAAAATTTCAGGAGATGCCCACCATTTACCACGATTCATCTTGATACACTTGAAAAGGACCATAGAATATACCAAGGTCAAAGTAATACATGCCATTAAATCAGCAGTATCATTAAGGCTTCCCAAACCTAGATAAATCAATTGAAACAACCATGTAAAAACGAATATTCCAAACAATGATTGAGCAATCCTTTTTTCAAGTGTCGATTTTAAAAAATAAAACGCAGCCTTGAATAAAAGAATTGCTTCAATTCCAACATGAACATTTAGTATCGAACGATTACTAATTTGTGTATTATGAAATGTGTTATAAGCTGAAAGAACATTTGTTGCGATTATCATGAGTCCAAAAACAATTACTTGTAGAAGCAGCATTCTAAAAAAATCGTTGGAAAATCTTCGTGTGCGACTTCCCATATAAATAGAGAGCAAAACAAGTATATAGACAAAATAATATGATAAATCAGACATTGGCTTACAACTGAGTCGTAAAAATAGTTGATTTTGTTATATGACTTGAAATGGGATCAGATCCGAGTAAGGAGGGTTATTATGCTGTCTATTCGCAAATTTCCCTGTAAATAGACCACTACCTGAACCTGCTATTGTATCTAAAATCAAACTTTGTTTTACTACACCGTCAGCTGTCGCTGAAACGATTTCAGCACAACTTTTTAGTTGGAAGGTATCTTTTCCATTGTCATTTAGCAAGGCAAAAATTGTTTGAAAGGGTAAAATCAAACTTTTCACATCCTGACCAGAAACAAAAGCTTCAAAGTTAGCAGACGCTGGAGTGTGTTTTAAGGTTAATTCTCCCATGAATAAATTCTGTGCTGCTGTCAAATTTGCTTCCGTCTCCAGGTCGAATTTTGAACCGTTGAAACTGTACAAGTTACCTTCTTCTGTGACTCTATAAATGCGATCCCCACTTTCTGGTTCAACACTGTCAAAAGCTAAAAATAAAGCTTGGTAAAATACTTTGAAATCTGTGCTTTCTTCGCCGCTAACTGCACCATAATATTGACGTAATGCGGTGACGCAATCTTTTGCTGGAGTGCAGTGAACATTGGCTTCTTGATACAACTTGTTTAGTTTGTCAAATGGAATTGTAGCGACAATTGTGCTGATTTCAGCATTGTTCAATCTGAGGAAAGCTTTCGCGTTTGAACATCGAAGATTTCCTTCTGTTTGAGAAACAACCGAAGTGGTTAAATCGAGTTGATCTTCATTCGGTAAGGGTAATGTGGGTACTGCCATAATAATGAGGGTTTTTATTGTTAACATAACAAATCTGCAAGAAAATTCCCGCTTTGGCCCTATTTCTACCCCGGGAGTTTTCCCATTTGCATGCGGGAAAACTCCCATTTTATTTGGGTAAAATCACCTTGTGGCGATGCTTAAGTATGCGTTACTTTGAACTATTAGCAGATTCTACTTACTGAAAACTGAAAACCTGCACGAATCGTTTTTTTTTACTTTTCTGCAGGTTTTTTTTTTTTGATCCATTTTTTTGGTTTGGAACCTACTCATTTAGAGA
>CBFIBY010000150.1:0-6538 GCA_965660955.1 Crocinitomicaceae bacterium | reverse complement strand
GTCGAACCTATAACCGTTCCGATTACATCGGAATGCTCAATCCAGTTTTAAAATTATATGAAATAAAAAATCCCAACTTGTAGGTTGGGATTATTGCGTCCGATAGGGGTCGAACCTATAACCGTTCCGATTACATCGGAATGCTCAATCCAGTTTTAAAATTATATGAAATAAAAAATCCCAACCTGAGGGTTGGGATTAGTGAGCCCGATAGGGGTCGAACCTATAACCGCCTCCTTAGAAGGGAGGTGCTCTATCCAGTTGAGCTACGGGCCCTCAAACCAATGAGGTTTAAAATCAAAAAAGGGGATGATTGCTCATCCCCAGTGTCGGGGTGGCAGGATTCGAACCTGCGACCTCCTCGTCCCAAACGAGGCGCGATGACCGGGCTACGCTACACCCCGAAACATTTTGAGCTCTTTCAATAAAGAAGAAGTCAAAACCGTTTTTGCTTTGTTATTGCTAACAACCAGTCTGCAAAAGCGAGTGCAAAAATACAGTTTAAATCGAAAAGAACAAACGAATTCGTAATTAATCCAATTCTTTTCTTTCAAACGTATGTGCGGAGAGAGGGGGATTATTTTGTGCTTCGCACGGCGATGGTCTTCGCTGCGCTACGGCTCGAACCCTTCGGTTCTCATCCCCTCAAACAGTACTGCTTAAATACATTAAAAGCGGAGAGAGGGGGATTCGAACCCCCGGTACGGTTACCCGTACGCCAGTTTAGCAAACTGGTGGTTTCAGCCACTCACCCACCTCTCCGTATGTTCAAAGAACGAGCGGCAAAAGTAGCAAATTCATTGTATAAGCGAAAAGAAAAAAGAAAAAAAATATCTTTTTTATAAAAGTAGCAAGGTTAGCTCGCGACTTAAGGCAAAAACAAACAAGTACCCCCAAATGCTGTGCTGATTTAGAAGCAAGGATTTTTGTTGAATAAAACGCAAACATATCCCAAATAATGGAAGAACAATCATCCATTGAACGGGCAGTAACAAACAGATTAATAGTGGGAAAGCTAAAAACAAATATACTATTCGATTATCCTTAAAATGCTGCATCGACTGGACGATATAAAGGACAGTTAAAAGTATCCCAGATGTTATTTTTAGTATATCAGAGAAAAGGGTTTCTGAGAGGTCCTGCAATGTAGCGTCTGAAAGGAACAAGGCTAAATTATACTCTTTTGCCGAGAATTGAGTTAAACCAAATAAAAGGAATAGTACAGCTATGGTCTTATTTTCTTTCCATTTGAGAATTCCAAAATACAAACAAATACCAAGAATCACCATTTCGAAAGCGGGGAGTGGCACCAAAAATTTACCCCATTGCAGAAAACTAATAAACCCATACATCACCAAGGTGAGGACAATGGATTTGAAAAGCTTGCTTTCTGACATTATTTTTTATCTAGTGCTTCCAATACGTAATCGAAAGTGGAAAGAATGACGGGTTTGCCATCTACAACGGCGATATCATGTTCGAAGTGTGCACTTGGGAGTCCATCGGCAGTGACAATCGTCCAATTGTCGTCCAATTGCTCTACTTTATCCGTCCCCATATTAATCATGGGTTCAATAGCAATAGTCAATCCGTTTTGAATCTTTTTCCCACGACCTCTGCGACCGTAATTAGGCACTTGTGGGTCTTCGTGCAAAGATTTACCTAAACCATGACCGACCAAATCTCTGACAACGCCATAGCCGTGTTTTTCGGCATGGGTTTGAATCGCATAGCCAATATCATCAATTCGATTACCAACCTTTGCAGCTTCGATTCCCAAATACAGACATTCCTCAGTAACACGCAACAAATCTTTTTTCTCTTGTGAAATTTCTCCGATGGCAAAAGTGTAAGCGTGATCACCATAGTATTCGTTGTAGATCGCCCCACAGTCAACAGAAACTACATCACCTTCTTCCAATGGACGCTCCGTCGGTAATCCATGTACTACTTGTTCATTCACGGATATGAGTAGAGTACTCGGACATCCATACAATCCTTTAAATCCAGGTACCGCATTTTGGGACAAAATATACGCTTCTGCGTATTCGTCCAATTCTTTCGGTGTAACTCCAGGACCGATTCGTTCAGCAACTTTACCCAACGTTCGACTCACAACTTGCGCTGCTTCGCGCATGATAGCGATTTCTTCAAGGGTTTTATAGATGATCATATTCAATAGGACTATTTAATTTCGAGGACAAAAATAATGTAAATTACTTGGTCAGTTGTCCTTTACCAATGGCAAAGATGGTTGGGATTTTACCGAGATCATATGCTTTATCTCTCCAGTCTTCCACTGTGTACGTTTCAATTCTTTGATTCGCTCCCGTAATATTGCTCGCAATGCACAATTGTGTAGCATCACCCAATTCATTTAATAAATCATCCAAGACATGCATATTTCGGAAAGGAGTATCCATAAAGATTTGTGTATGACCCGTTTGAATCGTCTTGTATTCAAAGTCTTTTAAAGTGCGAATGCGATCTTTTCTTTCCTTTGGTAAATACCCATGAAAGGTAAACGATTGACCGTTAAAACCACTTCCCATGAGCGCCATCAATATGGAGGAGGGACCAACCAATGGATGAACTCGAATTCCTTTCTGATGTGCTAAATCTACCAATGTAGCACCCGGATCAGCGATTCCTGGACAACCTGCTTCACTAATTATCGCAATGTCATGTCCCTCAAAAGCGGGTTCTAAAAAAGTATTCAATTGATGCGTAGGCGTTTTCTTATTCAAAATAAAGAACTGACTGTCGTCGATTGGAAATTCTCGATCAATTCGGCGTAAAAAACGACGGGCCGACTTTAGATTCTCAACGGCAAAATAACGAAATGAACTGGCCAATTTCACAACATCCGAAGGCATCACCATTCGAAAATCTTCTTCACTAATAGGACAGGGGAGTAAAAACAACCGTCCTTTCTGTTTTTTAGAACTCATGTAACTATGAATTAATTTCGTTAATGATTTTGTCCGTGGCTTCGTCCAATAAGTTGAAAACATTTTCAAATCCTTCTTCGCCTCCGTAATAAGGATCTGGAACCTCAGAAATGTCACTTTCAATTAAATCCAGTATCAGTTTTACTTTCTCAACATCTGATTCAGATTCTGCCAAGGAAATAATATTGCTATAATTGCTTTTATCCATGGCGTATATAATGTCAAAGGCTTGAAAATCGGACTTGACGAATTGTCTTGCACGAAGAAAACTCATGTCCACATCATGGGTAAGTGCATTTTCCTGAGTTCGCTGGTCGGGTGGGTTACCAATATGATAGGAGGCCGTTCCAGCTGAATCGACTGCAATATCTAGTCCGGAAACTTGTACTTTTTTTCGCAATAAAGCATCCGCAAGCGGAGAGCGACAAATATTTCCTAAACAGACCATTAAAATTTTCATTCCGCAAAGATACGCTATTATTCCTGTGAAAATGGGGTGATTCGTCGAAATTTACACTTTTTAAGACGTCATATCAATAAGGAAAAAATGTTAAAAAACAAAATTTACCCAACTTTTTTATTCTTTTACTCGTATATATAATACACAGATTAACTTACATCAAATAATATGAGACAACTTAAAATCGTAAAACAGGTCACCAATAGGGAAAATGCGTCCTTGGACAAGTACCTTTTGGAGATTGGTCGTGTAGATTTAATTTCCGCGGAAGAGGAGGTTGAATTGGCGCGAAAAATACGCGATGGCGACAAAGATGCATTGGAACGTTTGACAAAAGCGAACCTTCGATTTGTCGTGTCTGTTTCAAAGCAATATCAAAATCAAGGTCTTTCTTTACCTGATCTAATCAACGAAGGAAACGTTGGATTGATTAAAGCAGCTGAACGATTCGATGAAACAAGAGGATTTAAATTTATTTCCTATGCCGTATGGTGGATTCGTCAGTCGATTTTGCAAGCTTTGGCTGAACAAGCACGAATTGTGCGTTTACCTTTGAACAAAATCGGTAACATCAATAAAATTAATAAAGCATTTTCACAATTAGAACAACAGTTCGAAAGACCACCTTCTGCAGAAGAGCTGGCTGAGTTTTTGGAAGTTTCAGTTGCTGATGTGCGTCAATCATTAAAGAACAATGGACGTCATGTATCTATGGATGCACCGCTGATAGAAGGAGATTCTTCTTCGTCTAGTATGTATGACGTATTGCCAAATGATAGTTTGCCAGGACCAGAGAAAGAATTGGTGGTGGAATCTTTGCGAAAAGATATCGACCGCAGTTTATCGACATTAACGGTTCGGGAAAGCGAAATTTTAAAGATGTACTACGGATTAAATGGGAAACCTGCTCAAACTCTTGAAGAGATTGGGATTCGATTTGATTTGACGCGCGAACGTGTTCGTCAAATTAAAGAAAAAGCGATTCGTCGATTGAAACATACATCGAGAAGTAAAATGCTTAAATCGTATTTAGGTTAAGATACTTAATTAACTTCCTACAATATAGAAGCTCATTTGGATTCATCTAAATGGGCTTCTTTCTTTATATGGGGTCAACATCTATTGATATGCGTACAGATTTATTATCGGCTTTCGTATAAAAGTCATTGATAATGTGCTGCAACTTTTCCTTTACCGCTTTGTCGGAAGCTGACTTTTCATATTTCAGCTTAATGATTTTGATGAATTGATTATTTACGCGTGGAATGATGGCATATTCAGGTCCAAGTACCCTTTCCTTAAAGGCGAGTTTCATAGAGTCAGCGAGTTCTGTGGAAGCCATTTCTAGGATGTGTTCTTTCTTATGGCGAAGGGTCAACTCTATCATTTTGTAAAAAGGAGGATACATAAAGTTCTCCCGTTCAATCAACTCATGTTTGTAAAATCCTTCGTAATCGTATTCGTACACTTTTTCGATAACCCAATGATCTACTTGACCGGTTTGAATAATTACTTTCCCTCGTTTGTTTTTACGACCCGCGCGACCGGCAACTTGGGTCATCAATTGAAAAGACTTTTCGAATGCTCTGAAATCTGGACGGTTGAGCATGTCTTCTGCATCGAGTATTCCAACTAAACTGACATGGTCGAAGTCCAAACCTTTGGTCACCATTTGTGTTCCAATTAATATATCAACTTGCCGATTTTCAAATGATTGCAAAATATTTGCGTATGCATTTTTGTTTCGGGTAGTATCTAAATCTAAACGAGCCGTTGTTGCATTTGGAAATAAAATGCCCATTTCATCTTCAATCTTTTCGGTCCCGAAACCTATCATTTTCAAGCGATTGCTGTTGCATTTGTGACACGATCCCATGGGAGCAGTAAGATACCCGCAATAATGACATTTCAGGGAATTGGACTGTTTGTGATAGGTCAATGAAACATCACAATTAATGCAATGTGGCGTCCAGCTGCAAACTTCACATTGCCATCTTGGGTTGTACCCTCTTCTGTTTTGGAAAAGAATGATTTGCTCATCATTGTCCAATGCTTCTTTCATCGATTCGATTAAAAAGTTCGAGAAGAATTGGAAATTCTTATTTTGTCTTCGTTCTTTCTTTAGATCGGAAACAAGAATTTCAGGCATTTGCATACCTTGGAATCGCTCTTTCAATTCCACCAAACCGTATTTACCATTCTGGCAATTGGTATACGTTTCAAGTGAAGGTGTCGCTGATCCAAGTAGAACTTTCGCATCGTGCAATTGTCCGAGAACCATAGCGCAATCACGACCGTTATAACGAGGTGAAGGATCATACTGTTTAAATGTCGATTCGTGCTCTTCATCAACGATAACAAGTCCCAATTTTTGAAAAGGCAAGAACACACAGGAACGTGCACCGACAACTATTCGATAATTATCTGGATTATTTTCTAGAATGCTGTTCCAAATTTCGACCCGTTCGTTTTGGTTAAATTTCGAGTGGTAAACACCCACTTGTTGTCCAAATATCTTTTGTAAACGTTGTATCAACTGCGTTGTTAATGCAATTTCAGGTACCAAGAATAGAATTTGATTTCCTAATGCGAGTTGTTCCTCAATCAGCCGAACGTAGATTTCTGTTTTCCCAGAGCCTGTTACTCCATGAAGTAGAGTAACATTTTGGGTAGAAAAACTGGTTTTGATTTCGTCGAGTGCCCTTTGCTGAGGCGCCGACAATTCAAATTTACGATATTCTGTTTCAGGCTCATCCAATGTGTTTACACGGGAGATAATTTGTCGTTCTATTCGAAACACACCGTTTTTCTCAAGTGTTTTAATTGCACTTCCCGAAACACCTCTTTCTTCCAGAGTCTTTTTAAGGACAGGCTGAATGGTTCCATTTAAATATTTCCCTTCGGATAGAAGTAAAAGAATAGCTTCGGATTGTTTTTGTTTTGCTTTTTTGTCCGACCATGAATCGAGCAAATCTGTAATCGTTTCTTCCGCTAAGTAATTGTCTTCTAAACTCACAAAAAGAGCCGTTTTTTATTTGAATTTTGCTTCTAAGCTTTACAAATTAAGAATGTACTTTTTGTCCAACAAATTTTTTATTATGGGGTGTATGGTTTTTATTGCAACGAT
>CBFIBY010000149.1:0-6539 GCA_965660955.1 Crocinitomicaceae bacterium | reverse complement strand
ACAGTTGTTCCGGGGTCAATTCCAAGAATTATTTTATCTTCAACCATTCAAATGTATTTACCATTCAAAGCTATAAAAATTCAAGGGAAGTTGCTCAAATTAGTGCAGGCCTTTCTGCTGATTTCTATTTTAGGTGTGTTGTATTGGCAATTGTCGAAGTTCAATTGGTCTTCTTATGAATGGACAGCTCCTGGGAATACATTGGCACTTGTTACGACTGGTTTGTTAGTGTTTGCTAACTGGTTTTTTGAATGGTTGAAATGGATGCGGATTACAAGTAGGGTGGGACTAAGCGATTTTGAAACAATCAAACGTGGATTTTACGCCGGAATGGTTTCGGGATTTCTGACACCAAGTGCGTTGGGGAATTTCATTGGGCGAATGGCAGAAGTAAATGCCGATCTGAAACCCAAAGTTGTATCGCATACCTTTTTTGCGAATGGCGCTCAGTTTATTGTTAGCTTGTTTTTCGGATTACTTTCCTTATTTATTTTCTTTGATCAACCTATCGTATTTACGACGAAAGGCGTTTTCTATTTGGTTCTTGGAAGTACAATATCCTCAATTGCGCTTTACTTTTTGATTCAGAAAGTTCCTTATTTTAAGAATTGGTTAAACAAAAAAGCACCTTCCATTTCAAGTGTCCGTTATCAAGATAAAATGCAGTATTTGCTTTTTTCTTCGTTCCGATATCTCGTGTTTTCCTTTCAGTTTTATCTTGTTATAAAAGCCTTTCAACCTGAAATAGAAATAGAAATTTGGTTTTGGATTTGGAACCTGTATTTGTGGACTACGTTATCACCCTCTTTGTTGATGGGGAAATTACTTATTCGTGAATCGCTTGCTGTATTCGTTCTCACCCAAGTTGGAGTGGAACTGCCCGTTGCTTTACTAGCGAGTTTGTTGATTTGGACCATGAACAATGCCTTACCAAGTATTTACGCCTACTTTAAATGGAAAAAATATGTCTTGGTTAAAGCTTGATGTTCTGTTGTGCATGGCCGCGTATGCCGTTCTGATTGGAATATTTCTTCTGGGACGAAAGGCAGCGGTTAAAAAACAGAAGAAATCTAAGATTGAACGTAAACCAGATGAGGTGACTGTTATAATTCCCTTTCGGAATGAGTTCGAGAATCTGAAAGTGCTTTTCAAGTGTATAGAGGAATTAAAAGTGAAACCCAAGGAATTCATTTTTGTCAATGATCATTCTGAAGATGAATTTCTTTCACTGTTCACTGATTTGTCATTTCCACACCGAATGATAAATGTTGGTGCAGAAAGTTATGGAAAGAAGGCAGCCATCGCCATTGGAGTTAATCTGGTGGAAACGGAGTTTGTAATCACATGGGACGCAGACATAACCGTTCCATCCAATTATTTCGAGGAATTGGTAAAATGGCATTGGACGGATTTGATTATTCTACCGGTTGAGATGAGGTCTTCTGAATTCGTTCCTGGATTTTTCGCCATGGATTACCAATTGCAAACGCAGACGAATGTGGCATTGACCGGTCTATTTCGACCGATTACTGCTAGTGGCGCAAACCTGTTTTTTTCTAAGAAAGCGTATTTGGAAGCAGATGAACAACGAAGCGATAACTCCATTTTAAGTGGAGATGATCAATTTTTATTGAACGCCCTGCGTAAAGCTGGGAAAGAAATAATTCTGTTGACTCGCTCTGAATTGAATGCCGAAACCAAGGCGCCAATTTCCCTTCAGAAAGGAATGGATCAAAGACGACGTTGGCTGGGAAAATCCACCAAAGTGGGTGATAGCTTCGCTATATTTTTTGGTATGATCGTGTTTCTTTTTCAAATGGGTTATTACGGATTCGCCTGGTATCAATGTTTTATCGGAAATTGGGGCGCGACAATCGTAATGATTCTCATCAAAGGGGAATTGGATGCGTTTTTAACGACCTACAAATTCCAAGAGCAGTTCAATACATTAAAAGTTTTCCTCTATCAAGTGGCGTATCCGTTTTATATGATTGTGCTGGTTTTATCCGTGTTTTGGTTCAAAGTCGAGTGGAAGGGAAGGGAAGACGGACATAGTTCAACGAACAATTAGGTTGAATCGGTCTTGATTCAAATTCACCTCGGATAAATTTAGTTTCTTCAATACAATCGTATCATTTTTATTCGAGATAAACTCAAATTGATTTCGTTCCTTCTCATAGAAGTGAATTTCTCTTTGTTTACCATTTTCAGCTTCTACTTTCAACACTTTATTGCCTGAACCTAGAATTTTAAAACTCGTTCTATCTCCATTCTTTTTTTCTTCAATCCAATAATCTTGCTGATTGATGAAAATGTAAGCCAATTCATTCGAACAACAGCTTTTGTAGGCACCCATCATCGGATTTTCGATTCGATTTTCTTCGTTCATTTCATAGAAAAATAGGAGGAGTGAAGCGGCTAATATGACTTTCAAAACAGGTAAGTATACCCGTTTGTCCCTCGGTTGATTTTTCTCTTCTCCAAACCCTAGAAAGAAAGTGAAAAGGAATTTAATACTGTTCCAATTCAAGGTTAGAAGTGTTCCCGTGAGCAGTAACGTGAAGAGTTTTACGCCAATATTGAAGGAGAAATTAATGAGAACGATGTATAAAGTTGAAAGAAGAAGCAACATCAATCCCAATCGTCTGGTGCGTCGAAATAGTAAGAATATGGCACCTGTTATTTCCAATCCTCCTGTGACTAAATTGTACAAACGCGAAGACCCCATGCTCGTCCAATATAAGATGTCTTTGTCGAGAACACCAAGTTCGGTCAGCATGAGGTTGGGTTCTGGTTTAGGGAACTGGAGATGCATCATTTTGTCCAATCCGTATTTGGCGAAAATGAGGAACAAACATCCCATCAGAAATAGGCGAAGTGGAATATGCAATTTTTCAAAATTCACTTTCCAAATAAGTCTGAAGATGCCAAATACGACCGCCGAAAGGATCAAAAGTATCGTGATGATCAACAGAAACCCTTCGCTGTCTGAAAAGATAGGTATTAGCCTTCCTGTTAAGAGAAGAAGTGTTTTATCCCAAAAGGGTAATAAGAAGCTGTTTTTCCAATCGAAAATCGGGAGCTGCAAAGGCAGAAAAATGAACAATAAACTCCACGTGAACAACAAGAAAGTTGATTCCTTTCCTTTCTCCATTATCGGATATTTATGATGCCTATACCTAACGAAGAACCAACAACCAGCAACAACCACCAGTATTTGCCTAACGCTGATTTTTGACTTCGTTTTTCCTTTCTCGTCGATGTTTTCGCTTTTTCGTTTTGAATTTCTTGTGATTGAACTTCATCGCGTTTCTCAAAATCTACAAACTCAACTTCTTTCATATCATTCGCGAAGTAGTATTCAGCTTTAAGGATGGTGCGCATACTGTCCACTGATATCCCTGATGAAAATACAGGATGTTTTTGGACCGTATCCGTCCCCGCTCGCCACTGACTAGACGGTGAGTTTTTGTATAAATCAACGCATTTGTCTTCGGTTACCATGGCTTGGGTGGTATCGTTGATGAAAATAACTTTTTTCAATTCAGAATTTCGCACCCATTTTTCTGGTGCTGCTCCTAAATTTGAGTTGGGCTCCATGAAAGCCATTGACAAATGATTCCTTGAGTTGTTGTGTCTTTTGTAAGCAATGGATTTCGTTTGCGAATAGCCGATTGTTGCACAGAATATGGTGCTGAGAAGTAATATGTTTTTCATAGTTTTTTGATGTGATTTGTTTTGCTTCGGTACAGACTTGTATTCATTCGGTTCATAAATTTTCCCTCCTCAATGAGGGAAACGATTATCATCTTCGTAAAACGTGGGAGAAAAACTGTTAAAATCAACAAAGCAAGGCTTATAACTACTACTATTCCTATGTAAAAACCACCTTCCAATCGCTTAGTTTTGTAAAAAACGTTTTTATGAAATTTCCAAAAGATCAATCTTTGGCCCAAGTGGCTGAGTTTTTGGGTGTTGAGTTCGTTGGTGATGCTGACCTTATTGTTAGTGGTATCAATGAAATTCATCGCGTGGTCCCGGGTGATATCGTGTTTGTCGATCATCCGAAATACTACGACAAAGCATTGAAAAGTGCTGCGACTACTATTCTTATCGATCAAAAAGTGGAATGTCCAGAGGGAAAAGGACTTTTGATATCGTCCTCTCCGTTTGATGATTTTAATAAAATTACACGTCACTATAAGCCTTTCGAGCCGCAAACTTCATCCATTACGGGCAATGATTGTGAAATTGATAATTCAGCAATTATCTACCCGAATGCATTTATTGGAAGTCGCGTAAAGATTGGAAAAAACTCGGTGATTATGGCCGGCGCTGTAATTCACGATGATACGATTATCGATGACAATGTGATTGTTGGACCCAACACGGTGATTGGACATTACGCATTTTATTACAAGAAGAAACCAAGCGGATTTGAACGTTTGCACACATGCGGTAAAGTACATTTGCACGACAATGTTGAAATAGGTGCGCTTTGTACAATTGACGCTGGAGTTACTGCTACAACCGTGATTGGTGAAGGAACCAAAATTGATAATCAAGTGCAGATAGGACACGACACGACAGTTGGGAAAAACTGTTTGATGGCAGCGAATGTCGGTGTCGCAGGTTGTGTTCAAATTGGCGACAATGTGACTCTTTGGGGTCAAGTGGGTTGTGCGAGCGATATTACCATTGGTGACAATGTGGTTGTATATGCGCAATCTGGAATTGGAAAAGATTTAGAAGACGGGAAAACATATTTCGGAAGTCCATGTATTGAGGCGAAAGCGAAGTTCCGTGAGATGGCGGCGATACGAAAACTGCCCGAAATACTAGAAAATCTATAAAATGATTGAGCGTGAATTAAAAGTATTGGAAGGAGAGTTAAAAGTAAAGGATTTTAAATTGAATTCTTTGCTCGACTTGACCAATGCCATTAGTTTACGTGAAGATGCTTCGACAATTACACGCATTTTTGAATTTATTTTGCACCAACAATTGTCCTTAGAAAGATTTCTTTTTTTTACGAAGAACGAAGATTGGGAGTGTACCATTCGCATGGGATACCGACCAAGGATGAAGGAAATTGATTTTGAAAGTGAATTGACCCGCTTTCAGGAGATAACGGTTATCGAATCGTCTCCTTCGAAGTTGTTGAATGAATTTGACATTGTCATCCCTGTATTTCTCAACGACGAACCCAAAGCATATTTGCTAATTGGAAGTTTAGGAACACATCACAACTTAAAAGTTTCGGATCACCTGCTAAATACTAGCTTCATTCAAACGCTGGCGAATATCGTTGTTGTTGCCCTTGAGAATCGACGTATGGCGAAACAAGGGGTGATTCAAGAACGTATCAAAAAGGAATTGGAAGTCGCAACGGAAATGCAGAAACTACTCTTTCCTGAAGACTTACCTTCTGATTCCAAAATGGACATAAGTGCCAAATATTTACCCCGTCACGAAGTAGGAGGGGATTACTATGATTTCATTCCCTTGGAGAACAATGAATATATTATCTGCATTGGTGATGTGAGTGGGAAAGGAATTGGCGCAGCGATGTTAATGGCAAACTTTCAGGCCACCATTCGAACGATGTTTCACTACCAAAAGTTCGACATAGAATACCTTATGCACGAACTAAACGAAAAAGTGACGCAAAGTGCAAAAGGGGAGAAGTTCATTACTTTTTTCTTGGCGCATTATAAAGCCAAAACGCGCACCATGACGTATGTGAACGCAGGACACAATCATCCTATTTTGACGGATGGTAAAAAAGCCAAATTACTCGATCAGGGAACAATTGGATTGGGTATGATGGATGAATTGCCTTTCTTGAATGTGGGGCAAGAGATTCTGCCACCGAACACAACACTTGTTCTTTACACGGATGGTGTCGTTGAACTAGAAAACGACAAAGATGAACAATATGGTTTGGATCGCGTAATCAAACTCATACACCGTTTCTATCCACTCGGCATGGACGATTTAAATTCTTTTATCTTCGGAAAACTAGACGAATGGCGCCAAGAATTGGATTACGTAGACGATACCGCCATCTTCAGTTGTCGCTTTTTTTAGTCAACAAGCGAGACTTATTTTTTAAGCTTGAAGGATTTGAAAAAGGCAGAAGCTTTCAGATTGTCCCATTTCACTTTTGGAGAAAAAACGGCAAGCTGATATTGAATTTGTCCGACAATAACTACGTGATATTCCAAATTAACTTCCAGTTGTTCCATGACAATTTTGGCTTTCAACCCCTTGTTCTTTTTTATTTTCCAATCGGTCTGTGCTTTTATCTCACCTCCTAAGGCCGAGTTGAAAGAGTTCAGGGAGGTTACGCACAAATCCTCTGGATCGGTCATTTTTTCTTCGTGGATCGTGTAATGTGCAAAAAACACCACCTCATCATCTGTGCATGTAATTTTTGTCGTTTTGTAATCTTCAGTACGCTCGGTATTTATTTCATATTCAACAGGGAAAATAATGGACATTTTGCCTTCACGGCTTTTGTACTTTTTGCTACTTTT
>CBFIBY010000148.1:3772-6614 GCA_965660955.1 Crocinitomicaceae bacterium | reverse complement strand
TTTGTTATTTCCTTCTAAAGATTCTTTTTTGAACTCTTTCGTGGTTTCTTTGCTTTCACGCACAACTTTGTTTTTGTTGTTTACGTTCAAGTTTATCTCGTAAATTTTAGCTTTCTGATCCTCAGTTAAATTCAATTTCTTAGCAAGACGATCAGTTTGAGCTGTCGCTTTTTGCTCAGGCGTCATCTTTGCTTTTTTCTCTGGAGATTGTTTCTCCACTTTTGCTGGTCTTGTCGTTGGTTTTTCTGTTTGAGCAAAGCTGTTCACAGCAAACATACTTGCGATAACCAATGTTCCTATTTTAAGTGAGTTCATTTGTTTTGTTTTTAATGATTAATTTCAAGGTGCAATTCAATTTTAGTGCCAATTTAATCAACTAAGATAAAATGACTCCTATACATAAATGGTTTTTATTCTAATTTAACCTAATGAAAGTTAAAACCCCACGATATAAAAACGTACAGCTTCTCTTTTTGGTTGCCTTTCTTTTTTCAGGATGTTTGGCTGCCAAACTGAAATCGTTGAAGTATGAAAGAGATGAGGTTCTGAATTTAAGTAAACAAAGGTTAACGGAAATACCACCTTATGTTTTTGAAATGACGCAATTGAAATCATTGCGCCTCTTTAAGAATCAGCTTACCGAAATCCCTCCTGAAATTGCTCAGTTGAACAATCTGGAAGAATTGTATCTGGGGAGTAATGACTTGATTGAGCTTCCAAAAGAAATAACCCAATTGAAAAAGCTTAGAATCCTTTCCGTGCAGTATAATCGATTGGAGAAATTTCCAGATGAAATAGGGGAGATGACTGCTTTAGAAGAGTTATGGGCACGTCAAAACCAGCTAACAACGTTACCTAATTCAATTGGAAAACTGAAGAACTTAGCTAGTTTACAACTTCAATTTAATGCGTTGAAATCTTTGCCGCCGACCTTAGGGCAATGTTCGGGTTTACAGTTTTTATTCTTGAACCGAAATAACATTCGTGAAATTTCAGATGATTTTGGTGATTTACAAAGTCTACGCGAGTTATATCTTTCTCGTGCTGGTCCTATGACAACTATCACTGAAAGATTATGTGAGCTTAGAAACCTAGAATTATTAGAAATTGATCAATTCACGGCTATTCCTCCGTGTATTATGGTTTTTCAAGCGAACCGACTTCGAATCGTCATCAACTAATTCGCTTTTTCGTTGAAACGATTGTCATAAATAAGACAAGATCATAGGAAAAATGAGCACCAATGCTGAACCATTGACCGAAATAATCGTACCCGAAAGAAATCATCAAGATAAAAGGCAGTACAATAAATCCGTAGAGTGACAAGCGCCAATTCAATGGGTTTAGATAGCCGTGAACAGCAACAAATATGATCGAAGTGATCCAAGGTCCGAGTAAAAATTGAAGACCAGCTCGAAACAAGAGTTCCTCACCGACGCCCGCGCAAATGGATAAAAATAGGGCGTCCCAAATCGTCAATCGCATATTTCTAACCATGGTTTCCACTCGGTTGGGTAGTTTTTCGAATACCGGAGCGCCCATGAACAGAAGTGCTAGAAAGGCATAAATTACACCTAAATTAATGCCTAGTATGGTTTCAGGCTGAAGGATTTCATTCCAACGAACAAACTGTTCTAAACTGTAATCTTCTGCAAAATACAAGTATAAAAACGCAGGGATAGGAAACATCAATAAGGTTATAATTCCCAAGATATAAATGGCTCTTTTGCTCAAATTGATTGCTAACTTTGTACAAAGGTCTAAAAATGAAGGAAAGTATCATCAACTGGATAAAAAGTTTCTATTACTCTGAACAAAATGGTGTTAAAGTGTTTGATACCCAATCCTATCTGGATCATTCCGTGTATTGGTCCATTGGAATGCTTCTTGTCTTAGGTGTTGTGGCTTTTATAATGTGGTGGTTTTTTCGAAAAGTGATGACTGAATTGCTCAGTGTAATGGTCGACCGATCGAAAGTCACTTGGGATGACCATCTTGTTAAAAACAAGGTGTTTCGAGCGCTTGCACATCTGTTGCCATTGATGTTCATGGAGTATTTCCTGTCGATCGTCTTTTATCAATACCCAGGCTGGGAAAAAGGAATTTCAAAAATTGTGATGCTGCTAATTGTAGTTGCCGTCATTTTCACACTGAATCGTATGATTTCGACACTTCGTGATATCATTCAAGATATAGAGCGTTTTAAGGATAAGCCCATCCAATCCTATGCTCAAGTTTTGAAGATTGTTGTGACAATCATTCTCATTATTGTCATGTTGTCCATTTTAACGAATCGAACCCCCATTTTCTTTTTAACGGCTTTTGGGACTATGACGGCCATAATTGTTTTGGTCTTTCGGGATACAATTTTGGGCTTTGTAGGTAGTATTCAAATTGCCACAAATGACATGATTCGGATAGGTGATTGGATTACCATGGAAAAATTCGGAGCAGATGGAGATGTGGAAGAAATCTCATTGACAACCATAAAAATTAGAAATTTTGATCGAACTATAACGACTATCCCAACCTATTCTTTTATTTCCGATTCATTCAGAAATTGGCGCGGAATGGAGGAGTCCGATGGGCGACGTATCAAACGTGCGGTTAACATTCATCTAGATTCAGTGAAATTTGTGAGCCCGGAGCTATTGGCACGACTGAAGGATGTAAAGCTTTTAAGTGATTTTGTTGCTCATCGAGAGACGGAAATTCAAAAATATAACGAAGAGCATGGTTTTGTTGGAGAGAATGCTATTAATGGTAGAAGACAAACCAATTTAGGTATTTTTAGAACGTATATTGAACACTATCTGAGAAAGCATCCCAAGGTAAACCAAGA
>CBFIBY010000148.1:0-3762 GCA_965660955.1 Crocinitomicaceae bacterium | reverse complement strand
GGTATGCCACTCGAGATTTATTGTTTTTCGAATGACAAAACATGGGAAGTTTATGAAAATATTCAAGCTGACATATTTGACCATATTTTTGCCGTAGTTCCCTTATTCGAATTGGCAATTTTTGAACGTCCTTCAGGGAAAGACTTTAAGAAACTAGACGTATAGATATTTGGAATGTTAGAAAGTTGAAAAATTTTTTGGTTGGCGTTTGAACAGCTTGTTGGCAAACTAATTTTCATTATTCATTATTCATTATTCATTATTCATTATTCTAAAACCTCAAATGCTTCACCGTATTGCCGTTATTAATAAGCTGCCTTAAGGATTCTATACCAATTTGCAAATGATGTTGAACGTATGTTTTAGTAACTGTTTTGTCGCTTTCATCCGTCTTAACCCCTTCTGGAGTCATGGGTTGATCGCTTACAAGAAGTAAAGCGCCGGTTGGAATTTGATTAGCAAATCCAACCGTAAATATAGTTGCGGTTTCCATGTCGATTGCCATTGCTCGAACTCGTTTCAAGTACTTTTTAAACTTGTCATCATGTTCCCAAACTCTTCGATTGGTTGTGTAGCATGTGCCTGTCCAATAATCCAATGCGTGATCACGAATGGTAGTTGATATGGCCTTTTGAAGCGCAAAAGAGGGAAGAGCTGGCACTTCAGGTGGCAAGTAGTCGTTGCTTGTTCCGTCACCTCGAATCGCTGCAATTGGTAAAATCATGTCACCAACTTTGTTTTTCTTTTTTAAACCGCCACATTTTCCTAAAAAGAGAACAGCTTTTGGTTTTATGGCAGATAGCAGGTCCATGCAAGTCGCTGCTGATGCGCTTCCCATACCGAAGTTAATAATGGTTATGCCATCTGCAGTAGCGCAAGACATGGGCTTTCCTTTTCCTATAACTTCAACAGAATTGTTTTCTGCAAACTGATCTACGTAATTCTGAAAATTACAGATTAAAATGTATGAACCGAAATTCTCCAGACTCTCCCCGGTATACCTGGGTAGCCAATTGTCAACTATTTCTTTTTTTGTTTTCATGCGATTAAATTACAAAAATGTGAATGCTAAACGATTCATAGGAAGATATATTCTTTTCTGGTAACATCCATACGTTCTTTTTCTTCGTATTTTTAAACCATATGACGAATGCGAAAAGCGTAATTTACACCATAGTGTTTCTTCTGTTTTCTTCAAATGGCTATTCGCAAGATTCTTTAAGTCAAGCAAATAAACCTAAGTTGTCAGGATTCCCGATTGCGTATTATACACCTGAAACAGGAGTGGCTGTTGGTGCGCTCGGATTATTGACGTGGAATTGGAAAAATGATTCCGTTGGTGCTAAAAAATCATCGGCAACTTTAGGTTTTGCCTATACACAACGAAAGCAGATTCTTTTTTATTTACCTTTTTCTTTATTCTTAAAGAATGACAATTGGCGATTCAATGGGGAGTTAGGTTTCTATGAATACGTCTATTTTTTCTATGGAATTGGAAATGTTTCAGGGTCTTTTGAGGATAAGCAAGAGCAGTTTGATATAAGTTTTCCTAGGTTTCGGTCGACAGTGATGAGAAAATTCGCACCTAATTTTTTCTTTGGTTTTCGATATGCATTTGACGGATATTACGATTTGAAAACAGAGGTGAATGGGCAATTGGAGGCGAATCGACCAACGGGAATCGAAGCTGGTATCAATTCTGGCCTTGGTCCAGCAGTATTGTTTGATTCTAGAAGTAGCGTTTTTTATCCGCGTTCGGGTTGGTTGGTAGATGTGAATTCGACTATTGATCTTGGCAAGCTTGTAAGCGATTATCAGTACAGTCGTCTTATTGCGGATGTCTCTTACTTTTTTTCGCCTTTCAAGCACTCTGTGATTGGCATAAATGGCTATTATCAACAGAACACGGGTGATGTGCCCTTTTATCAATTGAGTCTCTTAGGTGGTTCTAAACGGCTACGGGGACAATTTGAAGGTGAGTTTCGTGATAAATTCGCTTGGCAATCACAAATTGAATGGCGCCAAGAGTTCTTGAAGAATTGGGGTGTAACTGCGTTTCTTGGAGTTGGTTGGGTGGCGCCCAATTGGGAATCTTGGCAACTAAAAAACCATCACATCGGATATGGCGTAGGTATGCGGTATAAATTGAACAAAAAAGATCACGTCAACATTCGCCTTGACGTTGGTTTTGGAAACGGAAAAATATATCCGTATTTAACTATAGGTGAAGCGTTTTAAATAATTTATTATGAGAGTTTTAATTGTGTTTTTTTTGTTGTTTGTTTCCTATCAGTCTTCGGCTTTGATGAAGCTGGAGAATCCAGAAAAGTTGTCTATTCAATTCTTCGATGCGGTGCGTTTAAATAACATGTCCTTGGCTGATAACTATGCGAATCAATTGGCGAAGCTAAATCCAAAGGACTTAGAAGTGTTTTTGGATTCAGATGAGAAAATTCTGGCGTTTTGGATGAATATATACAATACAAACGTCCAATATATTTTGAAAAAGGATCCCTCTAAGTTTGACGACAGAGGTGCTTTCTTTAAAGCAAAACAAATTGAGATAGCCGGGGAGATGTTGAGCTTCGATGTTATAGAGCACGGTATATTGCGTAGGTCTAAGTCGAAATTGAGTTTGGGGTTTTTGCCGAAAATTTTCGTCGGTAAATTTGAGCGGACATTTCGAATTAATAAACTCGACCCGAGAATTCATTATGCCTTGAATTGTGGGGCTTTAAGTTGTCCACCCATTGTTGCTTATCATTCGCAAAAGGTCGATGAAGAGCTTGATGAAAGTGTAAAAGAGTATCTTGAGAAATATTGCCTTGTTGGAGAAAAAGAAGTGCAAGTACCTGTTTTGTTCTCTTGGTTTAGAGCAGATTTTGGACGAAAAAGAGGTATTAAAAAATTCTTAATGAATTACGGAATTACGACAAAAGCGGACAAAAAGAAGGATTTGAAATTTTTAGATTATGATTGGACGTTGGCGCTTGATCCGTATAAAAAAGAAACACCAAAAGAGGAAGAATATTAACATGCTCGTCGTACCTTTGGGGTATGAAAATGCTCCTTTTATCTTTTTTGTTGGTTTCGACTTCATTGGCATACTCGCAAAACGACACAGTCACGCTGGTTGCTTATAATTTATTGAATTTTCCAGATGGTCGTAATGATTGTGGAGCGGGTAATGTCAATCTGCCAAATCGCTCCGATACACTTCGGAAAATAATGCAGTATCTCAAGCCAGACATATTTGTTGCTTGTGAGATTCAGACGGAGGCTGGAGCAGATAGTGTTTTGACGCGTTCCCTGAATGTTTTTGGTGCGTCTAATTATCAAATGGCGCCATTTATCTATTCAAACGGTGGAGGTGGTAGTTTGAATAATGCTATGTATTACAATTCTGATAAACTCATTTTTCTACGCCAATATCCAATTTTAACAAGTGCACGAGACATCAATCATTACACCTTGATGGTGAAAGACCCGAATATTGCGCAGCACAGAGATACGGTATTCATAGAAGTGTATATGTCTCACCTTAAAGCGGGAAATGGAACTTCAAATGCTGCTCTACGCGCCGCGCAGACTCAAGTTTTGCGAACCTACGTTGAGTCAAAACCGCTAAAAAGAAATCATTTCTTTTGCGGTGATTTGAACGTTTATACAAGTAGCGAGCAGGGGTATCAAAATCTCATTTCTGGTGGTGACAATCCCTTTTTTGATCCAATTTTTACTCCAGGTAGTTGGAACAATAGCAGC
>CBFIBY010000147.1:0-6630 GCA_965660955.1 Crocinitomicaceae bacterium | reverse complement strand
CTGCGTAACCTGTTGTTGATAACTCCGTACAAGAATCTATATTTTGAATTTGAAGAACATGAAAAAATTAAACACAAAACTTTTTGCCTTATCCCTGATGTTTATCGGGACATCTTCATTTGCTGAAATCGATTATAAAGCGCTAAAGTTGGATTATATTGAACAATATAGAACAACTGCTATTCAACAAATGATTCACACAAAAATCCCTGCAAGCATTACATTAGCACAAGGGTTACTTGAAAGTGGGGCAGGAACTTCTCGATTGGCTACAAAAGGAAACAATCACTTTGGAATCAAGTGTCACGACTGGAAAGGTGATTACATGTTTCATGATGATGACTTAAAAGGAGAATGCTTTCGCGTTTACCAAAATGCGGAATTGTCTTTTGTAGACCACAGTGATTTTTTAACGAATAGAGGACGGTACTCCTTTTTGTTTGGATACAGCACAACTGATTATGAAAGTTGGGCAAAAGGACTGAAAAAAGCTGGATACGCCACAAATCCTCAGTACGCAAACATACTTATCAAGCTCATACGGGAGTATAATCTTGACGATTTTGACGCGACTATCAACATTCCTAGCAACAAGAACACCCTTGTTCAAACTCAGAAAAATAAATTTGCTAACGTTCAGCAAACAGATGCCGATGCAAATGCCAAAGCATATGTCAATGCTCCAAAATGTGATGGAGTTTCCAGAACATCAATGGAGTTCAGCTCTGCGTTATCAAACTTAAAAGAGTATGCGGAAGTTAAAGAGGCTGAAGTAGTAAATAAAAAGACGAATTCGAATACTAGCGCTGACAATGCCGAATTAAAGGTTGTTGCACAGCAAAACCAAACTTTAGAATCGATTTCAAATGATTTAGGAATCAAACTAAAAAAATTAGTAAAGAGAAATCCATCACTTGAAAGAGATCAAGTTTTGGAAAAAGGAACTGTTGTTTATATTGAATAACAGCTGTCGTAGAAGTAAGATGAAAAGCTCAATTTTATAAATTGGGCTTTTTTATTTTATATTAGCTTTTCAAGAATAAATTCAACAAAATTGTAAGTTTGTTGTTTAACGTTCGTCACAATGTTTTAATAGTAGAATGAAACCATCAAACGAATTATTCAAATTGATTAATTCTCTTTCCAAGTCGGAAAAGAGATTTTTTAAACTGTCATCTTCTTTACAATCGGGAGAAAAAAATTATTTGAAAATTTTTGATTTCATCGAAAAGCAAAATAAATATGATGAATCGGAACTAAAGAAGCATTTTGAAAAAGAGCGTTTTATTCAACATTTACCTTCGGAAAAGAATCATTTATACAGACTAATCCTTAAGAGTTTACGTTCATTTTACAGCGAAAACACAGTCTCGAGTCAGTTAAAGCAGGAGATTAAAAACGTTGAGATTCTATACAACAAAGCCTTATTCAAAGAGTGCGATAAGTTCGTTTCTCGAGCAAAAAAAATTGCACTTCAGCATGAGAAATTTTACTACTGGTTTGAATTAATTTCTTGGGAAAAGAAATTGCTGGAGGAAGCATACGAAGCAGGAGAATTTGGAACTGATCTTGACAAATTAATCGTTGAGGAACAGATGGTGATTGAGAAACTCCGAAACTTGGCAGAATATCAGGTCATTTACTCGAAAATAAATTTAATTTTTAGAAGCGGAGGGTTTGCCCGAAACTCAAAAGAAAGACAAGAAGTCGAAAAGATTGCGGATTATCATTTAATCAAAGGAAAAAACACAGCAATCTCTGTAAGAGCAACTTCCATGTGCTTTTATATTAAAGGCTTGTGTGCAGCAACAAATAGAAACTACGCAGATGCATTCACATTTTTCAATAAAACGAGAACAATACTCGACGAAAATCCGAAGATAAAGGAAGATTCTGCGCAACGATACCTTATGACACTTGCGCATTTGTGCCGCTGTCACATAGAAAATCATGATTTTGAAAAAGCACGCGAATTGATTAATGAAATTCGCGCATTGAATTCTCACAAAGGGTTTAATTCCATGGATATTGAAGTGAAAATTTTCTTCAATTCCTTCAATTTGGAAATGCGTCTGATTCAAGTTTCGGGTGAATTCGATCAAAGTAAAGTGTTACTGCAAAACCTGAGTGATCAAGAAAGCGATTATAAAGAGATGATTAACAAGGAACAGGAAGTCCTTTTTAACTACAACAAAGCCTACGTTTACTTTGCTCTAGGAGAATTTAAAGTTGCACTAAGCTTTTTAAACAATGTCTTAAACGATAATGAACAAAATTTAAGACAGGACATATATAGTTTTGCTCGGGTTTTTAATTTAATTCTTCATTATGAGTTAAAGAATTACGACTTCCTGGAGTATGTTATCAAATCAACGAATAGATATTTGAACAAACAAGAACGTACTTTACAAGTTGAAACTACTTTGATACGCTTTTTAAAAAAACTTTCTAAAGCACAGACCGAAACTACCAAACAAAAGATATTTAGTTCTTTTTATGATGAACTAGAGCTCCTTTTGAGAGATGAAAACGAAAGCGTTCTTCTGGAATATTTCAATATCCTTGCTTGGATAAGAATGAACCTGAATAAAACGGATTTTAAAATAGCCGTTAAAGAGGCAATTACAGTATAGTGTAACTGAATCCTACGACGTAAGTCGATCTTCTGTTGTTGTGCTCGGCATAACTTCCCGAGAAAGCAAAGTAATTACGAGAAATATAGGATTGACGGGCTGTAATATCCAATGAACACTGCCCCCAGCGGTAACCTAAACCGGCTGACACAAATTTATCCCAACCGTTCTCAACTTCTACTAGGTCGTTATATGCCCTAGTTGAAAAACCTGTTCCTCCTCGGACAAAAAACACCGAATTAAAAACAAGTTCTGCTCCAATTCGAACATTTAGAGCACTTTGCAAGACTTTCTTCGCTTCCGCATTTTCGATGGTAAAATCGTAGGGAGCATATTGATCTGTATCAAGAGTTGACCTTAAGTTGGCCCATTTGTAGTTCAAGTACTCCACATCCGCGCTGATGCATCCTCTTGTTCCAAATACATAAGCAGCCGAACCCACTAAACGCAGCGGCGTGCGCAATCTATATTTGTAATCACCATAGGGCAAAAGAGAATCTCCGACATTACGTTCGCCATAGTTAAACTGCGCCGTCATATCCGCCTCTGTCAAATCCTTCAAGTCATAGTATGTTGGCGTATGCAAAGAAAGACCTATTCTGAAATTATCTTGTGGTAAATAAATCACCCCCAATTTTGCATTTAATCCAGTCCCTTTCGTCAATAGATTATAAGAATAATTAAAAGAGCGTAAATCATTACCTGTAGTATCAGTTACCTCTTCATAGTGGTTTATCGTTTCTTCATACTTAATAGTGCGTAAACCAATATTTGCACCTACATATAAACTATTCATAAAATTACCAGAAAGCGAAATATAATATTCTCCCATTCCTCCTTTGGTATCAATTCTACGGTGATGATACTGGTCCCCATCGTTATTTAAATCAGCAACGTACGTTAAGTCCGAACCAGGTTGATTATTGATTAAATACGTTTCCCATGCAAGACTTGAAGAAAAAGGGTGGGTTAAGTATAAATCGTAAAAAGGCACGCCTTCAGCAGAAGCTGCAAAACTTTCTATTAGCGATTCGAATTGGTAACCTTTGTATTCAACAGAATTCGTAAAGTCCTGAATTCGATTGTATCCAAGGCCAAACTGAATGAATTGATATCCACTTTGATTCCGAGAATCATCTTGTACGAATACTATTCCGATAGAATTCGGCTTTACTGTGAAATCTGTAGTTTCTGTTGTTGTCCCATTAAACAGAAGTGTGTTTTTGTTTATGTTCGTCCCTAAACTAAAATTAGCTTGTGTTTTAGAATATCGAGCGAATCCTGCAGGGTTGATTTGTGAGGAGCCAAGATCGGCACCAAGTGCACCGAAAGCTCCACCCATAGCCATGAAACGTGCGCTTCCGTACATCTCAGTTTTAGAGAAGCGAAACAAATCGGCATCTCCCTGGGCAAATCCTATCACAGACAATCCCAATAGTAAGAGTGTTAATTGAATTTTCATCATTTAATTGGAATTTAGTTTCCTCTTCCGCCACTACGACTTGAACCACCTGAACCAGAAGATCTGCCTCCCGAAGACCCTGATGAACCGGAAGAACTTCGACTTCCACTTGAGCCTGACCTGAATGTTGAACGACTGGTCCCGCTGCTCGAAGAGCGCGTGCTCGTTGACCGAGTGGTTACAGTCCCTCTAGATCCTGAACGAGTTCCGTTAGTCGTTGTGCTTCTCGTAGACGAGTATGTGCGTGTTCCTCTCGTATTTGTCGCTCTATTTGTTGTTCTTGAATATTGAGGTGTTCTTTGCGTGCTTCTTGAATTATTTACCGCTGGGCGATTGCTGTATGCCGAAGATGTATACGTTTGACTCTTAACTTGTGCTGCGCCACCACGACTTGTACCAGAGTAATAACCTCCACTTATAGTTGCACGTGGCCCTGAAACAAAGTTTCCGAGCTTATTTGTTGGCGAACCATAATAAGCAGGTGTCCCGTTTGAGTTTCCTAAACCGTAACAAAAAACTCCTGAGTTTGCATTGTTTAGAGGAACCCCTCCATTGTAATAATGTCCATAATAGTTGTTAGGGGAACCAAACCATCCATTGTTATAATAATTCGGATAACCATATGCGAATCCAGTTCCGTAATAATAAGGCGTATACATTCCCATGCCTGGATATCCGTAGAATCCATTACGATGTATTCCCCAATACGGAGAAGACATGTACGACAAAGTTCCAAAGTTGTTGAAGCGACCATAGGCAAACCAACCTGAACCGAGCATCATGGGCTGCGTATTTAATACCGAAGTATTTCTTTGGTCATAATATCCAGAAGTAGGTGCATCGGCATTGACTCTGAATTTATAATTCTCGTAGGAAGTTTCGTCTGCCAACTCTTCACCAATAGGGACATCCGCAGATTTCATCATATAAACATCATCATCCAATAGAGGTTGCATCGTATTGCATGAAAATAGTGTGAATCCCAAAACTGGAATTGCAAAGAAAAGTGAACGTGCCTTCATCGTGTTAATTTTATCAGTTAATATTAGGGTTTTCTTGTTATTTTTACAAACTTTTTGCCCATCAATACAAAACATTAGCTACAAAAAATGAGCCAAAAATATACAAGTAGGGAAGAGGATTACTCAAAATGGTACAATGAAATTATCGATCGTGCCGATTTAGCGGAGCATTCAGACGTAAAAGGCTGTATGGTAATAAAGCCATATGGTTACTCCATTTGGGAGAAAATGAAAGACGCTTTAGACCAGAAATTTAAAGAAACGGGGCATTCTAATGCCTATTTCCCGATTTTTATTCCTAAATCATATTTGAGCAAGGAAGCTTCTCACGTTGATGGTTTTGCAAAGGAATGTGCTGTTGTAACTCATTATCGTTTAAAAAACAGTGAAGATGGCAAAAGTGTTGTTGTTGATCCGGCAGCAAAATTAGAGGAAGAACTCATTGTTCGTCCCACATCAGAAACAATCATCTGGAATTCATACAAAAAATGGATACAATCCTATAGAGATTTACCAATCCTCATTAATCAATGGGCAAATGTCGTTCGATGGGAAATGAGAACACGTTTATTTTTGCGAACAACTGAATTCTTGTGGCAAGAGGGACATACGGCTCACGCGACCAAAGATGAGGCCATTGAAGAAACAGAAAAAATGTTGGATGTTTACGCCGATTTCGCAGAGAACCACATGGCAATGCCGGTAATTCGTGGATTGAAAAGTGAAAGTGAAAGATTTGCCGGAGCGCTTGAAACCTACTGTATTGAAGCCATGATGCAAGACGGAAAAGCTTTACAGGCGGGTACTTCTCATTTCTTGGGACAGAATTTTGCAAAAGCTTTTGAAGTTAAGTTTGCCGATCAAACTGGGAAACTTGATTATGTTTGGGCGACATCTTGGGGAGTAAGCACCCGATTGATTGGCGCATTAATTATGACGCATTCAGACGATGATGGATTGGTTTTGCCGCCAACATTGGCACCGATACAGGTTGTAATTGTTCCGATTTCAAAAACTGAGGAAGATAAAAAAGCAATCGACGAAAAGGTGCATACTATAATGGCTGATTTGAAAGTCAAAGGTATTTCCGTAAAATATGACGACGATGATAACAGACGTCCAGGATGGAAATTTGCAGAGTACGAAGCAAAAGGTGTTCCAGTTCGCGTTGCAATAGGTCCACGAGATTTAGCTGAGAATAAGGCTGAAGTTGCAAGACGAGATACTAAAGAAAAGAACACCTTGACTTTGGAAAACTTTGCTGATCAAGTTGAGGATTTATTGAATACAATCCAAACCAACTTATTTGAAAAAGCGAAATCGTTTCGATCGGACAATACACATAAAGTGGATGATTATGAAACCTTTAAAAGACGTTTAGAAGAAGAGGGTGGATTTTTCCTAGCACATTGGGATGGTACCGTCGAAACAGAGATGAAAATTAAAGAAGAAACGAAAGCAACTATTCGCTGTATTCCTTTAGACAGAGAGGAAGAAACTGGTGCTTGTATTT
>CBFIBY010000146.1:0-6742 GCA_965660955.1 Crocinitomicaceae bacterium | reverse complement strand
GAAAGATAAATATTATTCACCACTTATTGTCTTTTTTACCATAAGTTTATTTTTTATAAATTTACGAATGTAATTTGTTCGTCCTATGAGACAGATAGTTTCTATACTTACTGCCTTTTTCTTTTTTGCTTGGCCATTCCATGCCCAGAACGTGGTGGTGAATGGAACCACACTTGTTAATTCAGGTGGTGGAGTGAATACCTGTGTAGCGAATGGATTCAAACTTGTTGGCACTGCTCAAACTCAAGGAGCTTGTGCTTCACTCACGCAAAATACGTTTGATGCTGGAGGCATGTGGATCTGTGATCCTATAAATTTAAATCAGTCCTTTAAACTATATTTTGAAGCCAACTTCGATGCTTTTAATTCGGGTGATGGTATGGCTTTCGTTCTTCAAACGGAGGGTGTTCCCAACGTTCTTGGCGGCGAGGGAGGAGGTATCGGCTATTCATACGGAAACCTCGGAGGATGTTTACCCACAGGAAATTGCAACATAGATCCATCGGTAATTGTTGAATTTGACATTTGGGATAATTCTGCGGACTTATGGAATACTGCTCTTCCAGCACTTGGAAACATCAATGACATTTCATGTGATCACGCCACGATTCTGGTAGATGGAAATCAATCCGCCTCTGGATCACTAGCAGGACCATCTTGTTTGCTCCCTCCGAATGGCATGGTAACGGATGGTCAATTGCATGATGTCTGTATTATTTGGGATGTACCCAATCTACAGTATTCGGTCTATTTTGATAGTGTATTGGTTACTACCTATAACGGTGACATCCGAACAAATTTTGCAAATCCAGCATCTGTAAATTGGGGATTTACGGCTGGCTCAGGAGGCGCCAATCAGAATCAAAGGGTATGTAATGTGGATATGAATACGAATGTGACCAATCCTTCTTGCACCTGTATTGTGCCCATAGCTAGTTATTCTCCCGTGCCAGTTGAGATCTGTTCTGGAGGAACAACTGCAGTTGCTTTGACAAGTAATGTTCCGAATACAACTTTCGATTGGATTTCAACATTGAATCCAAGTGTGACTGGGGCAAGTACATCCTTGCAAACTGGGAATTCAATCCAAGAAACGTTGACCAACATCTCCACTCTTCCTCAAATTGTAAATTATACAGTTACACCTTCCGTGGTTGGTTGTTCAAATGGACCGACTATTACGGTGCCAGTTACCATATATCCGACACCGACAATTACCGGTCAATTTACAATTTGTGCCGGAGCGACATCCCAACTGGTAGGTTCAGGCGCTCCCAATTTTAACAATCCGTGGGTCTCTTCAAATGCTGGAGTTGCAACGATTGACAACAGCGGAATGATTTCAGGTGTTTCTGCAGGAACAACGACAATCACATACACAGATATTAATGGCTGTCAGACTAGCAATAATATCAGTGTTGATCCACAAGATTTGGCTTCTTTCTCAACAACCGACTTTTGTTTCGGGGCAGCTTCTCCTCCTGCTAACACTAGCGGAACCGTTGTGGGTAGTTTTAGCTTTAATCCAAACCCAGCCGACGGAGCGACAGTTGATCCAGTAACGGGTTCAATTAATGGCGGAATTGGTGGAACGACATATACACTTCAGTTCACAACCAATGGGAATTGTCCTGCTACACCAACACAAAATGTTACGGTTTTTGCTTTACCAAATGTTAGTGCTGGAGCAGATTTGGTGGTCTGCGAGGGAGATCAAGCCGTTTTGACAGGTTCGGGAGCGACTAATTATGCTTGGAGTCCAAATGGAATAATTGATGGACAAGCTTTTATCCCAGTGGCCACAGCGACATATACAGTCACTGGAACTGATGGGAATGGTTGTTCAAACACCGACAACGTTCTTATAACGGTAGAGCCTTTGCCCATGGTTTCATTTTCTGTTGATGATACTGCTGGATGTTCACCACTTGCCGTAACTTTCACAAATACCTCAGTTGGAAATTTCTCGAATTGTGTTTGGTCCACATCAAACGGTTTCAGTCAATTAGGATGTGGAACTGTAAATGGAAATTTAATAAATCCAGGTTGGTATGACATAACCTTGAGCGTTACAAGTGCCAATGGATGTTCCAACTCTTTAACCCAATTGAATCAAATTTATGTTGAGGATGTACAAGCGTCATTTACACTCTCTCAATACGAATTAACAGAATCGAACAGTACCGTTGATTTCACGAACAATTCAATTGGAGCGGTAAGTTATTCTTGGGATTTCGATGACAATGGGGCTACTTCCATCGACGTAAATCCAACGCACACATTTTCTGCGACGAATTCTGAATTTGTAATTGAACTAATTGCATTATCTCCTCTTGGTTGTGAGGATAGAGCTTGGCAAACGATATCGGTTGATGAAGAGCCAATATTCTATGTTCCTAATGCTTTCACACCAAACGGGGATGAGCACAATGGTAGCTTCAACCCTATTTTCACAAGTGGCTTTGACCCTTATGATTTTCAAATGTCTATTTACGATCGTTGGGGAGAATTGATATGGCAATCCAATGATGCTGCTCAAGGTTGGGATGGAAGTTATCTGAAAGGGGACAACCGAATCGTTCCTGATGGAATTTATGTTTGGAGCATTGAATTTAAAAACCCAAAAGTGGACGATCGAATACAGCTGACCGGCCATGTCTCAGTTCTACGGTAACTCTTTTGGATAGATTTAAACGAAATTTTATATCCCTTTCACCACCAGTTTCATGCTACGAACTCCTTTTTCAGTCGCAACTTTTACAAAATATATTCCTTGAACTAAATCGCGGGTGTCGATGGAAACATGGGTATCATTAACATCCAATGTAAGGACCTCATTTCCACGAAGATCAGATACCGTTAGCCTATTAATTTTGATATCATTCGATGAAATATGAACGAAATCTTGCGCGGGATTGGGGTGCATTTGAATCGAATTATCAAGCATTGGATTTTCGCCCAAACTTACGTTGTCACTTTGATAAACTCGAACATAATCTACCACCATTTCAGATTCTGTAAAGCCAGGTTGTACTGCTCCAGCCAAACCACCCATAGCGACATTCAAAAGAATATATTGGTCTTCGAAGAAAGGCCAGTTATCTATATTCTTGACAGAAGGGTTGTAGGTGTAGAAACCTACGTCGTCCAAGAGGAAGGTAATTTGATCGGGTGACCAATTGATGGAATACACATGAAAATTATTGGCTAAATCCGAGGCTATCGTACCACCTTGATTTGGGTTTCCGCCATGACAGCAGGTGGTATGAATCGCACTGTTGATGTAGTCTATGCTTTGTCCTGGGAAGATTCCATGTTCCATGATATCTAATTCTCCACAAGCCGGCCAAGGTGTCGTTCCGAATTGTGTATCCCAATAACCTCCATTTTCGTTGATATTTTTTCCTAACATCCAAATGGCTGGCCAAGTGCCTGCTTCGAGTGGTAGTTTTGCTCTTACATCCACTCTTCCGTAGGTAAAGGCGAATTTTGAATTCAATCGAGCTGAGGTATAAGGTTTTGTAAGTCCTTGATCATTGTATGTTTCTGATTTTGCTTTGATATGAAGAAAACCAGCGTTGTCTACGTACGAATTATCTATTCGATCAGTGTAGTGTTGTTCTTCTCCGTTTGCCCAGCCCGTTCCTGGAATAATCACTTGTGTTTGGTGATGCCAGTTGAAGTCATTCACGGGACCTTGAACATTAAAATTATCCTCCCAAACTAAGTCTGTATATATAACATCCAAAGCATGTGGGTTTGTCCCAGCTGTTCCGTCATTGATATTATCGAGTAGGTAAGTTCCGGAGATTAAATTCCCCCCGTCTATAAAAATGGTCAACTTGGCATATGTTCCAGTTGCATTAATGGGAGAGCCATTTGAACTATAAATTGCATTTGAGAAGTCAAATACGATGCTGTCGGTCCAACCACCTCCAGCGGGAACATTTTGTGTGACTTGCACATCAGGGTTCACACCATTTTCCAACTTCATCACAATATTGTGAATGTTGGGATCGAAAGCATAAAAATCGAGGGAAATGGTGTTTTGAAAATCCAAATCAATAGCACTTGCTAAATCAATTGTAAATCCTTGCCAGGCGCCTGAACCATCGTTGAAGAATTGTCCTACTTGGTTTCCGAGGTTGTCCGGGTCAGTATTGAATGAAAAACTGCTCCCACCAAAGCCTATAAAATCTTCTAGTGGATCTGCAAAGGTAAAAGGTAAACTTTGAGCCTGTGAATTGGAAAACGCTGCTAAAGCGCATAGAAGGACGAGAACTTTCATGTTTTGATTTTAGTTAATCTGTATAGGGTAAACGAATCACTCCCAAGAAAGTATTTATTGGTTTCTTTCGAATATCGATTATAAATGTATGAATATTTTAGTTAATGTACAAAATACAATAAGTTATCCTAGGAACATTTGGCTAACAAAATATTTACCTTTCAGATCAGAATTATTTAATGATTTTTTACGTGCTCGAAGTATTTCCATTTTGCAAGTTACCTTATACACTCCTTTTGCGAATCCAGACACATTAATTTTTGTTTTTGGTAACTGACTTCCCTTGATTCCAATCGGACCGCTGTATTGACTATTTGGTTGAAAGTTGTAACAAGTGTTGGCAATGTTGGTGAAAAATACCTGCGGAGATCCGTTTGTCGGGTTCACCCAATCCTCCATAATTTGATTGAAATCGGCAGTACCTTATATACCACAAAAAGTATTTGTGTAATTCTCGAAACTTGGATTGGATGCTAAATTTTGAGCTTGTACAAGACCTCCTACTAAAACAGAAATAGTCGTCAGAGTAGTTGAATAAAAATTTTTCATTTTATTGATTTATTGCAAGACTTCCATTCCTTTCAGGTACTCGATGAATCAAACCTGAGGAAGATCGAATGCCTTTATTCAAAAGTACTCTTTTTCAAATAAAACAGCAATCTTTGTGCTATGAAGAAAACGGTAGCAATTGTAGGTGGAGGAACAACAGGTTTATTCGCTGCAGCATTTTTAGATACTGAAAAATTTGACGTCACCATTTATGAAAAGAAAACTTCCTTAGGACGGAAATTCCTCGTGGCGGGAGATGGTGGATTTAATTTAACCCATTCTGAAGATATTTCAACCTTCAAAACACGCTACACACCTGCAGGTTATTTCGACAAACTTCTGAACAATTTCTCGAATCAAGATTTTGGGGATTGGTTGGCCGATTTGGACATTCGCACATTCATTGGGAGCAGTGGACGTGTCTTTCCATTTGAGGGTATGAAACCCATCGAAGTCTTGAAAAAGATTGAGACGCATTTGTTCGAGAAAAATGTCAGATTTGAATTCAACCGTACGTTTACAGGTTGGGATGCAGAAAATGCATTGGAATTCAATACAAAGGAAATCGTTCACGCCGATTATGTCATTTTTGCCTTAGGTGGCGCAAGCTGGCACGTCACAGGTTCGGATGGAACTTGGTCGGAATTATTTGAACAAAAAGGAATAGCTACACTACCATTCAAACCAGCAAATTGCGGCTATAAAGTGAATTGGTCGAAACAATTCGTTCAACGACACGAAGGCAAACCTTTGAAAAACATTGCGATTTCAATAGACGATCAAACCCAAAAAGGGGAGGTGGTGATTACGAAATCGGGAATAGAAGGAAATTCAATTTATGGGCTGAGTCCAAGAATACAAGCTCAACTCGATACCCAAAAAAAGGCAGAAGTGTTTATTGATTTCAAACCCAATATGTCTTTGGAAGCATTGATTAAAAAAATGACGGTGTCGAAATCAAATATAACTACAACAATGCGCGAAATATTAAACTTGACCACCTCGGAAGTGGACATGATCAAGCCTTCTTTGACGAAAGAAGAATTTTTAGACATAACAACCTTGGCCAATCGGATCAAGAAATTCCCATTGAAAATTACAGAAGCAGCGCCAATTGATGAAGCGATTTCAACTTCAGGAGGGATAGATTTATCTGCAGTTGATGAAAACTTCGAATTAAAAGAATTGAAGAATCATTTCTGCATCGGTGAAATGTTGGATTGGAATGCGCCAACTGGCGGGTATTTAATTCAAGGATGCGCTAGTATGGGTGTTTATTTGGCGGATAATCTGAACGAGAAATAACTTATTGTAAATACTCCTTTAGAAGACAGAGTTACTTTTTACGAACCACGTAAACGTAAGTATCAGCGCAGACTATCCAAATGCATTAAAGTCTTTCAAAGATTTTCATTTAGGGAAGTAATAAGCGGAGTGAAGACTAGACCTAATATACTCACAAAAAATGAAAAGTCATTTGGTTGAATTTTCAGTAACTTGTCTAAGAAATCAAGAAATCATGAAACAATTCAAAACTGCCGAAGAATCCCAAGTCAGCATGAGTATTCTAATGACACCTGTCAACTCCAATTTTAGTGGAAAAATTCACGGAGGCTACATTCTCGGCTTGATGGATCAAATTGCCTTTTTGTGTGCCTCAAAGCACTCTGGAAATTATTGTGTAACAGCATCTGTCAACAAAGTTGATTTTTTGAATCCTGTCGAAGTGGGGCAGTTGCTGCATTTGAAAGCTTCTATCAATTACACGGGTAACACGTCCATGGTCGTTGGGTTGAGGGTTGAAACGGAGAACATTCGAACGGGAGAAACTTTACATTGCAATTCCTCTTATTTTACAATGGTTGCCCAAGATGATGAAGGAAAAAGCGTAAAAGTGCCCGGACT
>CBFIBY010000145.1:0-6840 GCA_965660955.1 Crocinitomicaceae bacterium | reverse complement strand
CTTGACCAAATCCACCTACCATTTGAGCAATGGCTTTCATGTGTTTCCCGTATTTAGGACCGATAGTTTTAAAATTGGGTTTAATTCCTTTGACAAGCACATTGTTGTCTTCTTCGAGTATCTCCAACTCTTTGACATTCACTTCAGATAGAATCAAATCCTGAACATGTTTTACATTTCGAACAAAATCTTGATCCAAAGCCGGAACCATTATTTTTTGCAAAGGTTGACGAACTCTAATTTTCTCCTTCTTGCGAAGACCCAAAACAAGCGAAGACACTTTTTGAGCAATCTCCATTTGATTTTCCAAGTCCTTATCGATAAACGATTCGATCAATTTCGGAAATTCAGCCAAATGAACGGATTGTTTCGAATCGCCTTTGATTACTTGTAAATCGGTGTACAATCGATCCATGAAGAAAGGCGCAACGGGTGCACTCATAATCGCGATGGATTCCAAACACGTATACAATGTTTGGTAAGCCGACAGTTTGTCTTGTTGGTCGTCCTCACCTTGTTTCCAGAATCGGCGTCTTGAAAGTCGAACAAACCAATTGGATAAATGATCAACTGTGAAATCTTGAATAGCACGCGCCGCTCTTGTTGGTTCGTATGCTGCAAAAGCACTGTCTACTTCTTGGTTCAAGGAGTTCAATTGAGACAATATCCATCGGTCAATTTCAGGTCGTTTTGCAAAATCAATGTCTGCCGCTGAATAATCGAATTCGTCAATGTTCGCGTAAAGTGCGAAGAAAGAATATGTATTATAAAGTGTTCCAAAGAATTTTCGCTGCACTTCGGCAATTCCTTCGGCATCGAATTTCAAATTGTCCCACGGTTGTGCATTAGTAATCATATACCAACGTGTCGCATCCGGACCGTATTTGTCCAATGTTTCAAAAGGATCGACTGCGTTGCCCAAGCGTTTGGACATTTTCTGTCCGTTTTTGTCCTGAACCAATCCGTTTGAAATAACATTTTTGTAAGCAACGGAATCGAAAACCATTGTTCCGATAGCGTGCATCGTATAGAACCAACCTCTAGTCTGATCAACCCCTTCCGCGATGAAATCAGCTGGAAAGGCTTTGTTTTCGTCAATTGCTTCTTTATTTTCAAAGGGATAATGAACTTGCGCGTAGGGCATAGAACCTGAATCAAACCAAACGTCGATTAGGTCCGACTCGCGTTTCATAGGCTTTCCAAAAGCAGAGACTAAAGTGATTTCATCTACATAGTTTTTATGTAAATCCACTTTGTCGTAATTCTCTTCGGACATATTTCCTACTTCGAAATCTGCTAGTGGATTTGCAGACATTACACCTGCCGCAACAGCTTTCTCGCATTCTGCTTTCAATTCTTCAATGGAAGAAATGCAAATTCTTTCTGCTCCATCTGCTGTGGACCAAATTGGAATTGGAATTCCCCAATATCGCGAACGAGAAAGATTCCAGTCGTTCAAGTTTTCCAACCATTTTCCAAAACGTCCTGTACCAGTCGATTCGGGTTTCCATTGAATCGTTTTGTTCAATTCCATCATGCGATCCTTTGCGGAAGTCGCTTTGATAAACCATGAATCCAAAGGATAATATAGTATTGGCTTATCAGTTCTCCAGCAATGCGGATAACTGTGTTCGTATTTTTCAACTTTGAAGGCGCGATTTTTCGTTTTCAAATCAATTGAAATTAAAACGTCCACGGATTTATCAGGCGCTTCGCCGTCGGCATAATATTCATTTTTCACGTACAACCCAGCCAATTCACCCATTTCTGGTCGGAATTTACCTTGTAGATCAACCAAAGGAAGCAAATTTCCTTTTCCATCGTCGACTAATAAACCGGGCACACCCGCGTCTGCCGCTACCTTTGCATCATCCGCACCGAAAGTAGGTGCTGTGTGTACGATTCCAGTTCCATCTTCCGTCGTTACAAAATCACCTCCGATGACAACAAATGCATTTTCTGGATTTTCAGCAGGCAAGGCATACGGTAACAATTGCTCGTATTTTAAACCGATTAAATCTTGACCTACACATTCGTCTGCTACAAAGAAAGGAATCGATTTATCACCTTCATTGTATTCTGATAATTCAGCTGCCGTTTCTACTTTGTTGTATCCTTTTCCAAATTGATATCCTACCAAGTTTTTGGCCAAGACAACATTCATTTTTTGGAAGGTATATTGGTTGAAGGTTTGCACCATTACATATTCAATCTTCGGTCCAACGGTTAAGGCTGTGTTCGAAGGTAAGGTCCAAGGTGTGGTTGTCCAGGCCATGAGGAAGATTTCTTCAAGGTTTAAGTTATCCTCCCCCTTAGTCCCGGCACTAACGCTTGGTCTTCCTTCGATTCTCTCACTCTTCCCTCCGAAGGGGGAAGCCGAAGCATCTTTCAATTTAAACTGAGCGACAACCGAAGTATCCTTCACATTTCGATAACTTCCTGGCTGATTCACTTCGTGAGAAGAAAGTCCTGTTCCTGCTTTTGGCGAGTAAGGTTGAATCGTATATCCTTTATAGATTAAATCCTTGTTGTATAATTGTCCTAGCAACCACCACACCGATTCCATGTATTTCGGCTTGTAGGTGATATACGGATCTGACATGTCGACCCAATACCCCATTTTTTCGGTCAAATCATTCCAGATGTCTGTGTATTGCATCACTGTTTCACGGCACGCTTTGTTGTACTCTTCAACAGAAATTTTCGTTCCGATATCTTCTTTGGTAATTCCGAGTGCTTTTTCAACACTTAATTCAACCGGCAAACCATGTGTATCCCAACCCGCTTTACGTTGAACTTGAAATCCTTTGAGTGTTTTGTATCGACAAAAAATGTCTTTAATCGCACGCGCCATAACGTGGTGAATTCCTGGTAATCCATTGGCAGATGGCGGCCCTTCGTAAAATACGAAAGAGGGATCACCTTCATGTTCAGAAATGGATTTCTCAAAAATTTGATTTTCTTTCCAGCTTTCCAACACTTCATTGGCAACTTTGGGCAAATCTAAACCTTTGTAAACAGGATACTTATTCGTCATTTTCTTGCGATTTTCGAGGGGCAAAGTTAGTGAAAAGAACCTTAAAGCTAAAAGGGTTTTTTGGATTAGCTGAAGGCCAAATGCTTTATGCCTTTAGCTTTGTGCTTTTCACCTTCAATTTATACTCCAAAGCAATGAAAATCGCCGCCATTCCCCAGATGGGAACACAGGCTTTATCCGTATCCAGATAATTGTTAAGCAAGCCGTGTATGAAGTAAGAAGAAAGCGCCAAAATCATGAAGAACAGAAGCTGTTTTATTTCATTGTCTTCTTCTGGCCAAGCGAGATACAACATGATTCCTTTGTAAAACAAGAAAAATATGAGGATAAGAAAAGTGATTAATCCAAGAATCCCCGTTTCAGCAAGTGGACCTAAATATTCACTGTGAGCATTTCCCATGTTTCCGAAATTCGTGGAAATGATTGTCATGTTTTCCGGATCTTGAAAACGAGCATATTCGAACGCATAGGTTCCTGGACCAAATCCAACAAGTGGTCGCTCTTTGAACATTTCAATCGCACAGGACCAACGATTCAAACGCTCCAAATTGGATGCATCCGTTGTGACATTCGTGGCACTTTGTAATCGTTCGCCAAAATCCTCTGTGGTATGGTCTTGCTTGTTTCGTCCCAGTTCTAATTGAATGGCATCCCATGAAAAGAACAACATCAATCCACCGAATGCAGCGACACCCAGTAGATACTTAAATTTTATTCGGAGTTTGATCGCAATTCCAATAGCCGCAGCACCTACAACGCTTAACCAAGCTGCTCGTGTGTATGAAAAGTATAATCCGATAAATAGAATGGCAATTATGCCAATGAGTAAAACTTGTGTCAATAAAGGAAATTTCTTGCTTTGATAAATACCTGCTGCTAGCAACAAAGCCAACGCAACGATTGCCCCATAAATCGTGTGATCTTTGAAGAAGGGATCCATTACCCAGTGACTTTCTTTTTCGCCAAAACTGTACATGGCATGTTTCAATACTGTGAACAAAACCACGGCGGACATTCCAATCACAAACATCCATAGGAATTTTTGAATGTTTCTTTTCTTGCTGAAAACAATTGGTCCTAGAAGTAAAATAGGTATGAAAAACCACAGCTTGGCGACGATAAACTTAATCGAGGTAACGGGATTGGAAGATGCAATAGTGCTCATTCCCAACCAAATAACATACACGCCCGCAGCAACGACGATTGGATGTCGCCATACATGCTTGGGTATAAATGGCTTCCGAACTTCTTGTAAAAGCAAGAGCAACATCATTCCAAAAAGAAGCGGTTCGGTTGGAATAAACAATCCAAAACTATTGGTGTATTCCTCAATGTTTATGCTCAAAGGGGTGAGAATAGCGAGCGCCAAGAAGCTCTGCTCTGAATAATAAACAGCAAAATAAATGAAGAGTAAGCCAAGAGAAGCCAAGGCGAAATAGGCCTGATCCAGCCAAATGACATACGCCGAAACGAAAATATAAAGTAGTCCAAAAAGACCCAATCCGATATTCGAGCGTAGAAATTGCACTAAACTGCTCTTTTCAATTCTCTATATCGTTCGCGAATCAACAAGGCAAATATCATGAAGAAGAAAGTACCAAAGGTTGCCATCAAAATAATAATCGATTTTTTCGGTCTATCTTTTTTATCCGCAACAACGGCGTCTTCGACAACGAATTTGTGATTGAATAATGTATTGGCGTCTGATTCGGCCTGTTCGTATGAATCTTCAAATTTCGCCAACTTAACAATCATCTCATCTCGTAGCATTTGAAGTCCATCGAATTTGGCTCCATATTCAGAGTTTACGTCAATTTGCTTCTGGAAAAAAGCTCTATCCGCTGCTGATTTTGCTTCGTTGTAGGCTTGAAATAGATTTGCTCTACTCTCCGTCGGAACAACTCCGTTGACAGACAAAGAATCCATTTCATTTTGTAAGGTTTTCATCTGGTCCTCAAGCATCTTGCGCTTACGTTGATTGATCTCAAATGCCGGTAAAGTTCTTTCTTGAACCATTTCATTTTTGACCGTATCAATCAATTGTACAATTTTATTGGCTATCGTAGCCGCCAGTTCCGGATTCTTATCCAACACACTAATTTCGATCGAACCGTAACGTGTTCGGTTGAATTGAATGTGATTGTTATAGGCTTTATTCAATTTGTAATTCTTGTTCTTGTCATCCAAATCAATATCGTAGTTCTTGTACAAATCAAATCTCTCAATCAAACGGTTTCTGATTTTAGACGATTGAAGAATTTGCACCAATTGTTCTGCTTGCTCTTCCTCTCCAAAATCCATAGATGAAGCCTTCGCATTTCGCTGTTCGGAGAAGGATACCGTACTTGTCGCTGCAGGGAAAACCACAGCCTTTGATAAGAAAAGTGGCGTAACAAAGAAACTAGCTACGAGTGAAACGACAGCAGCAATTGCGGTGATAATCAATACAATTTTTCGGTTCTTCCAGATGAAAACCAACAAGTTTTCTCTTTCTTCTTCTAAATGAATTTCCTTTTGTTCCATGTTTTATTTTAATCGTTCCCTATTACCCAGATGGGTTGCGAAGATAAAGTTAAATATCAATTGATTCGGATGAAGTATCGCTATTTTCAACCTTCAACGCCTTTTGGGTAATTAATGAAATCATTTCTTTCACGTTCCAGAAACGGATAACTACTAAGATTATTATTCCCATAGCTATTTCGGTTAGAATTGGCATGGGTAAATAAGGATGCAAATAACTCAAGCCAAACCAAAAAGCAATCAAAACCAACACGAGCTGACCTCCATAACGCTGGAAATGAGAAGCTCCAAAAATTTTAACAATAAAAAATGCCTGGGCCGAAGCAATAAAAACTTGGGTGATAAATGTTGCCCACGCTGCACCTTCAGCTCCATAAGTTGGAATCCAATAGATGTTCAAACTCAAGTTCACGACAATACCCAAAGCAGCCGTCCGGTTCAGAAATTTCAATTCATCTGCTGCGGTTAAATACGTACCGAATATCAATGAAACACCCATCGCGATGAAGGATAACATCAACCACTGAAAGGAAGGAATGGATGAGTTAATGTCATTTTTGTATATCCATCGCAAGATAGTTTCCGCATTGAAGTAACAAAGAAATGCAATAAGAATAGCGCCTCCCAATAACAATTTCGAAGACAGAAATAATAGTTTTCGATTCTCCTCTTTGTTTTTCATCTGATGGGAAAAAAGAGGCAATAACAATCCTGCGAACAACATTCCAAAGACAAAGAAAGCATCTAAAAGGCGAAAGCCTTGCGCATATACACCGACTTCATACGCTCCATTCGCATGCATGCGCTCTACCATAATAGAATCCATTCGGGTATAAAACATCATTAGCAAAATGAACAATGCATACGGAAGGCTTTTTCGTACAACGGTTAATGCGAAAGGGATGTCGAGTTTGATTTTAGAAATTCCTATTTTTCCTTTTAGTAACCAGAAAGCTGAAATTAGCGCTAAGGAATAACACGCCGTTTGCATCCAAACGAACCATTTAATCTCAAAATCGTCACGTAAAAAAAAGACAGTTCCACAAATGAAAATGAGCAGAAGGCGATCCAAAACAGAAAACAAGGCATCCAAACGGAAGTACAAAAATCCAGCAAAATGACTTCGGATATAGGCGATTAATACGATGAAAAACTGATTCAATACCAGTAGCCCGAGGATGCCAAAATCCGTTCTTTCGTAGCCCATTATCAGCGCTACAGAGAAACTGACCAGAACATAAACGACAAAAAGCATCATGCGAAAACTGAGCATCTTACCA
>CBFIBY010000144.1:6654-6900 GCA_965660955.1 Crocinitomicaceae bacterium | reverse complement strand
CAACATCCAGTGTATTCTCCGTTTCAGGATCATCTTCCGTTAAATCGTAAAAACTTTCCCAAGAATGTGCAACTTCTTTTTGACTTTCTATCCCAGCGCTAACAATAGCTTTAGAAAATCCTTGTTCAGATGACGATCCGGAAGTAGCTGGTTTCGAGGTAGTTTTGAAAGGATTGTAGTTCGTGTCCACTTTAATCTCAGGTGAGCGAATTTCGGCATGCTTTTGATCATATGGCAATTCAAAAC
>CBFIBY010000144.1:0-6644 GCA_965660955.1 Crocinitomicaceae bacterium | reverse complement strand
AACTTGTTTCTTTTTCAAAATCCAAAGACGGAACAATATGATATTTCCCAAGACCTGTTTTAACAGAAGTCATCAAGATGGAATAGATAGATCGCTCTTCTTCAAATTTGATTTCTGTTTTTGTAGGATGCACGTTTACGTCAATTCTTGCTGGATCAACCTCCAAAAACAAGTAGTAACTTGCATGAGTTTTTGGAAGAATCAGATTTGAAAACGCTTTTTGAACGGCATTGTTCAAATAAGGATCACGAAAAAATCTGTTATTGACGAACAAAAACTGTTCACCTCTCGTTTTACGAGCGCATTCTGGTTTTCCAACAAACCCCGTGATAGAAACGATTTCCGTACTTTCCTCAATGGGTACTAATCGGTCATTGTAATTCTTACCGTATAAATCAACAATCCGTTTTCGCAAATTTGAGCTGGATAAAGTATGAATAGACTGACCATTGTGCGACAAGCTGAATTCCAATTCGAAGTGGGGGAGTGCTAAACGCTCAAATTCATGCAAAATATGTTTGAATTCAACTCCTTCTGACTTCAAAAAATTTCTTCTTGCTGGGACATTAAAAAATAAATTCTTAATTTCAAATGAACTCCCTTGCGGACACACCGCTGGCTCCTTTGTTTTTATTTCACTCCCTTCAATTTCTATACAGGTTCCAACTTGTTCGTTTTCCTGACAAGTTTTCATTGTCACATGTGATATAGCCGCAATTGAAGCTAATGCCTCACCTCGAAACCCTTTCGTTTGAAGTTTAAACAGGTCATCTGCGTTATGAAGCTTACTTGTAGCGTGACGTTCAAAGCACATTTCAGCATCAAACATTGACATGCCTTTGCCATTATCGATTATTTGAATAAGCGTTCTTCCTGCATCTTTGATAACAACGTCAATTTTTGTTGCTCCGGCATCAATGGCATTTTCCATCAATTCTTTGACAACGGAACTTGGCCGTTGAATAACTTCTCCGGCAGCAATTTGATTGGCAATGTGATCAGGTAGTAGTTTTATTACTCCACTCATATTACCACAACTTTTTTACTACTTGGTCAACACCGTCAACGCCATTAAAAATCAAATAACCGAGCGCAAACAAGATGGCAATCAACAAAAGGACACGTAGGTTGGACGATGAGCGTTGATTTTGAGCATATTTTGCTCGCGACCAAGATTCTTGCATATTTTGTCGTAAAATAGTTTTACGGTCTTCGTCGTGTAATTCCGAATTCTCCAATCTCTCAAATTCCTTCCTCTTTAAATCCAACCGTTCTTTCCGCTCATCATAATGCATGGGCGAATAATCGAATCGCTTGTTACGTATAGAATTGGCAAGGAATTTAAACTTCATGAGGCTTTGCTATATTACAAATTTAAAAATATCAATTGTATGAGAACAGATTTGCAAGAATCATTCCGACTACAAGATAAGTGACAATTGGTCATTAAATTTCAATTTTGGTCGAATTTTTGTTAATAATAATTAGTTTTCTGACTGTTATTGTCATGAATCCAAACTATTTTTGTCAAAATGAAATACCGCTCCATTATCTGGACCTATATTTTGTTTTCTATGCTTCATCTAACGGGTGAGGAGAGTAAAACAGCTACAGGGACAGAGATTTTTTCCGAACAAGAACTTCAACAGTTGGCCATTGACAGTGTATACAACGCGCTTTCTATGTCTGAACGTCTGAATTTATTAAGTATTCATCCATGTACATCGAAGAATACCTCAATACTAAGCAATGACTCGATTCAAATAAACGGCCTGTTATATAATCCAAATGATGTTATACTCAAGCCTACTTCTGCTCATCATTTTACTGAAGAAGAATTTCATATTGCAACATCCACTTTTACCGATTCGGCACGGGTGAAAAACATAAGTATTGGTCAAACGGGATTACCAAGATTAGCTTTTTATGGTCACGCGATTCAACTACAAAAACTAAAAAAATCAGGTGCAAACATTGTATTAGGTCAACCTTTCCAAACATTGATTTCTGATTGGAACAATTCAATGAGTGCTTTTCAGCAATCACCTTTAATTTCTGAGAAATATTGGGAACAATGCTTAATGGCTGGCGAACAAAACGGCATCAAACTAGGCGTTTCAGATTTTTTCTTCAGGGAGAAACCCGTCGACCCCACAAAACTATCGGACTTCATTGCTGTCGGAATGTCAGGAAATAGATATTATGCAAGAAAAGGGCATGGGATTATTCAATTGAGCGACGATATTGATGTTTTTCAAAAACGCTTTTCCAGATTCAAATCAGCCAGTCAACAATCCTTCCTTCGGACGGAAATGAGTTTTGAAGGCATAATTATAAGTCAAGATTTCTCTGAGCTTGAAAAAGATGAACAAATTACGCGTTCAGCGAAGAGTTTAATTAATGGCTCAGATATCGTTTGCGTTTCTTTTGAATTCAAAAATGACTTGAATAGTTTTCTGCAAGAACACTTTCAGAAGGATTCCCTCGATTTAAAGAACCGATGCATAAAAATTCTTCGATTAAAACATGAGTTGCACGCGATAAAAGAAAATAAAACTAATTTTTCACAATACGATAAACCGTTTGAATACCAGGTCAAACAAGCTTCTTTAACGTGCATTAAAACAGAAGGAAATATACTACCAATCCGCAATTTATCAGATACAGTCACACTGTTCGCGCAGGAAAATAATTATGAGCTTCTTCAAAAGGAAATTGCACATTACGCACCCGTTAAAAAGTACGCTTTAGAGAAAGGCAATTTACCCAGAATTTGCGTTTTGGATGGTTTCGGTGAAAATATTGACGACGCCATGCGCATCGCCACCAATTACAAAGGCAATACAAAATTTATTTTGCTAACGGACTCCCGAAGTTTTTACAGAAAGCGCATCGCGAATTTCAACGCCTTTCAAGGCATCCTATTGAGTTCAGATACGAGTGCTTTGGATATATCATTGTGTCTACAAGCAGCTTTCGGTGCTCATGCTTCAGGCGGACATTTACCATATTACCATACACCGAGATACCCACAAGGATTTGGCGTAGGATTGCGTAGTTTAAATCGACTTAGTTATATTCCCGCAGAATATCTGGGGGTGAACCCAGAGAAAATCAACCAGATTGACAATATTGCAAAAGAGGCCATACGAGCGCGAGCTTTGCCTGGGTGTCAGATAATGGTCGGATACGAAGGAACTGTGATTTATGAAAAGAACTTTGGGCATCACGATTATTCCAAATCTCAACCTGTTGAAAACAATACAATCTATGATATTGCATCCATTTCTAAAATAGCAGCATCCACTGTTTCTCTTATGTCACTTCAAGGAGAAAACAAGTTTTCATTGAATGATTCATTGACGAATATTATCCCTGAGGTTGTCGGTAACAATCCCATGAAAAACATTTGGTTAAAAGACATGATGGCGCATCAAGCCGGACTTCCTGCATGGATTCCATTTTACCTAAAAACACTTTCAAACAAGCAACCTAGTCCAGAATTGTATTCCCATGTCAAGAAAGACAATTTCACCGTTCCCGTGGCGGATAATCTATGGATTCGAGATGACTATCCTGACACCATGTACTCGCGAATACTTTCATGCAACTTAAAAGGCAGATCTTATAAGTATTCAGATTTAGGCTATTACTTCGTCAAAAAAATTATTGAGAAACGAGGTGAAAAGCCCATGGAACAATATGTTGACGAAAAAGTATACCAACCACTTGGCCTTCAAACAATGACGTACAATCCGTATTTGAAATTCCCTTTGAATCGCATTGCACCTACAGAAAACGATAAAATCTTCAGAAAACAAACTATTCACGGCTATGTACATGATCCTGGTTCTGCAATGATGGGCGGCGTTTGTGGACATGCTGGTGTCTTCTCAACCGCCAATGATTTAACCATATTAATGCAAATGCTTTTGAACAATGGTTCGTATGGAGGTGTTCAAGTTTTGAAAGAAGAAATTATTGGCGAGTATACAAGTGTTCAATTTCCTGGTAGAAATAGGAGAGGAGCAGGTTTTGACAAACCAAAATTAAACGGTGCGGCTGCTACAGCGTGTGCAGATGCCTCACCAAGCAGTTTTGGACATTCAGGGTTTACCGGAACTTTAACGTGGGCTGACCCTAAGTACAATATCAACTATGTTTTTCTCTCAAATAGAGTAAATCCAAGTGCGGAAAATTGGAAAATTGTTAGAATGAATATTCGAACACGAATTCAAACAAGAATTTACCAAAGCATACGTGGTGCAAAAAATTACAATTTCCTTGCAAGTATTTAGTTGCAGGAACATCTAAATAGAAAGTAGAAACATGAAAATAGGCATTGTTCTTTATCCAACTTTTGGCGGTTCAGGTGTTGTTGCAACAGAATTAGGTAAAGCCCTAGCTCAAAGAGGACACGAAATTCATTTCATAACCTATTCACAACCTGTAAGATTAGGAAGCTTTCGAGAAAATATTTTCTATCACGAGGTTGCCGTCACAGATTACCCGCTTTTTGATTATCAGCCCTACGAAACAGAATTGGCCAGTAAAATGGTCGATGTAGTAAAATATGAGAAGCTTGATCTCTTGCACGTTCATTACGCTATACCACATGCTTCTGCCGCGTTCATGACAAAACAAATTCTACTTTCAGAAGGAATTTATATACCGTTCATAACAACCTTGCATGGAACCGACATCACTTTGGTAGGGAAGGACCCTTCGTTCGAACCTGTTATTAGCTTCTGCTTGAATCAGTCAGATGCCGTTACAGCTGTTTCTGAAAGTCTTAAAAAAGACACACTTGATCATTTCAATACAAAAAAGGAAATTCATGTAGTTCCTAATTTCATTCATGTGGAGGAAGCTAATTCTGAAAAAGAAAGAAGAAAGACTAGAGAAAGGTACGCGAACGCCGATGAGCCTATTCTATGTCATGTTTCCAATTTTAGAAAAGTAAAAAGAGTTGAGGATGTGTTGCATACCTTCGTCAAGGTAAATGAGAAAATTCCGTCAAAGCTTCTATTAGTTGGAGATGGTCCCGAAAGAGCAAACATAGACATGCTTTGTCGACAGTACAATCTGTGTGATCGAGTAATTATGATAGGAAAAGTGAGGGACACCTCTCATGTATTGGAAATATCTGATTTATTTCTTTTACCATCCGAAACAGAAAGCTTTGGACTAGCCGCTCTTGAGGCTATGGCAAAATCAGTTCCTGTGATTTCATCCAATACAGGAGGAATTCCTGAAGTTAATGTGCATGGCTCAACCGGATTTCTGTCGAATGTTGGCGATGTTGACGATATGGCCAAGAATGCTCTTTCACTTTTAAATTCACCTGAAAAATTGAATGATTTCCGCAAAAATGCATTAGCAAGAGCCAAACTTTTTAGTTTGGAACGTATTCTTCCAATGTACGGAGAGATATACACTAAAGTAACTGAAAACAAGCCACTTGTGAAAGCTTAGATTTCAGTAATTCCTATTAGAATATACTAAATTTTATTTTATTGCGTTTTATTCTGTAACGAATCGAGATTAGATCGTTGTAATAACTGTAAAGACTAAACCACTTTACATATGCTTGAATAAACCCAAAAACCTATGTCAGTTAACCCAGTGTATCATCAAAATTCAGCTAAGCTAGAGGAGGAGCAAAGTTGGATTCGGAGAGCGCAAAAAGACCCGGAGAAATTCGGCCCGCTCTACCAAAAGTACCACGAGCAAATATTCCGGTACATCTATCAGAGGATGGATGATCGTGAACAAGCGCTCGACATTACATCCCAAGTTTTCATGAAAGCGTTGAAAAACATCAACAAATTCGAATACAGGGGATTACCTTTGTCGTCGTGGCTTTACAGAATTGCGAAAAGCGAATTATATCAAGCTTTTCGGGATCAAAAAGCACTTCGTACAGTGAATATTGAAACCGTTCATCTTTCTAGCATGGTACTAGAAATAGAAGAGGACGAAAACACCGAGAATCGGGACAAACTGTTCAAGATGCTCAAAAAATTAAATGAGAAGGACCTGCAACTCATCGAATTGCGATACTTTGAAAAAAGATCGTACCGTGAAATTGGAGAAATTCTCGAATTAACAGAGAACAATGCAAAAGTTAAATCTTTTAGGGCATTGGAAAAATTAAAGAAACATTTTATTGATAAACAGTGATATGAAGACAAAATTCAATCTCGATCGAAAACCACTGGACTCCTCCTATATTCAGTCCAGACAAGACTTCGACAAAGTAGTAAAAGGGTATCAAGCAATGAAACCTCCGATATGGAAGAATCCTTGGTTTTACGGACCTGTTGGTCTAGCCTGTTTAGCCCTCATTTTAACCTTAACATTTCAAAACAACATTTTTGCCAGTGATAATAATTCTACTTTAACAACATCCATTCAAAACACTACTAATCAACTGCCTGAGGACACAGACTGCCTTCATCCTGTGAGCGACGAATCCGATATTGAATTCGAAAGTTTTCCAGTTGACCCTAAAAAAGGTGGGGAGTTTACTACCGCGAATGGATCCGTAATCACAATTGCTCCAAACAGTTTAATCACCAAGGATGAGGGTGCAGTAATACTTCAGATTCGTGAGTTTCCCGATCAAGCCAGTGCTTTTATGG
>CBFIBY010000143.1:0-6924 GCA_965660955.1 Crocinitomicaceae bacterium | reverse complement strand
GTTTCTGCTGAGAATCATCACTTTATCAAATTGATAAAATAATCGATTTTACATAACCTTAACTTTCTAGCCTTGTCAATTCGTTTATCTTTGCCAAAAAATTATTGAATGACAGAAGAAATGAAAGCAGTAAGTTACTGCGTCGGAATGAGTGTTGCAGGAAGTTTACTGCAGCAAAATTTAAAAGAAATTAACCCTGAAATCATGGTGCAGGCTATCACGGATGTGTTTTCAGGTAAGCCACCGAAATATGCTCCTGAGGAAGCGAATCAAATTATCCAACAATATCTTTCTGTTGCTGTCCAAGAGCAATTTAAGGCAAACAAAGAAGTTGGTGAGAAATTCCTAGCAGAAAACTTCAAGAAAGACGGTGTTAAAACAACAGTTTCTGGATTGCAATATGAAGTTATCGAAGAAGGTAAGGGGAAAGCTCCTGCTGCAACGGATCAAGTAAAAGTGCATTACCATGGTACACTTATCGATGGAACTGTTTTCGATAGTTCAGTCGAAAGAAATTCTCCAGCTACATTTGGTGTAAATCAAGTGATTCCAGGTTGGACAGAGGCTTTGCAATTGATGAAAGAAGGTTCGAAATACCGTTTGTATATACCACAAGAATTAGCGTATGGAGAAAATCCACATCCAGGTGGACCCATCCAGCCGTTTATGACTTTGGTATTTGATGTTGAATTATTAGAAGTAGTAGGATGAGAAATGTATGGGTAATCGCAATATTGGTGCTTGCGCTGACGAGTTGCGGCAATAATAAAGATGAGCAAAAGAAAGTTGAATTGAAAACTTTCAAGGATAAAATATCTTATATCGTCGGAGCGACGCAAGCACAAATGATTACCCGATCCGGTGATCCTAATTTGGAGAAATTGAGTTTTGACGATATGGCCTTGGGATTCAATGATGGTATGAACGATGAACCGGGCTTGTCGAAAGATTGTGAAAATTCATTGAGTAAGCTTTACGGACCATACGGACAAGATTTTGATACTACGCAGGTAAAGGCTGGTTCAAGATGCATTGGGCGTTTGGCAGGATCTGTATTCTATAAAAAGTGGAACGGTAAAAAAGCTATGGATCAGTTTGATATGGATATTGTAAATATTGGTTTCAAAGATGGTTTGTATAGACGCGATACCTTAATAAAGGCTGACGTGTCAAACAAAATGTACTTTGATTTCTTATCGGATATCAACAAAAAATTCGGTAACGAAATGATGGCTGAAGCTGCTACGTTAGAAAATACAAAGACCGTTGAAGGTGGAATTGTTATTGAAACTTTAGAAGAAGGTTCAGGTGCGAGTCCAAGCAAAACAGACGATGTAAAAGTAAACTACGTTGTTGTTAAAGCGGAGGGTGATACACTCGAGAATTCTTTTCAGATTATGGAAGAAACAGGTCAACCAATTCCTGCTTTCAATTTGACTGGTGTAATTCAGGGATGGGGAATTGCTTTTCCTAACTTCAAAAAAGGAGGGAAATACAATGTCTACATCCCATGGGAACTAGCCTATGGTGAGCGTGACCAATGCGAATCCCTTATGTTTTATATCGAATTACTTGATTTCGGACCAAAAGGATCGTTAGTGGAAGCGCCGAAGATGCAACCGCAACAAATGCAGGGAATGCCTCCTCAATAGGAAAAAAAGAATATAAAAAAAAGCCGTATCGTTACTGATGCGGCTTTTTATTTTTTGAATAAGTTGGTTTACAACAATTCTTGAAATTCTTTCTTGAGATATTCTACTGCGATTTCCGAAGGCAATTCACCTATTTCACCAACCATTTCAAATATTTTCTGCGCCAAATCGGTCGACATACTTGTTGCGCTCATTTTTTCGCCGGCAATATTTATGATTTTAACCGTTTCGTCTTTTGCTTTTTTAAGTAAGGTCCACGCTTCATTCGAAATAAATAGCTGTTGAGCGACATTGTGATCGTATTCCTCTCTTACAGCTGAAATAAGGTCCGCTTGGAACGCTTTAGCTGGCATTCCAGGGTTGTGGACACGCATTACCAGGGCGTTGGGGTGAATTCGTTCCAACAATAAAACACCGCGTTGATACGCTTCTGTTCGTTCTGGTAAAAAGTGTTTTTGTCGTTCTTTTTTCATTTCCATGTGCGCGTTTCGCAACTCTTTCTGTCCTTGATTCTTAAGGAATAACGCCGTAGTGAAAAATACCACCACCGCTGGTGCAACTGACATGATGATTTGTAAGAAGATATCCATAGTTATTTTTGTTGTTGACAAATATACTTTATATCGAAGAAGCTTTGATTAAGTTACAGTTTTGATTTTAACGTTGTTTGGTTTATAATTCTTCAGTTCGGTACTGAATAGGTGTGTTTTAAAAAGACGTTATTTTCTGCAATTCGAAAAATAGCTAATTAGAAAATTTGCCAATTATACAATTGGCAAAATGTCCAACGCGCGCAGTAATGAAGAGAATGAGTCAAAAGCAATTAAATCAACCCCAAGCGCTCGATTTTTTTATCAGCATCTTCTTGCTTAACAATTAGATAACTATTGTGGTTAAACTCTGATCGTACAAGTTCAGCGTCCTTCAATTTTATCAAATGATGGTGAATTGTATTTTTGTCTAGTCGTAAAAGAGGCATTAAGTCGCAATTTCGGACAAACCCTTTGTCTTTTATAAGACTTAGGATTCGAACTCTAGCTGGATGAGATAGGGCTCTTGCGGTTTGAGCTAATTTGATCTCTTCGTTACTGTAATATTTGGTTTTTGATGCTGCCATTTTATCTCTTTTAGTTGGTGAGTTGATGGTTCTTTTTACATAAGATAAGTAAAAAGTTCATTTCTATCAACAGGTTTTTATATAATTCTTCACCCACAGAATAAAAATTCTCCAATTCTCCAATTTTACAATTGGCAAAATGTCCAACACTATATTGTGAAGTATTTTCTCTGTGTCAAAAATTCATTAAAAAATTCATAACTTGTTTTTAACATTTTATCCTGTATTAACTATCGAAAAATGTCAACATTCACTTCCATTTATTCCTTAATCTTGTAAAAACAACTTTATGAGTCCGATTCTTATCGTTTCATTAATTGCTGGGTACTTCGCAGTGCTGCTTGCTGTTGCTCGATTGACTTCACGCGGTGCCGACAACGATTCCTTTTTTACAGGCAATAAAAAGTCACCGTGGTATTTGGTTGCCTTCGGAATGATTGGCGCTTCACTTTCAGGCGTTACTTTTATTAGTATTCCAGGTTGGGTGGGCAATCCGGATAATCAGTTTTCCTACATGCAAGTCGTATTTGGGTATTTAATTGGCTACATCATTGTGGCTTATGTGCTCATGCCGATTTATTACCGTATGAATCTGACCTCGATTTATACCTATCTGGAAGAACGATTCGGATTCTATTCGCACAAAACGGGCGCCATTTTCTTTCTAGGAAGTCGTTTGTTAGGTGCATCTATTCGATTATTGCTTGTAGCAAATGTTCTCCAATTATTCCTTTTCGATGAATTCAATGTTCCGTTTGAAGTCACAGTGTTTCTATCAATTGCGCTGATATGGGTGTATACGAACAAAGGAGGAATAAAAACAATCATCTGGACCGACACGCTACAAACATTTTTTATGATCGCAGCTGTCTTGGTGATGTGTTATATCATTATCGGAGAGCTTGACCTGCGCGAAGAAGGCGTTGTTTCAACCATTAAAAACAGTCCGTATTCGCGTATCTTCTTTTTTGATGATTGGTTTGAGAAGAATTATTTCTGGAAACATTTCTTTGGTGGGATTTTCATTGCCATTGGAATGACGGGACTGGATCAAGACATGATGCAAAAGAATCTCTCTTGCAAGAATATCGGTGAAGCACAGAAAAACATGATGAGTTTCGCTACAGTTTTGGTTTTTGTGAACTTGATTTTTCTTTCCCTTGGAGCATTGTTGTACATGTACGCCGAGCAGACGGGAATTGGAACCGGAGTGAAAGGTGATGACCTCTTCGCAACAATAGCTATTCATTCCAAAACAGGTTTGTTTGTCGGCGTTTTATTTCTAATTGGACTAATTGCTGCGGCATATTCAAGCGCCGATAGTGCATTAACCGCGCTTACGACTTCATTTTCACACGATATCTTCAATTTTAAAAAGAAATCAAGTGATGAGCAATATAAATTAAGAAAGCGGGTGCATGTCTTCGTTTCTTTGCTTTTATTGGTGATTATTATCGTTTTGAAATACACTACGACGATGAGCGCCATCGGACAAATTATGTTCTTTGCTGGATTCACATACGGACCGCTTATCGCCATGTTCTTCTTTGGGATATTGACCAAACGAACGTTGAACGACAAATTGGTTCCTGTCATGTGTTTATTAGCCGTTGCTGTTACTATTATACTTTGGTACTTCTCAGCAGGTGGACCAGGAGGAGTTGTTGTTAAAAACGTTCCCGTTGGCATCTTTGGACGATATAAAATTGGATTTGAATTAATCATCTTAAATTCAGTATTGACCTTTGCTTCACTTTTCTTGATTTCCAAAAAGAAAGTAGAAGTCTTAAATTAGTACCATGAAAATTCAACTTCACGACAATAATCTTCATCTTGAATTTGCTCCCTTGAGCTTAACGAAACCAGTTGCTCTATTGCGCATGGGAATTCTAACCTTTGAAGAGCGTTGGGAAGAGAACTTTCCAGAAGCAGAATTTTGTTTTGCTACGGAAAAGTATTTGCAAGTAAAATATCCACTGCAGAAGGATTGGGATTTGTCTTTGCCTGCGAATGTGATTCCTAACGAAGATTACGTTTCTGTTTTGAACAGTATGGAAGATAATACGGCTTTGTATCAAGGTGATACATGGCTGGGAATGAAAGGAACTGGCGCGACGATATTACAATATACCGGACAAGAAGTAGTGACGATTACTAAACGCTGGCATTTGTTTCAAAAAAACGACAAAGCCATCAAAAGCGACTTTGAATTAATCACTGCAGGAATCAATTCTGAATTGCTTCCCAACACCGTAACTGTAATTGGTGACCCACGTTTGGTATTCCTTGAAGAGGGTGCAAAAGCAGAAGCTTGTGTTTTAAACACAACGGAAGGTCCAATTTACATAGGCGAGAAGGCCGAAATCATGGAAGGTTCAATGGTTCGTGGTCCTTTTGCGCTTTGTGATAATTCAACGGTTAAAATGGGTGCGAAAATCTACGGTGCAACGACTATTGGTCCGCATTGTAAGGTAGGTGGAGAAGTGGGCAATTCTATTCTTCAAGCATACTCCAACAAAGGACACGACGGATATATGGGTAATTCGCTCATCGGTGAATGGTGTAATTTAGGTGCTGACACCAATACGTCCAATCTGAAAAACAATTATTCTAACATTCGCACATATAGCTACGTTTCGCAGAAAGAAGAACAAACCGATACACAATTCATGGGTGTCACCATGGGAGATCATAGCAAATGTGGCATCAACACGATGTTTAACACAGCGACTGTCATTGGTGTATCCTGTAATATCTACGGCGGCAACTTTCCTCAAAAATTCATTCCTTCTTTTTCTTGGGGAGGCGAAGAATTCGTTCCCTTTGATTTTGACAAAGCATGCGATGCCGCAAATGCGATGATGATTCGGAGAGGAGTTGAGTTGAGTGCTGAAGATATTCTAATACTACAAGCGCTAAAAAGCTGACCTCTCAGCGCCCTTTGCGAAATTCTTCGAACTCTCCGCGATTGTTTTTTCATCTCATTTCCCGACAAAATTTCCACTTCCCGAACAATGGCACACCCTTTGTCTTATTAGTCATCACGCCTTTAAAGTGCTGAAAATATAGGTTTCACGAATGAAGCTCATTTTTCCACTGACAACTTGGCGCAATTTTGACTTTACTATGGACAATATATTTGATAAAACATTACTACAATTGAACCAAGGCGGTGAACAAGACGCCGAATTTATTCCATTGATTACTTCTGAAGAGGAAGAGTCGATGAATAAGCAAGAGTTCAGCAATGAATTACCCATTCTTTCTTTGCGCAATAACGTGCTCTTTCCAGGTGTCGTAATACCGATTACCGTTGGAAGAGATAAATCCATCAAATTGATTCAAGATGCGAACAAAGGTGACAAGATCATCGGAGTGGTATCGCAAAAAGATCAAGACGAGGAATCTCCTGAATTTGCAGATATGCATGATGTTGGGACGGTCGCACAAATCGTACGTTTATTAAAAATGCCTGATGGGAGTTCAACGGCTATTATTCAAGGGAAACGTCGATTCAAGATGATTGAACCAACGCAAAGTGAACCTTATCTTAAAGCGAAAGTCGAGTTGCTTTCTGAACCCAAGTTTGACAAAAAGAACAAGCAATTGGGGATGATGATTGAAAGTATCAAGGAAAAAGCACTTCAAATCATTCGCGATAGTCCGAATATTCCTTCGGAAGCTTCATTTGCCATAGGAAATATTGACAGTCCAACGTTCCTAGTGAATTTCATTTGTTCCAACATGAATGCCGATGTATCCAAAAAACAAGGTATGCTGGAAGAATTAGATATTCAAATTCGGGCAAAGAAGGTTATGGAACATCTTGAGATGGAATCACAAATGCTGGAAATGCGCAATGAGATTCAAGACAAGGTGCGTCAAGATCTTGACAAGCAACAACGGGATTATTTCTTGCAGCAACAAATGCGCACCATTCAAGAAGAATTAGGTGATAATCCACAAATGGAAGATGCGAAGGATTTAGAAGAACGCGCTTCAAAAAAGAAGTTTTCAGATAAAGAACTGAAATTGTTCAACAAAGAATTGGACAAATTAAAGCGCATGAATCCGCAAGGAGCTGAGTATTCCGTTCAATTGAACTACTTGGATTTGTTCTTGGATTTACCGTGGGGTGAATATTCGAAAGACAAT
>CBFIBY010000142.1:0-6955 GCA_965660955.1 Crocinitomicaceae bacterium | reverse complement strand
CATTCGCTTTGATGATGTTGTCAATCAACGACCCTGTTGTTGTTCCGAATGGAATCTCATTGATTATCAACGTTTTATTGTCCTCTTTTCGAATTTTCGCACGAATTCGAACCTTACCTCCTTTCAAGCCATCGTTGTAATTGGAAACATCCGCCATACCGCCCGTTGGGAAATCAGGAACCAGAGTCACTTTCTTACCTCTTAAATGATTAATGGATTGCTCAATTAACTCGATGAAATTATGCGGTAAAAATTTACACGCCAATCCAACAGCAATACCTTCAGCGCCCTGCGCCAATAGCAATGGGAATTTCATGGGTAAATTCTCAGGCTCCTTGTTTCGACCATCATAAGAAGACAGCCAATTGGTCGTTTTCGGATTAAATACGACGTGATTGGCAAATTTCGAAAGTCTGGCTTCAATATATCTCGGAGCAGCCGCGCTATCACCTGTTAAAGTGTTACCCCAGTTTCCCTGCATATCAATCAATAGATCTTTTTGACCCAACTGAACCAAGGCATCACCTATTGAAGCATCACCGTGTGGGTGGTATTTCATCGTATTTCCTATGATATTCGCTACTTTATTGTAACGACCATCATCCATTTCTTTCATGGAATGAAGGATCCGACGTTGAACTGGCTTTAATCCATCATATAATCCCGGAACAGCTCTTTCTAGAATTACATATGATGCGTAATCCAAAAACCAACTCTCATACAGACCACTCAGCGGAACTATCTTATCGTCCACCGGACGATCCCCGATATTGCTCTCCTCCGAAGAATTTTCATCCCCTTCGTTATTTAGCTCCTCGTTGTTTTCTAAGTTTTCGTCTTTTTCCTCTTCAGCCATTCTTTAAGAAGCTTTTTCTATAATTTCTGTTTCTTCTTCATCTTTGATATCACCCTCAACGCGCAAATTTTCAATAATGAACTCTTGTCGAGCGGGTGTATTTTTCCCCATGTAATACGACAAAATCTCGTCGATTGAAGCATCTTTCGTCAACATAACAGGCTCTAAACGTATATCTTCACCGATAAAGTGCTTGAATTCATCCGGAGAAATCTCCCCCAAACCTTTGAATCGTGTGATCTCAGGATTTTTTCCCAGCGAATCTATCGCGCTTCTTCTTTCTTCGTCCGAATAACAATAGATGGTTTTCTGCTTGTTTCTCACCCGAAAGAGTGGGGTTTGCAGGACATAAACATGATTTCGTTTTACCAAATCTGGAAAAAACTGAAGAAAGAACGTCAACAATAACATGCGTATATGCATCCCATCGACGTCGGCATCCGTTGCGATTACAATTTTATTGTAACGCAGATTATCCATATCCTCCTCAATATCCAAAGCTGCTTGAATGAGGTTAAATTCCTCGTTTTCATAAACGATTTTCTTTGTCAAACCATAGCTGTTGAGCGGCTTCCCCTTTAAGGAGAAAACTGCTTGCGTATTGACATCACGGGATTTCGTTATCGATCCACTTGCTGAATCTCCCTCTGTGATAAACAAAGTAGTCTCATCTGCACGTTCATTTTTCGCATCAGGTAAATGAATTCGGCAATCTCTTAATTTTTTATTGTGAAGATTGGATTTCTTAGCTCTTTCACGGGCAATTTTCCGTATTCCTGAAAGCTCTTTCCGTTCCCTCTCCGACTGCTTAATTTTCTTTTCGATTATCTCCGCAACATCCGGGTTCTTATGCAAGAAATTATCCAATTTCTCTTTCAAGAAATCATTGATAAAAGCGCGCATGGATTTCCCTCCTGGCTCAATTTCCTGCGAGCCCAATTTGGTCTTTGTTTGTGATTCAAAGACAGGCTCAATTACTTTTACGGCAATTGCCGCAACAATTGACTGACGAATATCTGAAGCTTCATAATTCTTGCCGTAGAAATCCTTTATAACTTTTGCAACTGACTCACGGAAAGCACTTTGGTGCGTACCACCTTGAGTAGTGTGCTGACCGTTTACGAAAGAAGAATAATCTTCTCCATAGGTTCGACCATGCGTAAATGCAACTTCAATATCCTCATCTTCAATATGAATAATCGGATACAAAGGATCGCCATCCATATTGTTTTCAAGCAAGTCTTTCAATCCATTTTTCGATTGAAATTTTTGTCCGTTATAATGAATTGACAAGCCACGATTCAGGTAGCAATAATTCCAAATCATTTTATCGACATACGCCGTTTTGAAAACAAATTTTTTGAATATTTCTGTATCAGGAATGAACTCTACGTATGTTCCGTTCTGTTCATCTGTTTTTTCAATTTTCGACTCTTCTGTTAGCACCCCTCTTTCGAACGTTGCGCTTTTCTTTTGTCCGTCGCGAACAGCATAGACCATGAAGTGACTCGCCAAAGCATTTACTGCCTTTGTTCCGACCCCATTCAACCCTACTGATTTCTTAAAAGCTTTTGAATCATACTTCCCCCCAGTATTCATCTTTGAAACGACTTCAACGACTTTTCCAAGCGGGATTCCACGACCGAAATCGCGAACGGTTACTTTTCCATCGGTAATTTTGATTTCGACTTTCTTACCGTTACCCATGACAAACTCATCGATACAGTTATCGACGACTTCTTTGACCAAAATATAGATTCCATCATCTGCTGCGGCACCGTCACCGAGTTTCCCGATGTACATCCCAGGACGCAGACGGATATGCTCCTTCCAATCGAGTGAGCGAATATTATCTTCTGTATATTGATTTTCTGCCATGTTCTTTTGTGCGATTGCGCGACTAACAAATATAACTTGATTCTGAAGGCTTTCGGCGGAAAGTTATTACGACTTTTTCACGGTTTACGGTTAATAAACGTCGTTTTCATTCACTTAAACACATCATCACCTTTTCATTCACATGAATTCCACTAAATTCATTGATTTCTAGGCCCGTTTCTCCAATTTTGGCGCATGATCCATTGCAAAGGCCAAACAGGCATCAATTGCATTTGTATTCAACTCAGGGTAATCGTGAATAATTTGCTCCTTCGACGCCCCATTCGACACCAGAGCCAATATTTCGTAAACGGCAATTGCCGTTCCTGTCAAACACGGACGGCCAAATCGTATTTCTGGATCCACCTGAATATAGTCACTGTAGTTCATATTTATTTGTTTTAGTTGTTTTTTTATTCATCTCTCACGGACAACGTACTTCCTTTACGTTCTACCTCTTTAATCTTGCTAAATGATTATTTATTCGTCATTATTTTGATTATTTATTCATCAAATATAATTAATTTTGTGAAACAGGAGAATAAAGCAACTTTTTACGCGTCCGATACGCACGAAAAGATTCCCCTTTTTCACTTCGGGTATTGCGTTAATTGGTAAAACCATTTTTACCAAAACAAGAAAAATATGTGTAAGAAATATGGGAAAAGATAGATCAATTGTTCACATGGATTTAGACACTTTTTTTGTGTCGTGCGAGCGTTTGCTCGATAGCCGATTGAACGGAAAACCGATTATGATAGGCGGAACGAGTGATCGCGGAGTTGTAGCCGCATGCAGTTACGAAGCGCGAAAATTTGGTGTTCACTCCGCCATGCCGATGAAAATGGCCAAAGAACGTTGTCCCGAGGCGATTATCATCAAGGGGAATTCAGCGACATACATGAAATATTCCGGCATGGTAACAGATATCATAAAAGAAGAGTCGCCGCTGTACGAGAAATCTTCTGTAGACGAATTTTACATCGATTTGACAGGTATGGACAAGTTTTACGGATGCCTGAAGTACGCTTCAGAGCTTCGTCAACGCATCATGAAAGAAACAGGACTCCCTATTTCTTTTGGGCTTTCGGAAAACAAAACCGTATCGAAAATAGCTACGGGCGAAGCAAAGCCGAATAACCAGATTAAAATCGATTACGGCGAAGAAAAACCATTTTTAGGCCCGCTTTCAGTACGAAAAATTCCAATGGTCGGACTCAAAACATATCAAAATCTAAGGAACTTAGGCATAAAGAAAATCCACACGATACAAGAGATGCCTGTCGATATGATGCAAAGCGCTTTCGGAAAAAACGGAGCTGGAATATGGCGAAAAGCGCAAGGAATTGATAATTCACCTGTTGTTCAACACAACGAACGTAAGTCCATTTCCACAGAACGCACCTTTGACCACGACACAATTGACATCCAGAAACTCAAAGGAATTCTCGCGGCTATGGCTGAAAATCTGGCTTTCCAGCTCCGGCGAGGAAAAAAGGTCTGCGCGTGCGTTACCGTAAAAGTCCGTTACTCTGATTTCCAAACAACGACACTTCAAAAGCGCTTGCCTTACACCTCTGCCGACCACGACTTGATCCCTTTGGTTGCCGAATTATTCGAAAGACTATACAATAGACGATTACTGGTTCGCTTAATTGGCGTGCGCTACAGTGATTTGGTCAACGGTCATCACCAGATGAACCTCTTCGATGATAAAGCCAATTTCTTCGAGCTCTACCAAGCAATGGATAGAATGCGCATTCGCTATGGAGACAGAGCTGTTCTTCGAGCAGTCGGCATGGAAGCAAGGACGATTGGTAGGTGGAATCCATTTTCAGGGGAGCCGCCACCGCTTTTGGCGAATAGGAGGTCTTAGAATACACCTAAGAACGAAGACCGAGCGTAGTAGAAGGTAAAGTGAAAGAAAAACGACAAGCCGCCACCTCCCTCGGTCCCTCCTCAAGGAGGGAAGAAACAAATCACCTCGAAGCGTCAATAGAATCTCCCTCCTTGAGGAGGGACTAAGGGAGGTGATATACGAAAAACTTAAACAAAAAAAAATAGACACTAAACAATGTTGACGCACTCCCACTTCAGCCTCAAATACGGTCTTCTATCACCAGAAGAAATTGCCCAATGGTCAATGGCTTCCGGGTACACTGATGTAGCAATAATCGACATCAATTCCACTACAGCTGGACTGTCATTTTGCATTGAAAATCAAAGAGATGAAAGAAATTCAATTGTCGGTTGCGACGTGCGTAATGGTACAGACAGATGCTTTGTGGTACTCGCTAAAAACAACCGTGGATTTCATGAGTTGAACGCTTTCTTATCAGAACACCTACACCAACAAAAAGAGTTCCCAGAGCTTGCTCCACACTTCGGGAATTGCTTCGTGATTTATCCGTGGCAGAAGGAACCGAAACGACTGAAAGAGAATGAATTTATCGGCATTGCTTTATCAGATTTGAATCAATTGACTTGGAAGAAAAAAGCAGGACTCGACAAAAAAATGCTTCTACTTCACACCATGACCTTTCGAAACAAGCGCGACTTCAATACACATCGTTTGCTTCGTGCAGTTGACAATAACTGCTTGCTTTCTCGCTTACCGATCGAAGAACAAGGTTCACCTGATGATTTATTCCTAACCAAAGATGAACTTCTGGAGAAACTAGGTGATTTCTCACCGCTTCTAGAGCAAACAGAGAAGGTAATGGCAAAATGTCGCCTACACTTTGATTTCGGAGAAGAAGCTGAACCACAGAACTTGAGCACCTACACAGGAAGTAAGAAAGAAGACTACGAATTACTTAAACAATTGACCTACGAGGGTTTGGAGTATCGCTATTCCGAAGTGACGAATGCCATTCTCGATCGGGTAAAGAAGGAAATTGACATCATTGCGGAGAAAGACTACCTCTCCTACTTCCTCATCACTTGGGATTTCACTAGCTACGCTCGCTCGAAGGACTATTTCTATGTCGGACGAGGAAGTGGCGCCAACAGTATCATCGCTTATTTGCTACGTATTACGGATGTCGACCCTCTGGAATTGGATTTGTATTTCGAGCGCTTCATTAATCTATATCGAAAGAATCCACCTGATTTTGACATCGATTTTTCCTGGAAAGACCGCGAAGACGTGACGCAATATCTTTTCAATCGCTACCCGAATGCAGCACTGTTGTGCACCTACAATACATTCCAATACAAAGCGACTGTACGGGAATTGGGCAAAGTATTTGGTTTACCGAAATCGGAAATTGATGTATTGAGCAAAGGCCGATTTGATGTGCAAAAACTCGATAACCTTTCCATATTAGTGCTGAAATACGCCAAACAAATCGAAGGGCTTCCCTCCCATCTCAGTGTTCACGCGGGTGGAATTGTCATCAGCGAAAAGCCCATTACGTGGTATTCAGCAACATTTTTACCGCCAAAAGGATATCCAACGACCCAATTTTCGATGTTGGAAGCAGAAGATGTCGGCCTTTTCAAATTTGACGTGCTCAGTCAAAGGGGATTGGCCAAGATTCACGATTGTCTGCAGATAGTAGAATACAATCAGCCTGACAACCCAGCGCATGATATTCACGATTTGGCGTATTTCAAGGAAGACGAGAAAATCAAACATATACTTCGAAACGCGCAGGCACTCGGTTGTTTCTATGTAGAATCACCTGCCATGCGCATGTTGTTGCAAAAACTGCAAGTCGACGACTATCTCACCCTTGTCGCAGCGAGTTCGATCATTCGTCCAGGTGTTTCACATTCAGGTATGATGCGCGAATACATTTTACGCCACCGTTTCCCTGAAAAACGGAAAAATGCGCATCCAGTGATGATGGAGATCATGCCTGATACCTACGGCGTCATGGTATATCAGGAAGATGTCATAAAAGTCGCGCATTACTTTGCTGGCTTGGATTTAGGTGAAGCCGATGTACTCCGAAGGGGAATGTCTGGTAAGTTTCGTTCCCGAGCCGAATTCACCAAAGTCGAAGCAACGTATTTCAAAAACTGCTTTGCAAAAGGTCATCCCGAAGAATTGGCGAAAGAAGTCTGGCGACAAATTGAGAGTTTTGCAGGATACGCCTTTTCGAAAGGTCATTCCGCTTCGTATGCTGTAGAAAGTTACCAAAGTTTGTATTTGAAAGCACACTATCCTCTCGAATACATGGTAGCCACGGTAAATAATTTTGGCGGGTACTACCG
>CBFIBY010000141.1:0-6970 GCA_965660955.1 Crocinitomicaceae bacterium | reverse complement strand
CGGGTTGCATGCGTTTACCCATAATCTTTCGGTAATCAGGGTAATCGGTGAAGTTTGGAATTCCTGAACTATGCGTTAACAAGTGGTGAGTTGTTACTTTATCGCCAGTTTCGGCTGGATAATCTGTAATATATTTTGTGATAGGAGCGTGTAAGTCTAATTTTTTTTCTGCAGCTAATTGAAGAATAAGCAACGCCGTGAATTGTTTGGTAACAGAAGCTAAGCGAAACTTTGTATCCGTTTCATTGGGATTATTCCATTCGAAATTGGCCATGCCGAACCCTTTTTTATAAATGATTCGGCCGTTATCTGCAACCAAAACGGAGCCATTGAATTGTTCGTATTCCACGAATTTTTCGATTAGTGCGTCGAGTTTTTCAGGTCTGTCGTCGATACTAACCAACGGTTGACCGAAAGAAATAAAGAATACAAAAAAGGAAAGAAAACATAGAAAATCATTTTTCATTGCTGATAAGTTTAAATGCAAAATCTTTAACTGTATCTATTTTATCGAAATAGTCGTCAATGCTCTGTATAACGTAATGGTCAGGAAGAATTCCAACTTCGTCAGGTAGGGAAGTGGCAGTTGTTAAATTCGTATTGTTTGCCACGAAAAACATCAATTTGGTATTGGTCAATCGGCAAGGTTTTTGACCAGCAGAACAGAATTGATTAGAACCTAATTCTTCGCCAATAATGGTTCCTAGGTTATGAACTTTTGCCAAGGACATGAAATGACCTGTTGTAGAATTTCCGAGTCCGTCTATCAGGAAATATACATTCCCTTTAAATCGATTGTCGAAAAGGGTGAAGGTTGCTTTTCGTGAATCTTCACCCGCAACGCCACCTTCACTTTCATTTGCGATATACCGAAATGGCTTCTTCATGAGATATCGCAACAAATAAATGCTCGATTCTGATGATCCTCCGCCATTGGTTCGGACGTCAATGATTAGATTTTCAGTGTTTTTGTTTTTTAGTTCTTCAAAACAATCGTCCATGAATTCTTCAAAGATTTTAATCCGCCCATCGAAAGGATAATAATTGAAAGTTGGGATAGAAAGTATGGCGGTTTTGTTTCCGTCTTTGAAATCCAAACATAATCCTTCTTTGCAGACCGGAATGGAAGTATCATCGTAAGGGGCGATGAATTTCTTAGCGGGATTTAAAACAATTTGATCCACAGCGCCTTTAATCGTAATGGAATATTCCTTCGGGAAATCTAAGGCATATGGAATCATTTCAGTCGACCACCAATTGAATTCATGTTTTTGTGTGGTTTGGATATATCCTTGTGACGGAATGTGCGCATAAATATCTTTGACGATTTGTTTTACCGGTGTTTGGTTGATGGCAATTATTTCATCTTTCAATTTTACTTTATCTGAATTCTCCATGACATCAACAACGTAGAGTTTTTCATTTACCCATCTTGTTTGGACAGGAAATAAATATTCCATCATCAGCATTCTACTTTCGTTATAAAAACCACCTGTGGAGGTGTGTGAACAATTAAGTAGTGCGATTATTTCGCTGCAATGCCATGCGAATTGAGCAAAGGTTGTTTTGTTTGTTATAAGCCTTTTTTTATCGTCTATTGCTTTCCAAAACTCCTTTTTTGTTATGAATTTATATACATTCGGATGCACCTCTTCCAATTTTTTTCCAAATTGATCCAAATCATTTCGATACTCTTCAACCGTATAGACTTTGGCAAATTTCTCCTTGGGTTCAAGGGGTTCTCTTTCTGGAAATTTGATTTTTTCAATTTGGTCTTCCGCTCCGAAGTTATCGGGATCCATTTCAATTGACCGTTCGTAATTAACAAGTGAGAGTTTCTTTTCACCGTTCTTAAGATAGGCCTCACCCAAACTATCATAAGCATTGGAAGAATTTGGATATTCGGCCACAACCAATTTGAAAATTTCAATGGCTTCTTCCGTCTTATCATTCCATAGGAGCGCATATCCATAGATATTCAACTCATCTTCGTTTATTCTTATGTTTTCAGGTTTCTCCTTTTTTAATTTGTGGTAAAGTGCGATTCGTTCTGCTACGGGCAAATGATTCTTTTCGGAGAGTATTTGTGAAATAGGGATGATTACTTTTTGTTCGTTTGAGGTTTCATCTTTCGAACGAGTTGTTTGTTTTTCTGTACCACAAGACAAAAGTAGAATGGACAAAAGAAGAATAGAAAGTACAGATTTGATGAAAGTGATACACATATATTTATTTTTAACCAAAGTTAAAGGTGAAGCCATTTTATTTCTGTTTCAATATGTAAATTAACGTAAATTGACCGAAAATCATGCTTAATTCTGCATAGATTAGAATAGCTTTGTTAAATGTCATCTAGGATTTTTATAAATCACGTCATCTTCATACTGGCTTTTTTTTCAGTAGTTCAAAATTCACAGGCACAGGAAAAAAAGGTTGAAAAGCAAATTCAGCTAGCCATGCGGATGATTGGTCATGAGGTTTTATTGAATTCTAATGACAGTTCTTCAATTGTAAAGCCAATCGAAAGAAATGGCGACACCTATATCATTCGATTCGGGACTGCGTTTGAATTTCTGCCTAACGATTTAATCAATACGATAGACGGTGTCATAAGAGAAACGATAGCATCTAGAAGCTATTTGGTTGAAGTGAAAGATTGTGAATCAGAAAGTGTTGTTCATGCATACAAAGTTGGCAATTCGCCGAGTAAAGATGTTATCCCTTGTGGTCAAAGATCATATCCAAATGGGTGCTATTTTATACAGTTCACCTTGTTGGATAGAGGCGAACTGATACTTAATTCAGAAAGTGATGCCGGGCAAATGACCAGTAGCGTATCCGCGGGTGGCGGAAAATGGAAGTATGTATTGTTATTTATTCTCGCTTTTGTATTTGTTCTTGTCTGGCTGGTGTTTTTTCGGAAAAAGAGTATGCAAAAAAATCAGTCAAATGATGGTATTGTGAAAATCGGTGCTTATTCATATGACAAGAAAAATATGCGTCTGTCTATCGCCGACAAGGGAATTGAACTTTCTGGTAAGGAAGCTGAATTGTTAGAAGTGTTGCACGAATCTGTCAATACAACGGTTCAAAGAGATGAAATTTTAAAACTGGTTTGGGGTGATGAGGGCGATTACGTTGGAAGAACCTTAGATGTTTTTATTTCCAAGTTACGCAAGAAATTGGAAGAAGATCCAAATGTGAAAATTGCGAACATTCGCGGAGTTGGTTACCGCTTAATGTTAGGGACAGAATGAAATTTGAAAGGTTTTTTCTTTTCAAGTGAAATTGTGAATGAAGAGCAAAGCGTAGACGACCGCAAAAAAGACAAACAATAAGTTCATTCCATACCCACCATATTTAAAAATTGCTTTTTTAGGAATTTCATACATGGGATAGTACGCAATTTGTGTGATTACCTTGCCTATCCAATAGGCTGCGATGAGTCCAGTGATGGCAATTGCTAGATTGGTTTGGTTTTTTAAATCACCTGGAATTAGAATGGCAATGAGACCAAAGGCAAAGTTTAATCCCTGAATATATCTCCCATACGTTTTTGCGATTTCTTGGTTGAGTGGCTTGAGTTGTTTCACATCGTTGTACCAATCGAAAACCTTGTGACGGATATAAGGATAAACCATGGCCGTGAATATTTGTCCAGCACCGCCTGTAATAATGATCCAATCAGGAATGTTGATTTTCATGTAGTAGTGATTAATTTATTTCTTCCACTTCAATATATTCAGGACCACCATCTACTGGGTAACCCTCAATTTTATGTCCAATGACCGTAACTACTTGTCCCACATAGCTATCCAAAGGTACTGTACCACTTCTCAAAGCATAGCCGGCCAGAGTGTGCGTTCCGTATTGATATGTAGTGATGCCTTGTTTTTGTATCGTACCTGTTATTTCCAATTGGTCAGAACCTTTGTTGCATGAATTGAACATTAAACTCATCGACAATAAGAAAAACAAAGTAGATATTCTAGACATGACATCTTCATTTAGGGGTTGTATAAAGATATCGATTTTAAAATAAATCGGTCGAATTTAACCTTTCATGTAAAGAGCAAATGCTAATTGCCATTCTCCAACCTCGCTCTGCGCGTTTTTTGGATGTAATAAAAAGTTTTATCAATGGTTTGGTATTGTGCATTCGGAGTGGGACCAAGGGCAGGGGCTTCAACTATGTATCCTTCAGGATCGATAAGCACGTATGAAGGGAAATTGAAGATTCTAAATTTCTGAACGAAATCATCCGTAGATAAAAGAAAGAATTTATCCCATTGAATTTTGTCGACATCCTTTTGTTCTTCGGTAGTCAATACTTCATCGTTCCGGATGATTGTTAAAAAATGCACGTCGTTGATGTACTTCTTATGCATTTCCTTCAACAAGGTCATTTCGTTCTGGTTGTTCGGACTTTTTGGGTCGTAAAAGGTAATGTAAAGATGCTTTCCTCTATAATCCATGTGTGTTTTAGAAACTTTTTCATCATTGAAAAGCACAAAGTCAGGCGATTTTCCACCAGGAACTAGTTCATGCAGACGAAAGAATACATTCTTCGCAATGCGTTCATTTTCTTTAAATAAGCAACGCCGTTTCAAGCTATCAAATATTGTGTTTATGTTGGTCTGAGGGAAATCATCACCATAATACGCCTCTGAAAGGGTTTGAATCATCACCATTTCGCGAATGCGCAAGTTTTTTAGTGTGTAGTCCTGACCTAAGGCTTTCATCACCATAGTTGGACTGCTTTTCAGCACAGCTAAATACACGGCGTTGTTGGTTTCTGTGCTCAGTCGAGGAATAAATTGCTTGTAAAACTTTTTCAAATACTTCATGTACATGTCATTCTCATAGAAGACGGGCGAGCGTTTTATGTAAAAATCATATTTCTCGTCGCGACTTCTTTCCGCCGCAAATTGAATATCATCCAATTCAGCAATCGAGAATTTCACATAATTCATGAAAAATATACTTGAGTCGTTCTTGTAAGCGCGTTCGACATACATTTTAAATGTGTCCAGTTTTTCGACGAAATGGATTGGATCACTACTTTTTAAGTGATAGTAACGCGCTAGATACTCATCGGACCATCGTTGAAAGGCAAGAATTTTATAGTTGATGTCTTCAGGTTTCAAATCGAAAAAACTCACCTCCACAAGGTTTCCAGTACGCAGGTCAGGATCTCTTGGATTCTTGGCAGGAAGATAGATGTCGTATTCAGCGTTAGGCTCAACGTATAACCAGCCATAGTTGTTCATGCTACGCAGAACGATTTTTTGCGTTTTGTCCAAATAAAACTTGACTGAAAATGTGCTATCTGGCTGAACCGTTGTTTTTGCGTAACTAGATTCAACCAGACTATAATAATCTTCAATCTGATTGAAACTTATTTCTTTTCCAACATATTCTGGAGCAAAACCTTTTATTGTAACTGTTTCCTTTTGCGTATAGGATGAAAAGGCCAAAAATAAGGCAAGGGTCAAAAGGGAAAATCGAAATGAAAATAATTTATTCATTTGATGCATGGGTTTAGTTTGTCAAATTCAACGCTTGAATGAAAGCGAATATTGTACCAAATTAACGGAGAAGTTCGGAATTGGTCACAAATTTGTCGATTGCACCTTTGTTTTTGTGTATTTCACGCACAATGTTGGAGTTAATTGCCGCATATTTTTGTTCAGTTAAAAAGAAAACCGTTTCAACTCCAGAACTGATTTCAAAATTCATATGTGCGATTGGCTTTTCGTAATCGAAGTCTTTGGAATCTCGCAATCCTCTGATGATGTATTCAGCGCCAATATCGTCCGCAAACTCTACGGTCAATTTTTGATATGTTTCTACTCGTACATTATCGTATTGCTCAACAAGGCTTTTGACTTGAGCAATTCTGTTTTCCAAATCGAAATAGGATTTCTTGCTTGTGTTTATACCGATTCCCACCACGATTTCATCAAATAATTTAATCGCTTTTCGAATTACCGCCTCGTGCCCTTTCGTAAACGGGTCAAAGCTTCCTGGAAAAAGTGCAATACGTTTCATAAACTGACTTTTAATAAACGAAGTTACGCTTTTTGGAAAAAAGAGAAATGAACTGCCCCATATTTTCGAGCAAAATCGAAGTGGGGGAGTGAATTCAGTTTTGTTTGTTTACCGTGTTCAATGATAACAATTCCGTCTTCTTTCAATACATCACGCTCGAATATGAGCTCAACTATTTTCTCATGAATAGGCTCTGCATAGGGTGGATCGGCGAAAATGACGTCGAATTTTTTTTCTGTTGTCTCAAGAAACTTGATTACATCGCTTTTTAATACCGTCAATTCATCTTGAATATCAAGTTGTTTTCCTAATCCTTGGAGAAATTTGACACATTTGAAATTTTGATCGACAGCAAGCACATGTTTAACATATCCAGAAACAAACTCCAAGGATATATTTCCAGTGCCAGCGCACAAATCCAATATCTCTTTGTCCTCCAAATCGAAGCGATTATCGATAATGTTGAAAAGTGCTTCTTTCGAAAAGTTTGTCGTTGGACGAGAATTGAATCCTTTGGGAACGAAAAGTGTTCTTGATTTTAGTTTTCCTCTGATTATACGCACAACAGCTGATATTCATGAATAAGATCGAGATTTATCTGCGTCTTTAAATATTTGAACGTAGGAACTTTATCAAACAATTCTTTTGCAAGAGCGGCTGAATTGTTTTCATCCAGTACAAAGGGAACGATAACAAGTTGACCTTCCGCATCAGACCAATTCATTTGCTGCATCAGATGCGCGGTGTGATATATTATATCTTCAACCGTTTCGTAGGAAAAGGAATTGTAATATTTTAATTCAGATTCTTTCACTGCAGCCAAAAGAAAGTGATTTTCTTGTAAAGTAAGAACCAACTTCAATTTGAATTTCGGTCCATCCATCAATCCTCGCATCACATGTGTTCCTTCATGTTGTAA
>CBFIBY010000140.1:0-6975 GCA_965660955.1 Crocinitomicaceae bacterium | reverse complement strand
ATTCCGTTGAAATTACCTAAAGTTGAGTCTAATGCTTTAGCATCTAGAACTCTAAATTCAACTGTCGGCACGTTTTTTTTCGCCAGAACAACCATGTTTGGAGCATAATCAGTGGCGAGAATGTTGAAGTCGGGGTGTTTGTCTTTTAAGTATTTTGTGATGACTCCAGGGCCGCATCCAAGTTCTAAAATAGACGCATTATCATTCAGAAGCGAACAAAATTTGTCGTACGAGGCATTATAAAAATCCATGGACATGAATTTGTCGTTGTAGATTTCGGCAATATTGTTCCAGGTTTGTTTTTCACTCATGTGTTTGGACTCAAGACATAACAATTCATGACGAAAGGACGCAGTGTACTTTACTTTTTAGCCAAAATACTAAAAAAGGACTCAAAACCGAAGCAATTTACTTCGTCCTGAGTCCTTTCAACTTTTAGTCTTGAGTCTAAATATCTACTTCAAATGCAGCGCAAAGAATCCCATCAAGGTCTTGTACATTTCGATTCGGTTTTCTTCTTTGTAGAATCCGTGACCTTCATCGTATTTCACCATGTAGGGAACATCTATTCCGCGTGCTCGGAGTTTACTAACGATTTGATCCGCTTCGTCTATGTTTACTCGTGGATCGTTTGCTCCTTGGATGACGAACAAAGGTTTTTGAAATAAATCTGTGTGCAGTGCAGGTGAAATTTCATCCATGATTGCTTTTTCTTCCGGAATATTCGGATCGTACCATGATTTATGTAAATACTCTCTGTACTTCTCCCAGTACGCTGGAATGGTGTTCATGAAGGTGTTCAAGTTCGACACGCCTACATAATCTGCTCCACAAGCGTATAATTCTGGAGTTTTTGTCATTCCGCGGAGTACGGCATATCCACCGTGACTTGCTCCGAAAATGGCAATCTTATTTTCGTCAATCCAACCTTGTTTCAGTACATATGCAATTCCATCTTCCACATCATCCATGGCTTTTCGACCAATCTGTTTGAAACCAGCAGTCATGAATTCCTTCCCGTATCCGCCAGAAATTCTAAAGTTGACGTTCAAAGTTGCATAACCACGACTAGCAAACATTTGACTTTCAGGGTTGAACCCCCAGCTGTCTCGCACACCTTGTGGTCCACCATGTGGCATAACAATCATCGGGACTTTCTGTCCATCCAGTGCCGCTTTCGGTAAAGTAATGTACCCGTAAATAGTCAAGCCATCCCGACTTTTGAATTTGATAGGGCGCATAATTGCCATATCGTTTTCTTTTAATTGAGGAAGCAATTTGTACAACAATTTCACTTCGTCTTTTTTCACGTCGTAGGTATAATACTCAGCGGGAATTCTGTCGCTTGTTACCACCAAAAGTATTAAGTTTTCATCCTCTGAACTGTATGTCGTGTAGAATTCTTTATCGCCAAATTCTTTTTTCAATCGTGCATGAATCTTTTTGTACGTCGCACTTTTTGGAAGAAGTGTTACTTTTTCTCCGTTATACATCACATAGTCCAATTCATAGTTGCGTTTTTTGGATAAACGAATATCCGAAACGTCGAATGTTTTGTCTTGGAAAATCTCTTTGATGACTTTGTTTTCTTTTAAATCATATAAGAAAATTCCCATTTTGTCGCTTCCGACATTTGAAGCAACATAAGCATCGTGTTCGTATTTGGTTGCATAATTATAACTCATCACGCCAAATCCAGTTCCCATTTCCAATTGCATCAAACTTTTGAATTCACCGTCAATTTTGTAGAAAACTTCTGATTCAACACCATTAACAATTCGTGTAAGCCCGCGCAAATTTCCATCCTTGTCGAAATCGTAACCAGCAATTGGATCTTCATCTTCCTTAACCGTGTATAATTTTTCAATTGCTCCCGTATTGATGTTCAGTTTATACGGTTCTTCGTATTGCTTATTTTCCTTGTTCATTTGGATGATGATATGGTCTTTTTGCTCCCTCATCACTGCTAATACGCCTACTTTGACTCCGTCAAATGGAGTGAGTTCTTTTTTGTTTGACCCATCTAAGTTGACCCCGAACAGATGAAAGTTTTCGTTACCACCTTTGTCTTGCAGATAAAGAAGTCGTTCGTTACTTGCCCAGAAATATCCTTTGATTAAATCTTCTCCTTCGGTAACCACAGCCGACTCTTTCTCTGTCGCAACTTCTTTGATGAAAAGCGTACGTTTGCTATCATCACCTCTTTTTAAGTAGGAAAAGTACTTACCATCCGGTGAAAGTTTGAACGAAGAAGCTTTCGGGTTTTGGAAAAAGTCTTCCACTGAATATTTGAATTCACCCGTTTCCATTGCTGCAATTTTTGCCAATTCTGCATCTGAAGAAGGTAATGCGGTATTTCCGGGAAGAGTTTTAACTGTTTTCGCTAAGGTCATCGGAAAGTCCTTGCCCATTTGAGAATAGGTTCCAACAACTTTATCACCTGAAACCTCACCTTTGAAAGTCAATTGCATTTTTTCTGATGCGATTGTCAAATTGTTTCCATCAAGCACAGTCTTTTCGACCGGAATATCCGTTGCGCCTTGCATGGGGACGTCCATTGTTGTTGCTAAACCATTTTCGGTTTCCGTGATGTTAAAGATCATTTCAACCTCCATTCCTTGATAGCTAATAGCGCCTTTCCAACTTCCTGCAATTTCTTGCGCAGAAATAGAAAAGCTGGTTAAAACGAATACAGCCATTGCGATAAATAATGTTCTTGCTTTTTTCATGATTGTTTAATTATAGAGATGATTAATAAGTTTAATAAGGACATAACCAACGATGCCCGCTACAATTCCAATCCCGAATTTCACGAGGAGGATTTTGTTTTTGGTTTTTGTTTGATTTGCCATGTTGTTTGTTTTTAATATTTGCTGTACAGTTTGTCGCTTTCGACAAGACAAATATGCGACGTCTTTTTCCTTAATAAAAGGAAAGTATCCCCAATTTTCCGAAATTCGGGAAGGAGAATCAAGTCGTAAAAACCTATAAAGCAGCAAGTTAAATTGCAATTTACATCATTGCAACAATAGAGATATAGTTAACCCGATTTTTATAAATTTCGGGTGATTTTTGCAGCTTCCACCTTCCAATCGTTTTTGGAAGAGTACTGAGGGGGAGGATAATAGGTGATATTGTCAAGCTATGATTTTGTAACGATTTATTCGTTTTGGGGTGTAGTTAAACTGGAATGTTTCGTTTCGAAATTTAGGGTATCCTCCCCCTCGATCCCTCTCCAAAGGGGGAGGAAAAAGCTACAACTGATTGAGTTGTTTGATGTAAAATGAAGGATTCAAACCTGTTCTTAATTTGAAATATTTGGTAAAAGAATCGGCGCTTTTATAGCCAATTTCTTCTGCAATGGATTGAATGGAGTAGGAGCGAAACTTGTTGTCCTCTTTTAGCTGAATAATAGCATGATTGATACGTAAATCGTTGATATAGGTATTGAAGTTTTTCTCAAATTCTTGATTTACCACTTTGGATAAATAGGAAGTATTGGTTTTGATTTTCTTCGCTACATTATAGGAATTACAGTCTTGACGCAAGTAATATTTCTTTTCTTCTAGTTCCGTTAATCCAGTTAATATTTGATGTGTAACATCGGCGGCAATTTCATTTGTGGAAGACTCTTCTAAATCAATGTCCTTTGAATCGATAACCTTATTTTCTTTCTCTTTCAATTTAGACATCAAATGCTCAAACCGAACTTCGTTTCTTTTTCTAATTCGATAGAAACGGAGTAACAGCATAAGTAGAATCAGAATACTAACTGAGCTTCCTAGAATTAGAATATTTATTGCAATATTTTTAGAACGTTTTTCCTCCTCCAGTTTTTTCAATTCTGCTTTAAACTCTTTGATTTCTTTCTCACGTAATGTGGATGAAATATCATCCTGAATTTGAGAAAACTCTTTCTTGGTGTTGATGTATTTCTCAAAATAGGTATTGGCCAATTCAAAGTCGCCTGTTTCTTTGTACGCCCCGGCGAGTATTTTATAATACTCATCCATATAGCCTTCTTCGTTAGGTTTCACGCCATAATCGTCGAGACCTTTTTTTAAAATGCGAATGGTTTCCTTATAATTTCCTAGCTTGTTTTCAATTTTTCCATACCGGAAAGTCATATTCAAATCGAAAAGCGGCATGTCCTTGTCGCACAAACCTTGCGCATGTTGATAAGACTTTTTTGCCTCTTTATATTGACCTTCTTCAAATGCATTTTCGCCTTTGTTGATGTGATAATACATTTGGGAGCAAGAACTTGCTCCTGAAACGTACGGTTGCATTTTTGAATGATAGTACTTTGCTGAATCAAGATTTTTTGCCGTTCGGTATGAATGACATAGCATGAAAATTGCTGCCAATACATTGCCGTTTTTAACTTCCTCCGTATAAATAGAGTCCGTTTCTTTGTTCATCAAATAGTTCACGGTTCTCTTGTGGGCTTGAATAGCTTTTTCGGTTTCGCCGTTTATCGTCAGCAACAAAGATTTTTTGTTGAGCACGATTTCTGTCCACATTTTATTATTGGATTCTCGTGCTTTTTTCAGAGCAATGTCCAAGTATTTAGCGGCCTGAGCACCATTTGGTGTGTTGAGTTCTAAATCAGAACCAAGAATATGCGCTCGGATATACAGCTCATCATTCTTTGTTTTCTTGGCCAGTTGAAGATAGGTGGCAAATGTTTCCTTGGCGTATTTCAATTGATTATTGTAGAGGTGGGAAGAAGCAATATATTCTAACGCTTGTCCTTCCTTTTTGAGATTTTTTTCTTCTTGAGCTTTTTCTAAATAGGCTTTAGAAAATTTAAGTCCTTTCGCATAATCGTTTTGTACATATTTTTCAATACTATCGCCTAAATTTTCAAAAGACAAAGAAGCAAACTTTGATTTTTGTGACCATGCAGGCAGAGTGAATAGAATTGTGACGAAAAGAATTACAATTTTGGAGATTATATGTTGCTCGAGCTTTATTTTCATCTGGAAGGATAAAGATAGCGATATGTGCGAAGTAAAGGATTCTGAAAATGCAGAAAAGGGAAAAGGAGTCTAAAATTTAGACTCCTTTAACTTTTTCGCGATCAAACGACAGGTTAACTTTGTGTGAGGACAATCTTTCCAGTCAACCATTTCTTTCCAACTTGGTAGCGAATCAAATAGATTCCGGTTGGGTATTGTGACAAGTCAAATTGTTTCGGTCTGTCTTTATATATTTCGGTCAAAACCATAATTTCTTTCCCCATAATGTCGGTAATATATAAAGCGTCGATGTCTCTATCAACAAGAACATTGACAATTCCATGGGTTGGATTCGGGTAATATTTCCAAGTGATGTTGATGTTGTCCGAAGTATCGCGAGGATTGAAACGGGTTGAGTCAATTACTGGGTTATCCAATGAATCAACGACCACGTTGTTCAAGGAATCACGAAGTGAATCAACGAACGGGTACTGTACAATTGAATCTGGATACGGCAATTGCGGATCTTGAATTTGCGATTGACAATCGGGCATAAACGTATAACTTTTGATTAATCGCACCATCAATTGATTTAATGTTTCGACATCATATTTATCGGTTGTCGGTTCAATGTGATTTCCGCCAATGCCACTATGATTTGTCAAGAAAGTGTACGTTCCGTTTGTTCCAAGAGCCAACATTCGCATCAAATATTCCGTATCTTTTTGCATTCCGCTTGCTCCAATTGGAATGATACGCACTCCTTTTTCCGCCGCCAAACGAATCAGTTTTTCCATTTTCGTTCGGATTTCTGGAGTATTATGTGGGGGTGCATCAAGCATTAAAAACAGCAATCGAGCTCTTGCCTCTTCGCTCCATTCTAATTTGTTCAGTGCTTCATCCAAAGCGGCTTCAACAGCTTCAGGAGTATCTCCACCGCCGCCAGCGCTTTGTTCATCGATATAGGAATTGGCTTGCGTAAGAATTCGCGTAAAGGGCATATTTTTGGTGATGTAAGCATCTCTCGTATCACGATAAAAGACGTTTGCAAATCGGAAGTTCAAACGATCATCGACTTTTTTCGAATCAAAAATGATTTGTTTGATTTCATTCTGTAAGAAACGTAATTCATCGCCCATTGAGCCGGTTGCATCAAATACGAAGGCGATATCCACGAGCTGTGATTGCTCGCAGTCGATGTTCAATTTCGCATGATTCATACCATCCTCGAAAGCAGTAATTCGGTCAATTTTTTCCTTTTTGCCGTTTTTTTCAATTTCTATGCTCAGCTTTCCTTTGACTTCAGGTGTCTCGTTTTTAATCGTCAACCATAATTCTGCTTTACCTGTGTTGTCACTTCTGGATTGGAAAACTTTCTTCCCTGAAACGAGCAATTTCACGATTGCATCTGCAATTGGCAATCCATCTCGGTTCTGTAATTGTACGGTATATCTTCCTTTTGGAAATAGGTCCCAGTTTTTAATCGTTTCGGCGAAAACGCCTGTACTATATTCTTTCCAGAGCGACCATTTCGAAAAATCGTTGACTTCGCCAGCCGTCAGTGATCCTGAGCCTCCCCCTTTTCCGACAATGAAATCTTTGTATTTGGCACCCAAGTCAATATCTGCGCTGTATCGCATTGGAGCAGCAGAATACGAATAAACAGATCCACCTACGGCATCTGTGGATATGTGGCTTGACTCGCTCATGATTATTTCTTCATAGGCGACTGTTTTGGCTCTCTCCTTTTTTAGTTTTGCTATGCCTTTTTCCGTTTCAGCTACTTTAAAATCAGCTGTTTCATCTCCTCCAACTGTAATGGTCTTTTTTACCGCGTCGAATCCATCGTAGTTGAGAACACATTCATAGGTTCCTGTATCCAATTTTACATTGAAATTCCCCAATTCATCCGTAAGTACAGTTTTAACTAATTTCCCTTCACGATATATGTCTACGTTTCCATAGCTCATGTTTACTTTTTCGCCCTCGAGTACGGTGTTCATATTTCCTGACA
>CBFIBY010000139.1:4318-7166 GCA_965660955.1 Crocinitomicaceae bacterium | reverse complement strand
TTTGGCGATGGAAATACCTCGGACAAACCTTATGTCGAATACAAGTATAAAGAGGCGGGGCTTTATGACGTTAAACTTACGATAGAAGATACTTGTGGCACAAGAACCATCCTACGTCGTGTAAAGTTCACAGCACCAAAGGATCCGAAAAGAAAACCTTTTTTACGCCCCTTGAAAGGGAATAAACATCGAAAGAAAAGTTAGGCTTTCGCTTTGGCAAAGATTAGATCACGTAGTTTTCTGAACGGATAAAAAATAATGTCCAAAAACTTGTGGTAAACAGCAGTAATGGGCTCCAAATATTTAATGAAAACAAAGAAAAAAGCGATGAATAAAACGGCTCCAATTATTGCTTCATAGGGATTTAGCCCGACTAATTCTTCTCCAACTTTCCTACTCTTTCCCCAAGTATTCAATCTCCATCCAAATACACCTCCATACAAAATGATAAAATGCACAATAAAAATTTGTAATGTATTTTGACCAACTTTGATAAACAAAGAATCTTTGATTTTGAGGAATTTTTCAACAAACATCAAAATACCCAATACGAAGAGAACTTGTCCAATACGTGCAAGGAGCCAGTGCAAAGAGGATAAGTAAAATTTGGTTTCTGGATACCATTCACGAATCAGACGATCCAAAGGATCGAAGCCATGATAGTTACTAAATGAATTTAAAAAAGTTCCAATCAAGATAACGAGGAACGCAAAACGTTTTTTACGAACACTTTCTTTAAATTGATTCAACAAGCAACCAAACACTGCCCCGAACATTGCAATTCCCATCCAAGGCACGATAGAGAATAGGTCTCTAGGACCGCGTATCATATTTTGGATGATTAATGGAGCACCTTGCGGAAGATAATGGTCTTCCGGAAAGGAATTTAAATATGGATAAAAACTGAAAATAATTACGCCAGCAATGAAGTAGTATAGCCATATTGGTCCTGCTTTCAACCATTTCCATAAACCATAAATTAGAAGTATAAACAGTAACGAAACACCAATGCATTGAAGCACATGAAAGGTGAAGAAACCAGGTTTTATAATTCCGTAAAAAATTTTGTGCGTCGAAAAAATATAGTGTTGAATGAAATATCCCCAAAAAATCAGTTCAAACCCTCTTTTAAATCCTTTTTTAACGCGGATATTTTTAAAAAAAGGTTCGTCATTCCTTCGCGTTAATAAATAGGCAAAAACGACTCCGGTAACGGTAAAGAACATCGGAGCTGTAAAACCGCGGATGAAATGCCATGTGGCGAAAATTGCGTTGGATTTATCTTGATAAGCCATGGCCAACATCGAGTCAATGAAATGTCCTTCCAACATGAGTAGAATCGCAATTGTTCGGGCTACATCGATAAACTTTAATCGTTGCGCAGGCGGCTTAACAATTGCACTTTCTGATTCGCTCATTTCACTTGTTTTGTGCAAAGTTATAATAATCTTCTTTTAATCGTTATCGATTACTGTGCCGGTAAGGATAAGACGAATTTCTTCTTCGCCATTTTTGGATTTAAGGTAAACGGATTTCACAATTTTTCCTGAGTAATTAGTTGGATCAAAGGTTACTTTCACTTCCGTCGATTCTCCGGGTTGCAATTCAGATTTTACAAGTTCACCTACACTGCAATCGCATGGTGAGCGGGGAGGAAGCAGTTCAATAGGATGATCGTTTGAATTTTTGATTGTGTAGGTAACTTCTACACTTTTCGAAGCATTAATCCGCCCCAGATCTTTGATGTTATTTTCAGTTTCCAATGGCAAGTCAACTATACTGTCCTTAATGAATTCAACACTTTGAATTTCAATTTTTCGTTCAAGTCCAGCAGCTCTAGAATATACAGAGTTCTTCTGATCGTTCAGGTTATCACTTACAAGCGTGTTCGCCGTGTATTCTCCATAAGGAACTTCTGAGAAAGTCAGTTTTCCACCGTTAGGTGCTTTTTGAGAAATATAGGGTTCAAAAATACCTCCATCGTATTCGTTCAAATAGTTAACCAAAGAAGCAATTCTTCGTTTTGTTAAGTTCACGTTGTAATCACTTTTTGCAAGTGGACTGGCAAATCCTTTGATAGTCAAATTGATTTTCGCTCCTTTTTTCAATTCTTCAATCAATAAATCTCTGAATTGATTCAGATCTTTTACACCTTGATCCACATATTCTAAGAAGAAACTCTCAATATCTTCCTTCGCATCTTCGGCTTTTTCTCCACTCAATCCACTTGAATATTCTTTTTGGTATTTGTCAAGCATCTCTTTGTATTCTTGGTAACTGTTGATGTAGTTTACCTCGGAAGTTGGCAGTGTACTTCTTGGATTAGGAACATCGTTATGGAAATACAATGTGACGGGTAATCGTTTGCTGAGTTCCGCCAAAGTTTCTTCAGGTGTAACAGGCGGTTCGATAATCGGTTTTTCCACATAAAAAATATCGCTACAACATGTTGGGTTTTTACTGTAATTTGTTCCTAAGCGATTGCTCGTTAGGAATTCTTTGTTCTCATGTTTGAAGAAGTACAAATCATTGGCCGGACTGTTGTAAGGCATTCCAATGTTGTCAGGATCACCTAATTTGCTGATATACTTTGATGCGAAAATGTCAAGTCCACCCATACCATCGTACCAAGACGTTGAGAAATAAAGCGTTTTTTCATTCTTGTCCCACCAAGGTGAAGTTTCATTATCCAAAGTGTTCAAACTCTTGATATTTCTGACTTTACCATACTGATTTCCACCTTTTATTTCGCTGTACCACAAATCCAATCCTCCTTTTGTTCCTTTTCTATCACTTGAAAAAACAAGAATTTCCTTACCGTCCCAATCTGCGATACATGGCATGGTTG
>CBFIBY010000139.1:0-4308 GCA_965660955.1 Crocinitomicaceae bacterium | reverse complement strand
TGCTACCAGGCTCATTTATAATCGTTCCCAATGAATCTACACTAAACCATTTCCCATCGCGGTAACCGGCTACCATTATTTTGCAACGATATTGGTGGTGGCCATCATCCGAACACAAACTGAAATAGAAACGCGTACTATCCAGTGAGAATGTTCCATTTCCAGAGCTCATTTTGCCGAAATAGAGTGATTTGATTAATTCTGGGTCGGAATTAGTAGAGTCGATAAGTGATTTTTGATACAGATGAGTCGAGTAGACTTTGTCATACACTTGTTCGTTTGCCGAAACTGAATCTGCTTTCAAGGAGGAGAAAATCAAATTGTCTCCTATCACCATATGGCCAAATTCAGCATCTTTTGAATTGACATCGTTGGTCAAACTTTGCAAGGAGTACTTTCCTTCAAACTGTTCTTTCGCCCATAAACAACTTTCTATTTCCCTGCGTGATTTCTTATACAAATACCCTTTTTTCTCTTTAGCATATTTTTTTTTCGCCTTTTTAAAGGTTTCAATGGCCAATTCGTACTTTCCATTTTGCTTCTGCATCAAACCCAATTGCAATAAGCTGGAAGGAAACATTCTTGTCTCTTCTTTTTTGTAGACTTTACCATAATAATACTCCGCTTTTCGATAATCCTTGTAGGCACGTAGAGTTTCCGCATAGGACCATAGAATAGAGACAGACTCTGAGTCAATTGCTAATGCTTTCTCATAATAATCGAGCGCATAGTAGTAATCTCCCTTTTGAAATTGTTCATGAGCATATTTCAGATATTTGCTCAATTCGGATTGACCGAAATGAACAAAAGTAAAACCAAAAATCGCGAAAAGGACTAGATATAATCTGGACATACACGATGAATTATTTTTTTAGGTTTAAGCGAACGGTGAATATAGCGAACGGCAAATTCAATTCCACCGCGAGCGCCACTGGCTTGCGTCAGTTGTGAAAAATTAAAGTCATAGCTCACGCCAAAAAACCAATTTTGATAGTCCATTCCAGCAGATAAATACGCTGCATCTTTGAAGCGATACCAAACACCAGCTTGTATTGCCCGATAAACAATTCTTTGGTTGGCTAAAATGTACTTTAGGGAACTACCCAAAACGAATTCTCTGTATTTCCCTTGAAAAGAAATATTGGTTGCGGGTAACAATATTAGGTCAGAACGCAGATTTCTGGCGTAACTACCAAATAGATTCGTTCGAATATCTCGGGTAATTTTGTCTCCAAAAAATCCTTGATTCGGTCGATTCAAATTATAAAATCCAATACCTGTGTTTAGTTTACTTGTAGCATCAATTTTCCAATCGAGAACGGTGCCAATTCCAGTTGAAAAATTCGTTTTGCTTTCCGTAAGAAACGTTTCATTTGACGGAATCGACGGATCAAAATAGACACCATTGAATTGGTTGTCGAAATAAAATGCTTGACTATTCAATCTTCTTTGATTCATTCCAATGTTTATTCCCGGGCGAAAAACCAAGGATTTATCAGCGTTCAAATAAAGTGGAACGTTCACATTTCCCTGAATTTCCAATGTTTTGAGTTTACCGTCACCAACTTGATCGTGAAATACAAGCAAACCGTACCCGATTTCACGTTTCAACTTCGCTTTTCCATCCAATGAAACGGATAATGTTTGGAATGGTACAGTTACACTTCGCCACTGATCACGATAATTTCCCACAAATCGATAATCACCATCGAAATTTCCCGCTTGACCTGGACTTTGATAAATAGGATTGTCGACAAATTGAGACCAATGAATATCTTGCCCCATGGAAATGAAGCTCACAGAAATAAATGCGAGAAAGAGGAGAAGTGGATTCTTTTTCATTGTTTCAATGAAATTAATCAAAAAATAGTGGTCGACAAAAGAAAATTGGTGACTTGCTGAAAGCGAAACGGCAATTAAGGGGTGCTTATCGTAACGGGAAGGATTTTTCCACGGTAGAATTTATAACCTGAAAACAAGAAGTCAGCGATGTATTTCGCCATTTCATGTGCTTGATGTGGCGCTTCGTAACCAGGAAATGCCTCTTCCAACATTTCAGTTTGAACAGCGCCTAAACACATACAATTCATAGCTATTTTTGAATCTTTGTATTCTTCTGAAAACAACTCTGTGAAACTGCAAATCGCTGCTTTTGAGGTCGAATACGCGCTTAATCCGGCAAATTTCACGCTACCTTGAAATCCACCCATCGAACTAATATTCAGCACGTGCGAACCATTTTCATTCAGAAAAGGAACGGCGGCCTGCATTGTTTGAAAGATGCCAAGAATGTTAACCTGGTAACAAGACTGCAATTCGTCTGCTGAAATTTCGGTAAATGGTTTACTGACCAGTTTTCCGGCATTGTTCACCATGAAATCGATTGTGCCAATAGTATTAAAAATAGCTTTTGCATCTTCTCTTACAGAAGCAGATTCTAAATCAAAAGGGTGAAATAGTACGTTCGTGTGACTTGAAAATTCGTCGTTGTTGTTTCGCGACAGGGCATGTACTTCATTGTTCGGATTACTTGCCAATTCAAGCACCAATTCTTTCCCGATTCCTCGGCTCGTTCCAACAACAACTATCTTATTCATCGAAAGAGATAGTTACTTTTTCTGAAGTTGGAATGGCCTGACAGCATAAGATAAAACCTTCAGCCACTTCTTCATCTGTTAAGGAGTAGTTCAACTTCATTTTCGCAGACCCGTCCAATACTTTTGATTTGCATGAACTACAAACCCCACCACGACAAGAGTAGGGAGGATCATATCCCTCGGCGTTCAATTGATCTATTATTCCTTTGCCTTTTGGTTTGTAGTTCAAATTAATTTCTTCGCCTTCCAAAATTACGGTAACTGCACTCGCCATTTCTTCATCGCTCTTCACATTTGGTAAAACTTCGTCAGGAGAAGGAGGCGTGAACAATTCCAATTTTACTTTCTCTTTTGGAACACCAAATTCGGCTAGTTTTTCTTGAACACCTTCAATCATTTTTAGCGGACCACAAAGGAAAAATGCATCAGCTTTTAAAATGTCCAAATGCTCTTTTATATACGCGTCAACAGTTTCTCTATCCAGAAGTCCCATTCGTGGGTGCTCAACATCCGAATTTTGATAGTATATATTCGTTTTTACTTTAGAAAGAGCTTCAATTTCTTCTCGAAACATGGTCGCTTCTTCGCTTTGATTTCCATACACCAAGTGCATGTCGCCGCCAGTTTGTTCCAATTTCTTGGCAATAGAAAGAATCGGTGTGATCCCACTTCCCCCGGCAAAGGCTACCACATTTTTGTGCGTATCTTCCAGCTTGAAGTTTCCTTCAGGAAGACTACAAAGAATGGAATCTCCAACTTGAATGTCTTTTTTAAAGTAATTGGAAATTAAACCTTTCTCTATGGCTTTTACACCAATGGATAAATCTTCTTCTGTTCCACTACAAATGGAGTAAGATCGTCGGTGTTCTTCGCCATTTAGCGTAATTGAAAAGTTCAAATATTGTCCTGGCACGAAGCTGAATTTGTCTTTTAAGTCAGCTGGTATGTCTAGAACCACTTGTACGGCATCAGGCGTCAAATGACGCAGATCCTTTATGCTTACTTGATAAAATCCGCGAGGAATTTTGTTTTCTTTTTTCTTCTTTCGGTTAAATAACCCCATATACTTTATTCATCAAATGATACAATAATTTTTTCACTCGTTGGATGGGCCTGACAAGTCAAAATAAATCCATCGGCAACTTCTTGTTCGTCTAAAGCAAAGTTTAAATCCATACGGGCACTGCCCTCAAGAACTTTTCCTTTGCATGTGCAACATACACCTCCTTTACATGCAAAAGGTAAATCTGCACCAGCTTCATGCGAAGCGTCTAATATTGTTTGTCCAGCTTTTAGATAAACTGGAAATTCGTCACCATCTAATATAACGGTTACGTTTGATTCTTTGTCGTGTTTTGCGGCCTCTTTTGCCTCATCAGAAATTTCATGCCCTTCTGTCGTAAACAATTCAAAATGAATGTTGTCAGAAGAGACACCTTTCGATTCAAGGCCTTTTTTGACAGCGAAAATCATAGATTCAGGTCCACAAAGAAAGGCTTCGTCGACTCCTTCGTGATTGAGAAAGGCATCGTATAATTTACCACATTTTTCCTCGTCGATTCTACCCTTTTGAAGATCGTTACCTAAATTTTCTCGTGATAGAATGTGGGTAATACGGAGGTCGTCTAAGTGCGTGTTTTTCAAAGATTCGATTTCTTCTTTAAAGACGATGCTACCTGTGTTTTTGTTTCCGTAAAACAAGCTAACGCTG
>CBFIBY010000138.1:0-7189 GCA_965660955.1 Crocinitomicaceae bacterium | reverse complement strand
ATTTTTCCACCGATATTTATGACCGTCATTTTCTTTGGTGCCCTGGTTCCTTTTGGTTTGCTCTATAAATTATTCCGAAAAAAGAAAATAGAAAACTCCAATTCAAACTTTCATGTCTACGAAGAAACAATAGATGTTTCTTTCTTTGAAAGAGTATGGTAGCCTTACAATCGTTTACGTCTTCGTCTCGCCTTTCTTGCTTTTTTCCTACGAGCTTTCTCGAAATCGAGATTAAAAATCAGACTGATTCGAACTTTTGAACGACATGTTTCTTCACCCACAATTGCTGGTTTCCATGAGGGCATATTTGCAATTAATCGTTTTGCTTCTGCATCGATAGATGGGCTTACACTATTTAAGATTTCAATAGAAGACGTTTGCCCACTTTTCTCAACAACAAACAAAATCGTCACTGTACCTTCCTCCTGCTCTTTTAAAGCGACTTTTGGATAAACCAGATTGCGTTCGATGTATTTGAAAATAGAATCTTGTCCGCCATAATATTTTGCTTCAATATCTGGGTTCGGACATATTGTTGACTCGCTTTCTTGGGAAGAAACGAATAGACCAATAAACAAAACGAAAAGGCTGGAGAGGATGACTTTCATACGTCGAAATTACAAAATCTCCTCCTTAACAAGGCAAATTACAATTGATAATACACTCCGCAATTCAAACCTACACTCCACAAATTAGCCGAAATTGGTGCGTCGATTATATCTAAAAGACTGAAGCGAAAAGTAGGTTGTAGACGTAATTCAAACTTCTCCGAAGGTTTCATGGAAACTCCTGATGAGATTATTGAAGTCAAGTTGAATGAATTGTATTCCGACGTAACCTCCGTAAAGTTCCTATCTGTATCGCCATCCATCGCCACGCGGGAAACGCCATTGGCTTGCACTAAATAATCCAATGAACCTCCTATTCCACCGATAAACTTCACCTTTTTTTGACCGAGTGTAATATTCGCAAGAACAGGAACAGAAATACAATAGTAATTGTAGGTGAATTTAAAATCACCTGTGTGAGTATATTCTTGTCCATTAAAAGTTATGATTTCGTCCCATTTAGTAGAAAAACCTCTTCTCGAAAAATCAATCCCCGATTCGAGTTCAATTTTATTCGTTAAATCATAGGTAACCCGAATACCAAGGTTATAACCAAGCATTCCGATTTCCCGATTATTTCTAGAAGATATCAAGGAGTTCAAATTCAAACCATAGCTATCAGCCCCAGTTTTCCTCAAGTTGCGATAGGCATAATCTGCCGATATATTGAAACCAAATTGAAATTTGGAGACCGATTCTTGAGCAAATGAACTAATCGTAAAAAATGATATAAACAGAAGTAACGAATACTTTTTCATAGTGATTGGTTTTAAGTGAATACGGAAATGTAACAAATTTAATTTGAAAATACTGCTTAGAATAAACAATTTATCTTGGACAATAGCCATCCGAATCATTTAAATCCTTTTTATGATGTGAATGAAATGTTAATTAATTCAAACTAGTTACCATGGTAACTAATTAGCCTTATATTTGTATTATAAAATCAATAATCATGAAAGTACGACCAAAACATAGCGACTACGACAAAATGATTGAAGGAACCAAAAACAATAAAAAGATGGACAAAATAATTCACAAAGCGAATACACGAGGATCTGCGGATCACGGATGGCTGCAAGTCAACCATTCCTTTTCTTTTGCGCAATGGTACGACCCAGAAAAAATCAATTTTGGGGCACTTCGTGTGTTGAATGACGACACCATTGCTGGTGAAGGTGGTTTTGGAACGCATCCTCATGACAACATGGAAATCATTACCATTCCTTTGACAGGTGCGCTTGCCCACAAAGACTCTATGGGAAATGAAGGAACGATTCAAGCAGGTGAAATTCAGGTGATGAGCGCTGGAAATGGAATTCTGCATTCCGAAGTCAATCCAACGAACGAATCAACGAATCTTTTTCAGATTTGGATTTTCCCAAACAAGAAAGACGTAGAACCGCGTTACGATCAATTTAAAATAGACGTAGCCGGAATGAACAATAATTTCCTTCAACTTGTTTCTCCCAATTCAGATGACGAAGGAGCTTGGATTCACCAAAATGCTTACATTCATATGGCGGAATTGGACGAAAACAAAATGCTAACCTATTCCGTGCATGATGATAGCAATGGAATCTATACTATGGTTGTCGAAGGTGAAATGAATATTGCTGATGAAAATCTCGAAAAAAGAGATGCCATAGGAATTTGGAACGAAAAGGAAGTTATTTTTACGGCCAAAACAAAAAGTAAAGTAATGGTGCTTGAGGTGCCGATGAAATTTTAACATTGATAAAAAGCAATGAACGATAAAATAAAAGAAGCGCTTGAATGGCGTTACGCGGCAAAGAAATACGATACGACGAGAACGATTTCGAAAAAAGATCTTCAAACATTAAAAGACGCTATCCGATTGACACCTACGTCCTATGGTTTACAGCCGTTCAAGGCAGTATTCATTGATGACCGAAATCTTCGTGAACAGCTTCGTGAAAAATCATGGGGTCAATCCCAAGTTACAGATGCATCGGAGCTTGTTGTTTTTGCGGTTCAAAAAAACATTACTGAAGGAGACGTCGACGCCTACATGCAAAACGTAGCCACTTCGCGCAACATTACTATTGAGCAGACAAAAGGATTTGGTGATTACATCAAAGGAACAATTTCTTCACTTACAGAAGATCAATTTATTCCATGGAATACAAAACAAACGTATATCGCACTTGGCATGTTATTGCAGACTGCTGCTGAATTAAGAATCGATGCCACGCCAATGGAAGGCTTCGAAGTTAAAGCATATGATGAATTACTTGGGCTTGAAGAAAAAGGCTTGACCACTTCTGTCGTTTGTGCATTGGGTTACCGCCATGAAGATGACGCAAATCAACATCAAGCCAAAGTACGTAAAACAGAACAAGATATTTTCCTAACATTTTAAACAAATTAGGTATCTTTGACGGGTATGAAAATTGCTATACTCGGCACTGCTTTTCCTTTTCGAGGAGGCCTAAGTGCTTTTAATGAACGTTTAGCCAGCGCATATCAAGATAAAGGTGATGACGTGAAAATATTCACTTTCACCACACAATATCCTAAGATTTTATTTCCAGGAAAAACGCAATTCTCCGAAGAATCAGCTCCAGAATCGTTGAAAATTGAGAGATCATTAAGCTCTATCAATCCTTTCACATGGTTTTCTACGGCTCGAAAAATCAATCGTTTCAAACCCGATGTTTTAATTGTGAAATTTTGGTTGCCCTTTATGGGGGCTGCTTTCGGAACGGTCTTAAGACGTTTAAATAAAAACATACAAGTCATTTGTATCGTTGATAATCTGATTCCTCATGAGAAGCGAATAGGCGATCGTATTTTGACCAAATATTTCATCAAACCGGTGGATGGATTTCTATGTATGAGCAAGTCGGTAAAAGATGATTTCAAACATTTTTCTTCATCTGCACCTGTGTTATTTTCACCCCATCCGATCTACAATTACGGAGAATTAATCACAAAAGAAGAAGCTCGAAAAAACATCGGTTTGGATCCCCAAACTCCACTTCTTCTGTTTTTCGGAATTATTAGAGATTACAAAGGATTAGATTGGTTACTAGAAGCTTTTGCGCACAGCGATTATAAACTGAAAGGAACCAAATTGTTAATTGCTGGTGAGTTTTATTCAGATGATAAACCCTACAAAGAACTGATAGAAAAACATCAATTAAATGATTACATCCATTTACATGATCGTTTTATTAATGATAGCGACGTTTACAACTATTTCAATGCTTCTGACTTAGTAATACAACCATACAAACATGCAACGCAAAGTGGGGTTACCCAAATCGCTTTTCACTTTGAAAAACCAATGATTGTGACTAACGTTGGTGGACTAAGCGAAATTGTTCCCCATGGCGAGGCAGGTTTTGTTGCGGAACCAAATGTTGAAAGTATTACCCAAGCGATAAATGAGTTTTTCGCAGATGAAAATCCGGAGCAGTTCATAGAAGGTGTTCGAAACGAAAAATCGAAATATAGTTGGGAAATATTTATGAATAAAATAGCCGAATTAATCAAACAATAAGATTATTCCATTTATGATAATACGAAGTAAAGCACCTTTAAGAATTGGATTGGCCGGAGGAGGAACGGATGTTTCGCCATACTCCGATCAGCATGGTGGAGCGATTTTAAATGTTTCTATTGATCGATACGCATTTGCCACACTTGAACCATTAGAAAATGGCAAAATTGAATTGTATTCTGAACAATTTGATGATCAACTTATCCTTGACAGTAAAACAGAAATAGAAATAGATGCCAAGTTTGATCTGGCCTGTGGAATCTATAATCGAATTGTGAAGCAATTCAACAACAACGAAGCGCTTAGTTTTCGGTTAACTACCTTTATTGATGCTCCAATGGGCAGCGGTTTGGGAACCTCTTCAACTTTAGCAGTTGCTATAATAGGTGCCTTCGTTGAATGGCTAGAATTACCGCTTGGTCAGTATGACATTGCCCATCTCGCTTATGAAATAGAAAGGGAAGATTTACAAATGGCGGGTGGAAAACAAGACCAATATGCCGCAACGTTTGGAGGGATTAATTTCATGGAGTTTTTCGAAAACAACAAGGTTATTGTGAATCCTTTGCGCATTCGAAATTCAATATACAGCGAATTCGAATTTAGATTACTGCTGTATTACACAGAAACGAAGCGTTCCTCATCCGCGATAATAAAAAGTCAGATAGACAATATCAATAAGAACGAACAGTCGGCTTTGGATGCTACACATGCTCTGAAGGAACAAGCTTTCCAAATGAAAGAAGGCATCCTCAAAGGAAATCTTGATAGAATTGGTGAAATATTTTATACTGGTTGGGAGAACAAGAAAAAGTTGGCCAGCAACATTACCAATCCATTAATTGACGAGATTTACAGTGCAGCACTTGCAAACGGAGCAACGGGCGGGAAAATTAGTGGAGCCGGCGGCGGCGGCTTTATGTTCTTTTATTGCCCCGGAAACACGAAAAATAAAGTAGCAAAAGCGCTGGAAAAGTTTGGAGGTTCGCAAGAGAGGTTTAATTTTACCGACGAGGGACTCCGTGTTTGGCGGATTAATAACTAAAATTCATTATGGATATCAAATTTATTCAATCTAAATTAAAAAGTTCAATCGACCTTAAATCTGCAATGCTTCAAGACGAAGAATTGATGCAGACAGTTGTTGACGCGAGTAAAAAAATCATAGATTGTTTTAAAAATGGAGGAAAAGTTTTTTGGTGCGGTAATGGAGGTAGTGCTGCTGATGCACAACATTTAAGTGCCGAATTAAGCGGTCGATTTTATTTTGACAGAGCACCACTTTTCTCGGAAGCTTTGCATGTGAACACCTCCTATGTTACTGCAGTAGCTAACGATTATTCTTACGATGTAATTTACTCTAGACTGATTTCAGGGTTTGCTAAAGAAGGTGATATTTTAATCGGATTAAGCACGAGTGGGAACAGTAAAAACGTTGTAAATGCAATGAAGAAATGTAATGAAATGGGCGTTACGACGATTGGCTTCACAGGTGAAACAGGCGGTGAAATGAAAAACTGCTCAGATATTCTAATTCCTATCCCTTCGACGGATACACCCAGAATTCAAGAATGTCACATGATTCTGGGACACACTTTGTGTGAAATTACAGAAATCGAAATCTTTAAATAAGAGCTTGAATTTGGAATACAAAAGGTTGAAAGAAGCCATCGTTTTGGCGGGTGGATTTGGTACAAGATTGCAAAGTGTTGTGCAAGATGTACCTAAACCTATGGCCTTGGTTGCAGACAAGCCATTTCTGCATTATGTCGTCCAGCAACTTAAAAAGCAAAAAATTCATCGAATCATACTTTCCATTGGTTACAAATCCGAATCTATCATCGAATATTTTGATAAGCATGATTACGGCGTTGAAATTCTGTACCAAATCGAAAAAGAACCACTTGGTACTGGGGGAGGAATAAAGTATGCTCTTGAATTGGCAGAAACGGAAGATGTGCTCGTTTTAAACGGTGATACCTATTTTGACATCAACTTTCACAACTTGTATGAGCAATACCTTGCTAAGAAAGCAAAAGCTTGTTTGGCATTAAGACAGGTTGAAAACGCGAATCGTTATGGCAAGGTTAACGTAAACGAAAAGGAGATAATTACTTCTTTCAGTGAAAAATCGGCTACAGAAAATCAAACGGGTCTCATAAATGGTGGCACATACATTCTGAACAAAGAATACTTCAACCAAATACAAAAAAACAGATTTTCTATCGAACAAGATTTTTTTGAAGTCGAAGTGAAAGAAAATCATCTTGCTGGGAAGTTGTATGACGATTACTTCATCGATATTGGAATCCCAGCGGATTACGAACAAGCCAATATAGATTTTAAGGAAAAGACTGATAAGGGTTTTAGTTAAATGCGGTAGGATAAGTTTAGCCCAAAATGAACTCCGTCTATGTGAATTTTAAAATTCTTTGGCTTGTCATAAAAACTGTTTTCAGGGCTATACTTTAAAATACCAAAACTACTGTTGGTACGAAATAAAAGTCCCACCCCAAAGTTTCCAAATCGATATTCGGGAAGCACTCCTAACTGTATCATACCTCCATTAAATTTCCCCTCAATAAATTGTACTCGAGAATAGCCAACATGTAAAAATGGATTGAAAACAAATTTATTCCCTTTTGACAAAGACCACTTTATACCCGAAAAAACTTGAATCGACTCACCGCCGCTCTGAATTATATGTTTTACCCATCCTTCAGAATAACTGAACCCAATTGAAAAAGATGTTTTTGACTTCCATGGGAAATCTGCGGACAACATGTAATGATGATAATGATAAGTATATTGATTCGCAAAAGGAACAATAGCTGCTGTGACATTTATTCGAAAACCGCTAGCTAAATTAGTCTCATTTTGTTCCTGTGAGAATAAAAGTTGTGACGAATTCAAGCTAAGTAAAATTAGAAGAAGTAGTACGGTTCTGTTTCTCATCACAGATAAATATAACCAGAATCTATCACTTTAAAACTTGCACCCGTGTTCCATCCATCGCTTCTGAAGCCACCCAACCGCGCTTATTGCAGAACCAATA
>CBFIBY010000137.1:0-7199 GCA_965660955.1 Crocinitomicaceae bacterium | reverse complement strand
ATTGTTGTTCCTCCGCCTGTGATAGTTGTTGTTCCTCCGCCAGTTGTACTTACCACAGTTGTAACTGTCGTAGTTGTTCCATCAGGATCAACATTGTTCGTAGTTAAGTCTGGCGAAGTCGTTGGGTTTGTTTCATCCTCCGTGATTGGTCCCATCGTCTCATTTCCTTGAGATGGTGGATCATTGACAGCATTAACTGTTACGAATAAGGTGTCATTCACACATTCTACACCTGGCGTTCCCGCGTCACATACCGTATAAATTACAGTATCTATTCCGTTGAAATTCGGTGCAGGCGTATAATCAACAGTTCCGTCTCCGTTATCCGTAACCGTTCCGCCACCTGTATTACTTACAATTGTCGTTAATGTTGTTGTAGTTCCATCAGGATCTGTATTGTTTCCTGTCAAATCGATACTTGTCGTTGCAGGATCATCCTCATCAACCGTCATCGTCTCGTTTCCTTGAGTAGGTGGATCGTTTACAGGATCAACTGTTATAAATAAAGTATCATTCACACAAACTGCTGGCAACGGAAGTCCATTATCGCATACTGTATAAATTACGGTATCTACTCCATTGAAGTTCGGAGCTGGGGTATAATCTATTGTTGTTCCACCGCCTGTAATTGTCGTTGTACCTCCTCCGGTTGTACTTACCACAGTGGTAACTGTCGTAGTTGTTCCATCAGGATCAACATTGTTTGTTGTTAAATCTGGTGATGTTGTTGGGTTCGTTTCATCCTCCGTGATTGGACCCATTGTCTCATTTCCTTGAGATGGTGGATCATTGACTGCATTAACTGTTACGAATAATGTGTCATTCACACATTCAACACCCGGTGTTCCCGCGTCACATACCGTATAAATTACAGTATCTATTCCACTGAAGTTTGATGCTGGCGTATAATCAACAGTTCCGTCTCCGTTATCCGTAACCGTTCCACCACCTGTATTACTTACAATTGTCGTTAATGTTGTTGTAGTTCCATCAGGATCTGTATTATTGCCTGTCAAATCAATACTCGTTGTTGCGGGATCATCCTCATCAACTGTCATCGCCTCGTTTCCTTGAGATGGTGGATCGTTGACTGGATCTACTGTTACAAATAAAGTATCATTCACACATTCTATAGGTAATGGTGTTCCGTTATCGCATACCGTGTATATTACAGTATCAGTTCCATTGAAGTTTGGTGCTGGTGTATAATCAATGGTTGTTCCTCCACCTGTAATTGTGGTAGTTCCTCCTCCAGTCGAACTAACAATTGTGGTAACTGTCGTTGTTGTTCCATCAGGGTCCACATTGTTTGCAGTCAAATTCGGTGATGTCGTTGGATTTGTTTCATCTTCTGTGATTGGTCCCATCGTCTCATTCCCTTGAGATGGTGGATCATTGACCGCATTAATTGTCACAAATAAAGTATCATTTACACATTCAACACCTGGTGTTCCGGCATCACATACCGTGTATACAACTGTATCAATTCCACTGAAACCTCCAGGAGGTGTGTAATCTATTGTAGTTCCACCACCTGAAATATTTGTTGAACCTCCAGCTGTAGAACTTACAATAGTTGTTACCGTAGTAGTTGTTCCATCAGGGTCAACATTATTTGTTGTCAAGTTCCCTGTGGTAACTGGTGTATCTTCATTTGTTGAAGCCGTTTCGTTTCCTTGTGATGGTGGATCGTTAACGGGATTCACCGTGATGAATACTGTATCATTAACACATTCGATTGGCGCTGGTGTACCTGCATCACACACTGTGTAAATCACTGTATCAATTCCATTGAAGTTCGGAGCCGGTGTGTAATCGATGGTTGTGCCACCTCCTGTAATGAGTGTTGTTCCTCCACCACTTGAACTAACAACATTAGTCACTGTCGTGGTCGTTCCGTCAGGGTCAACGTTGTTTACAATCAAATTAGGAGTTGTTACTGGTGTATCTTCATTCGTTGAAGCAGTTTCATTCCCCTGAGACGGTGGATCATTCACTGGATTAACGGTTATGAAAACTGTGTCAATATCACACGCTGGAGTCGAATTACAAACTTGATAAATAATCGTATCGGCACCCGTAAAATTGAGAGGTGGTGTGTACGAAAGACTATCACCATTTATTACCGTTACCGCACCACCAGAGGTCGGACCACTAATAACTGTAGTTGTTAACGGATTTGGGTCACTATCATTGATCTGTACATTAATAAATGCATTCGTAGTATCTTCTGTTAAGGTAATATAATCTGTATTGGCAATTGGAGCACAACCGGCCGAAAGCATTACAATCGTATCCGAAGCAATATTTTTACAATCAGGTGATCCTTGATATCTCACTCCAATTATATAATCTCCAGGAGGAACAGTAAACACGTTGGATGATTGCCAAGGACCTGCATCGCCGTTTACGCTATACTCTAGTGCTCCACCTCCATTGTCTGTAGCTGTAATCGTAATTGAACCAGAATCATTTGGACAACTTGGTTGAACTTCAGAGGAAGACAAACTAATTGTTGGTGGTGGTGTTAAGAAGTAAGGATCGTATACAATAAACACTTTACCGTCACCTCCATCACCTCCAGTTACAGGGGCACCGGTTTGTGTAACTCGAACTCCATGAATTGGCACATTTGGACCTACAAACGCTGTCAATGGATAAATAGTCGCGTATACTTGTTGTCCATTATTATTATTAACACCAGTTGGAATGTATGTAGAACCTGCTCCGACTTGAACGATAGGTTGAGCAGAACCAATTAGGTCACCATTCGGATCAATAGCCTGTACTTCCATTGAATTATTTCCGCCCCGTTCGGTTATAATGACATACCTGTTGGCAGCAGAATTAATCTGTGTATTCCAAGAATAATTTACATAATCTGAAGGAAAAATATTTCCATCATTCCTAAAATAAAAATTTAAGTTTCGATCTGTATTGGCGTCGATCAATTCAGGATCAAAAATAGCAGGTCCATCCGTAATTGCTGAACCGTTGACACCATTCTCAATCATCCTTTGATTCGTGGCAGTTGGACTGTTATAGTCGTATGTAACATAATCGGGTACGAGAAGATCAGTAAAAGGGGCTGGTTCACCTGCAACTTCAATCGAGTCAAATTCCTTAGGCCCTGCGTTACCACCAATATCTGTAATATAAAAGGTAACATCGGTTACCAAAAGAGGAGCCGCTGGACTTCCTGGAGGAATAACGCTTGGACAACCTACATCACTGCATTCGAATGGTGCATTCAATTGGAGAGTATCAGTACAAGTAGAGCCTGAAGTCGTTCCAATAATTTCAAGTAACTGTCCATTCGCAGGCAAAACAACACCAACGAAGGTGTGCGAAGTATTTGCTGATGTTATTGTCGTGGATGCGGTTGCATCACCGGATAATGTCAAGGTAGAAGACTGCCCTGGATCTGAATCATAGTTCACTGTAATATCAACTGTAAAAAAATCGTCGGATACGTCAAGTGCGGTTCCATTATCATTACAAACAGATTGATTTGCAGTAGTAATTGATGTTATGCATTGAGGAGGGCAAGATGGTGCAAATACTGCACTCAATCCAGCATCCACAACTACTTTTCCGTCTGCGGCGTTTCTTGCTCCATTGCCTGAAACAATAGTACCTTGAGCAGCGGAAGTTGTTGTAATAGCAGTGCTACTAACAATAAGACCTCCTCCTCCTGGGCCACCATATTCACGATTGGCAGTTGATCCAGCTTGAATATTTGCTTGACCTCCATCGGCTATCACCGATACATTATTGGAAACTGTTTGAGCGTTTACCGCAACATAACCTGCACCACCTGCACCACCAGAAACTCTATAGAAAGTACCATTCCAGAAATGATTCACTGAATTTGGGCCATCTTGTCCATTACTGACGACGTTTCGGGTTGATCCATCTGTGTTTAATGTATTACATATTAGAATTACTATTCCTCCACCATTTCCTGTTGCGGGAGCCCATTCTACTTCAGAACCTCCGGATGCCCCCATGAACAACCTTAAATTTGAAGCTGCATCAAAAACGCTCCCAACAGTAGGTGCATTTGACCCAGAAACAGCGTTTCCATTTCCACCACTGGTTCCGCCACCGCCGTAGCCACCGCCGCCACCGCCGGATCCTAATGTTGCTGATGTTGAATTCGCTCCATTTCCACCAACGCCGGCTCCACCGTCTGGTGAACCTTGACCAGCGTTACAACCACCATGACCTCCACGTCCTGTACCTCCAGATAATGGTGCACTGCTTGAGTAACTTCCCCCGAAATACAAAGGATCTGTTCCCCACTGATCATCCGGGTTTGTTAAAAAACCAGTACTTGAACCACAAGAATTAACGGAATTATCACCCGTTGAATTTCGACCAAAAAATCCAGATCCTGTAGCGGATATATTTGCGTTCATGGTAATATCATTTCCGCATGCATCAATAAAAACAACTCCCCCTGTACTTCCGTTCCAAGGCTGCGCGCTCACAGTACCTGCAATAGTCACATCACTTGAATAGACTGCAATTTTTACCAATTGCACTTTTTCTGTACTAGGTGTAAAAGTCTTCGTTACTGCATTATCAATCGTAACGTTAGATCCACTTATCGCCGTAATTTCTCCTATGTGAAAATTTCCAGCCCCATTATCAACTCCACCAGCATTTCCGCCTCCAGAAACACCGGTCATTTGAATTATCATAACTTGATCCCCCACGGCTAAACCAGCGGTTGAACCAACGGTTATCGTGGTTCCTGAAACGGCAGAGACTGTCGTATATGAATTAACTACCCCTGAAATGGATTGGGCGTAGATACCAGTTGAAAAAATTCCTGCCGAGATTGATAAAATAATCGAAAAGGCTAGTTGGTAAAAGTTTCTCATCATGTATTTATTTTTCTGTAATGTTTAATATTCTAATTTCAATGAAGCCAACTTAATGTTCGAAGTGGCGAGCATGTATAATTCTTTTTTCTCTTTGTTGTATGTATAACCGTTCAATTTTAAATCACAATTAATTTGAACGAGGTTGTCTTGGAAAATAGATTTGTACAATTCACCGCCTTTACCATCGCAACTATAATTCAGGGGAATTGAAACTGTAATTAATTGATTCGGTGAAATTGAAATAGTCGCTCTTCCATCTCCTACATAATTAAAACTATCATTGGAGTTTTCTTGGGAATAATTTACTTTTTCCAAACCACTTTGGTCAGATGGATACAGAATGAAAGAATTGTAATCAAGGGCAAACTCAAAATTTATTGGTTGTGAACAATGATTCTCAAATGTTAACACCATTGTGCTCTGAAAATCTTGACAAACTGAAACCTTTTCTTGAATACTGCACTTAATTTCGATTGCACTTTTAATATCCTCAATTTTGAAAATTTTCACAGGCAAGGTCCGCATATATCGTTCCCATCTTTTATGTGCCTCGTGCTGTTTATTTCTGCTTGTAGCAATGGCCTCTTCTTCCATTGGATAATCTGCCATGTTTTCTTCCACATGTTTTCGCAACCAACCAATTCCATTTAAATGAGGTTCAATATGACCAAACTGAACTACGCTATCGTAAACCGCCTCATCGATTTTTAAAGTTTCAACATCATAAATTGTCTTTTCTTGTGAAATAGAATAAACTGAAATAAAGAGCAAAGTCGTTGTCAAAACTAATTTCATCGCGAGCTGATTTGGTTTAGCGAGGTAGAAAGAATTATTCATAAAGAATATTTAACGATATTGTAAAAGTCATTTTGAGCCGAGGATTGAAATTCGGCGAATTGGTTTAATCGAAAGGCTGACGAATAAAAAATACAATCCGTTGTAAGGCGAATTGTTAAATTCTTCTTAATAAAAGAAGAACAATTTTTCATCTGTTCAAATGTGTATAGTTTAAAAAGCATTAAAAATTCTATATCAACCTAAAATGATATTCGATTAGTTGTTCGACAAAAATCTTGTTTTTTTTAACAAATATTCAAGAAATCCATTTCTATAATCAACAACGGAATGTTGTTAAAACACAATTACGCGGCCTAAAACTGCACCTGAACAAAATATAAGTTACTGTATTTGAATTGAATACAAAAATTTTGATAAAAAATTTCATTAGACCATTACGCCTAAAAAAGTGTAGCATTACGAGCAATTAACAAAGTTCACCGTAGTACGTAATTGCAAAACAACTAATTTAATCTATTCTCAATTGACCCAAATAACCTTCATGGATTGTTTTTTACTCGGAAGAAAATAGCAAACAATAAAAGTTTTATCTAAAAACAACGTTGTAACTTCGTGTTGATGATTTCCTATAGGCAACTTCTCGTTTTTTCATTCTTACTGTTTGGAATAAAAAATGCTTGTACACAGGAATCCAGTCTTCGCGAAATAAAAGTATCTACTCAAGATTCTTCTATTATTCTAGATACTCTTTTGATTTATCCCTACTCTTTGGAAGTTTATTGTGGAAGCCGCAAACTTGTAGAAACCTCATATCAATTTGCCTCAAAAACCAATCAATTTACACTACTAGAAAAACAATGTTCGGATTCGGTAGTTTTGAAATATCGCGTTCTACCTGTTCTGCTCAACACCGTTTATCAAAAAAGGGACAGTAGCTTACTTTATACCGATTTGAAATCAGATCGTGACAAATTCTTGATTCGAAACATTCCAACGAATGCTGACATCTTTGGCGGAAGTTCCATCAACAAATCGGGTTCTATTTCGAGAGGAATTACATTTGGGAACAATCAGAACCTTGGCGTCAATTCTTCTTTGAACTTGGAATTGTCGGGCGATATTTCCCCCAATCTAAAAATGTTGGCCGTCGTTTCCGACAATAATCTTCCCATTCAACCCGAAGGGAATACGAATCAGCTCCGTGAATTTGATCAAGTTTTCATTCAAATCTATAATGACCGACTAAAACTTATCGCAGGTGATTTCTGGTTGCGGAAACCAAAAGGATATTTTGCCAATTACACCAAGCGCGCCCAGGGTTTAAGTTTTGAGAATCGGTGGGACCTAAAAAATGGAAACAAATGGACAACACAAATAAGCGGTGCGTTGTCGCGAGGGAAATTCAACCGACAAATCATCCAAGGAACCGAAGGAAATCAAGGTCCTTATCGATTAATCGGGGCAGAAAATGAGCCGTTTATTATCGTACTTTCAGGAACTGAACAAGTC
>CBFIBY010000136.1:0-7247 GCA_965660955.1 Crocinitomicaceae bacterium | reverse complement strand
AGAACTGCTGAAAAACGATAAAACAGGCCTAAAAGGATGCCCAAAGATCCTACAAGCATTAAAGCAAAGGGAAGAAACATCCAGTCTCCCGGGAAAGGTTTAACCCATTCGAATCCCAAAAAGCCGAAATAGAATTGAGGTTCGATATATAAATCATGAACCCAACCTTTTAATACGAAACGTAAAGTCCCTAAAAATGCCAAAGCACCAAAAATTACACGAAAAGTAATTAAAGGTGCTATGGATGTAATTTTAGTTTTGGAGAAATATCGCATGCGCTTCTTTTAATCTCCGTCGTTATCCTGATAGGTGATAAGTACGCTGAATGCGGAGGTCATATCTGTTTTAAGGTATACAACTAAATTTTGCATTTCGGCATACAAACTTTCCAATTTCGCTGGTTGATTTTGCACCTCTAGAGCTAAATCTTCATTCAGTGCCTCGATATCTGAAAGAATTCCTTCGAAACGACTTTTTATTTCGTTGTCGATAGATTCTTTTTCCAAGGCAATTAAATAATCAGAAAATCCTATCAAAGTGCTATTAAACGGACCGATACCTCTGTATAAGTCATATAGACCGCTAACATTTTCCTTCAACAATTTTAAAGATGATTTTGAATAGGGTGCTTCTTCATATTCTAATTGAGGAATCCCTAGGCTTTGTTTGCCGATGGGAATACCCAGTTTTGCATTTTTCGCCAATTCATAATCAAAATTGAAGGCGTTCACCAATAAAGAAAATCCGCTAGTAGATTCTGTGCCAGTTCCTGATTTAAATGTTTCAAGATACCCCGAATTCCATGCATTTAAAACCGCTGAAGATTCACCTATCATTTTCATTAAAAGTTGATCGACATAATTGGATTGATCTGCATCGACCAAGTTTGTTAGAGCTTGATCGTTGAAAAATAAAAATTCTAAGGCAGGCAAACCAACCGCATCTACATTGTCGGAAGTATACAGGTTTACTCCCTGAATGGTCATATTATTTTGAATTTTTATCGTATCAGTAGGAAAAGTCCCCATCCCTGCGCTCAATCCATGTTGGAGTGCAGGGCCAAAATTGAAAACCTTTACTTTTTGGAAACTGTGGTTAGTCGTTTTCCAGTTGGTCTTTAACTCGTGAAGATTTGCAATTGTTGGCGCGAGTTTGAAATCGTTCCAACAGTTCTGCAATTCTTGAATTTTATCATCTAAAGCCTGATATCTTGGTACAGCAATATTAGATCCAATATTGTTCAATAATGAAGCTTTGTCGAAACAAGCCGCTTGCTCCGTTTCTTTCTTTTTACATTGAACAAGAAGGAGGGTAACAAGAAGAATTAGGCTTATCTTTTTCATTGTGTCTAGTATTTAGCTTGAATTGTAGTCTTAATAATATTTAAGTCCTGAAGAGTTAGATTCCACATGTTTGTTCCGAACAAGGCCATTAACGCGCTGTGTTCTGCTGGTTCCATTTTACGTGTTTCAATTGGAGCATACCGAATGTTCCATGCAAATGCGTAGGCTTCAGAGATAACATGAAGGAACTTGGCTTGATCCGTGCCATAATAACTAATCGCCGCGTCAAGATAAGTGATGGCTTGATTGGCTGAGATAGATTCCCACATATTTCGGATAGATAAAATTGCTGCGTCACGATCCGCTAAAACACCAGCTGAAATAGCGGCGCGCCCAGTTAGAAAGTTCGACATCATCACAGAATTTGACCCTAAATTTCCGTCTTGTACATTACAATATTTGCCCCAGAACGAACTCGGGATTGAGTTAGGGAAATCAATGTCTACACCAAAATATCCAAATGCTTCATCCCAGTGATGCTCCATTGTAGTGTAATATTTTCCGTTTGAGGCATCAACAGCCGTGGTATTGTCCACATCCATTTTTGATGAGCTAAAATAGGTGTTCAACGCCTGATTCATAAATACAGCGCCCATTAATCCTTTTTCAATGAATTGTACTTGCTCCAATCCGTTGGCATCAAATAAATAAGTTGAAGAACCGCTTGATAAAACACCAGCTTGTCCATTGGAAGCTGTTTGTGCATAATCTTGACTTGCCGTTTCTATAGCATCCATTGCGGATTCAAACAAAGCAACATCCGGAGTGAAACATTTGTCTTTAAGTTGTTTTGTGCTTGTAAATGTGAATGGATTGTTCGAATTAGAAAACATGTCCTTTAATTGTGCTGCTGAAACAGAAGTTGAAGTTCCCGTTTTCATGTAGGTTACCATTTCTGAAAGTTGATTCAATCGATCTGTTTGACCACTGTAACTTACCGTTGAATTTCCATTCTGGTCCTCAAAAATATACGTTGACGGTACGCTATCAGTCGGTTTTGTTGCGTAAACACAAGATCCATCATCTTTTTTAGCTTTTTCGTTGTAATTCGTCGCTGTAGCATCCGTACACCCTTTCTTTTTACATGAAGCGATGGGTAACGCAGCGATTAATAGTAGGTAAGCGATTTTTTTCATTTTAATTTTCTTATTTGTATTGATTCTAAATTACAGGACAAATGTAGGCGCACCTCAAAGAAAACCCAATACCATTTTTGAGGTATTTCGTCAAAATCTTATTAAGATGACTATTTTTAAATCGTGAAAAAAAATCTTCTCATCGGTGAAAGTGGTGGATCCAAGACAGATTGGGTTTTGTTAAAGGCAGATGGAACTTCGACAAAAGGAATAAGTCCTTCTTTGCACCCATCAAATTGGGGAAGTTATGATTGGGCGCTATTGCTTTCCGTCTGGAAGAATATGGAATTCGAAAGATCAAATACCGTTCTTGACTTTTACGGTGCAGGTTGCAACATGATAGAAAAAGCGAACGAATTACGTGAGCATTTTGAGTCTCTTGAGTTTCCCAAAGTACATGTTTTCGGTGATCTAAAAGCAGCTGGTCTAGCCACATTGGGCAGTTCAAATGGTTATGTTGCCATTCTTGGTTCGGGTTCTGTTCTGATTGAATTCCAGAATGAAAACGCTCAGAATTACTTCGGTGGACTTGGTCGTGAACTAGGTGATGAAGGTGGAGGTTATTATTTTGGAAAGATGGTTCTGACAGCTTTTAAAGAAGGAAGTTTGTCACCCATACAGAAATCTCTGATCAAAGCTCACTTGTCGGCCACTCAGGTATCACAAGTTCTATTGGGTAAAGAAGACGACGAACTAAAATTACAAATGGCTTCGTTGTTATCGAGCACTCTTTTCGAATTTCAAGATTTTCACAAAAATAATTTTCAGCTATTTTTTGATAGTTATGTTGATGCTAATCTTCCGAAAGAATCCACCATACATTTCGTGGGGAGTTACGCATTTTATCACCAAGCCATCTTGAAAGAGGTGTGTGAATTGAACCAATGCAAGTTTGGAGAAATAGTTGAGCGACCCATTGACCGATTAATCGAATATTATAAAAATAAACCTGCATGAATACTTTGAAGACCCTTCTTCTAACACTATTGTTTACGAATCTAGTTAGTAACTTTTACAGCCAAGATTGCCCCATTTTTCCTCATCCAACAAATTATCAAGAAACGGGTGGTGAGTTTCATTTAGGGGAAATGATTGCCGTTTCTCGTCGGAATTTAACCCAAAAAGTAAAGGATGATTTAAAATGGTATTTGACCCATGAATTGAAAGTGAATGCACTTTTTGTAAATGATGGCGGTGACCTGTTTTTCGAGCGCATGGCGAATGCACCTTCCGATTTTTATTCTATACGAATCGATAAAAACATTACTATAAGCTATTCAACCGAAGCTTCCCTTTTCTATGCGATAACTTCATTGAAGCGTTTAATCAAAGGAGAAGAAGGATCGTATTCTTTACCGAAATGTCAACTTACCGATCAATCCAAGTTTCAATGGCGCGGGATGCATTTGGATGTGAGTCGTCACTTTTTTACAGTTGATGAAGTTAAACAATACATTGATTGGTTGGCGCGATACAAATTCAACCGATTTCATTGGCATTTGACGGACGATCAAGGATGGCGAATTGAAATCAAACAATATCCAAAATTGACCGAAATTGGAAGCCTTCGAAAGCAGACATTGGAAAATCATGCATCTTCACAACCTGAGCAGTACGACGGAATTCCGCATAAAGGATTTTATACCCAAAAAGAGATAAAAGAAATTGTCAAGTACGCCGCAGATCGATATATCGAAGTCGTTCCAGAAATCGAAATGCCCGGACATGCCCGCGCTGCATTAGCGGCTTATCCAGAGTATTCGTGTGATGGAAAACAATTGCCTGTTGCTGAAAAATGGGGCGTGTTTGATAAGGTGTTTTGTTCAAAAGACGAAACGATACATTTTTTACAGAATATACTTGATGAAGTAGTCGAACTGTTTCCGGGAGACTACATTCACATAGGCGGAGATGAAGCACCAAAAACGAGTTGGAAAAAATGTGAACGTTGTCAAGCGCAGATGACCAAACACAACTTGAAGTCCGAAGAAGAATTGCAGTCTTTTTTCATTACCAAAATGGATGAATATCTCATGGCAAAAGGAAAGCGATTAATCGGTTGGGATGAAATTTTGGAAGGCGGACTATCGCCAAATGCGACGGTAATGTCGTGGCGTGGAACGAAGGGTGGAATCGAAGCGGCAGAACAAGATCATTTTGTCGTTATGACGCCAGGTTCGCATTGCTACTTCGACCATTATCAGAGCGATAGAAATACCGAGCCGCTTGCAATTGGAGGCTACACGCCGTTGGAAAAAGTCTATGCCTACAATCCAATTCCAGACGAACTAGCAAACGATAAAAAAGGACTTATTTTAGGTGCTCAGGCTAATGTTTGGACGGAATATATGCCTGATTTTGAACAGGTGCAATACATGATTCTACCACGAATGGTGGCCCTTTCTGAAGTATTGTGGGGTACAACGACCGATTACAGCGATTTTTTACAACGCCTAAAAACGCATGAGTTACCGTATTTCGATTATAATGGAATTCCTTATTCGAATGCCGCATTTTACATGAAATCCAAATTGGAGTCGACACCTGCAGGAATCAAGGTTACATTTTATTCAGCTGATGAAAGCATTGCCATCGTTGGTTCCGATCCTATTGGAATAGGCGTTGAACGGATCAGTGAGTCGGAGTTTATTTTTCGTCCAACGGCCATTCCTACAACCAATAGTGTTTCTGCCTCAGCTATTAATGGGAATATCATTGACGATCTTGAAATAAGCATTTTGCAACATAATACCTTAGGAAAGGAATGGAGCATTTCTCCAGGACCGAGTCCATATTATTCTGGGAACGGAGCCTTCACCTTAACCGATGGAATTCGAGGAAGAAAACCTTGGAACGGTAAAGAGTGGCTGGGTTTCAATGAAGGCGTGGTTGAGTTGGAGCTAAATCTGGAAACAAAAAAGAAACTAAAAAACATCTACATCAACTTTTTGGATGCGCCAAGTTCATGGATTTATTTACCAGAAACCATAACGCTATTGTATTCAAAAAATGGTCGTCGCTGGAAAGAAAAAGAAGTGAAGGTCAGTGAAGAGCTCACGAAAATCGCCATTGGGAAAAAGTCAAAGTTTCTAAAATTGAAAATTGTACCGTTAGACACAATTCCCGTTGGAAGTAATGGGGAAGGGCACAAACCTTGGTTGTTCATCGATGAGGTTTGGATGGAATAATCTAAAATCAATTCGTTAACTTTAGGAAAATCGAGTGTATGAAAACAATGACATGTGAAGAATTAGGTGGTGCCTGTGGAATGGAATTTCGGGCAGAAACCTTTGAAGAAATCGCTGAAATGAGCAAGAAACATGGAACGGAAATGTTTCATAAAAAAGACCGTGAACACATGGCAGCCATGCAAGACATGATGGAATTGATGGAAACGCCTGATGATGCGAAAGCTTGGTTTGAAAAGAAACGTCAGGAATTTGAGGATTTGCCAGAGGATGATTAATCTATGCCGTTTCCCGCTCCCCAAACTCTTTTATCAATAAAATAAACTCGGGACCAAACTTGGCTGCTTTTGCTTTTCCAACGCCATTTACTTCTAAAAATTCAGCATTGTTCTTGGGTAGTTTGTTGGCCATATCGTGCAAACTTACATCGCTGAAAATGATATAGGGTGGGACGTTAGCCTGCACGGCCAATTTTTTTCGCAACATGCGAAGTCGATCGAAAAGCATTTCGTTTGAAGAAAGTACTACATCTTTCTTGGCGGTTTTCTTCGTTTTTGAAATCGCTTCGACTTCAGTGAAATGGGTTAAATGAAGATTTTGTTTGCCAAATAATATCTGTTCCCCAAACTCAGTGATTTTCAATTTCATTTTTTCATGATACGCAATCTCGAAAACACCTTGGTTTTTCATCCCTATCAGATAATGCGACCATTCTTTCCACGAGTGTTGACCTCCAACTCCATAGGTTTTCACTTTATTTAGACCTTTTTCAAATATTTCTGCTGTTTTTGCACCTCGGAGCACGTCAATTAGCAATAAAGTAGACAAAGTTTCATTACAACGTTTCGTAGCTGACAAAGCCATTTGCGCGAGCTTGGTTCCATCGAAATATTTCGGTGGATTGGAGCAAACATCACAATTACCGCAATCTTGTCCCAAATTCTCGGAAAAGTAGGAGAGGAGTATCTTTCTTCGACAGTGATCGGCTTCCGCGTATTGCACCATTCGGTTGAGTTTCTCTAACAACACTTCTGACTGAGCACTATCTCTAGCGAAATCACTCAAAAGCTTAACGTCCCGATAATTGAAATATAAAATAGCTTCTGATGGCAATCCATCGCGACCAGCACGACCAATTTCTTGATAATATCCTTCCAAATTCTTCGGCAAATTGTTGTGAATCACAAAGCGAACATTGCTTTTGTCTATTCCCATACCGAATGCGATTGTTGCGCAAATCACGTTCAATTCATCATTCAGAAATCGATCTTGAACTTCTGCACGTTCTTTGGCTTCCATTCCAGCGTGGTAATGCGATGTTTTAATACCGGCCATATGCAAAGCAGTCGACATCTCTTCCGTTTCCTTCCGGGAAAGACAATACACAATACCCGATTCATTTTCTTTTTGCTTGCAGTAGGCAATAATTTCATCAACTTTTTTCCGTTTTGGCAAATTGCCCCGAACTTTTAGCGAGATATTCGGTCTGTCAAATGAACTCAAAAAGACTTTAGCATCTTTTAATCCCAAATGCTGAATGATATCTTGCCGTGTATGTTTGTCTGCGGTTGCTGTCAATG
>CBFIBY010000135.1:0-7315 GCA_965660955.1 Crocinitomicaceae bacterium | reverse complement strand
CCGAACCACACGTACCACTTGATATAATGGCCTTAAAATCTGTTGATGTTGAAATGGAAGAAATATCATATGGATTTGAGGTAGCACCTGTACTTGACCACGTCAAACCTCCATTCGTTGTGAATATCCAGTCTGTTATTGTGGAAGTGAATCCCGAAACAGAAACATTTCCAGAAATTGTATTTGAACATAAGAATAAATCCGGTGATGTTGTTCCAACAACCAAAGCTGGATCAACCGAAATGGTTACCACTGGAGTTTCATCATCCGGACAAATATTACACGTCTGAATAACTTTGAAGTAAGTGGTCTGTGTTAAATTGGAGTAATTGTATGTATCGGTAAATATACCGGTAGGAGTAAAAGTGATGTTGTCCGTTGAGGTGAACCATTGCAAACTAACAACGTTCGAATATCCAGTCACAGTCAAAGTTCCGCTATTTGATCCTTCGCAAACTGTTGTAGCACCTGAGATTGTTCCTGGAATTATTTCGGGTTCAATGTTGACTGCGATAGTGTCAGAGAAGTCAAATCCACAGGCACCACTAGAAACTCTTGCTCTGAAATAGGTTGTATCCGTATAACTAGAAATATCGAATGGGTTAGCATTCGATCCAGTTGAAGTAAAAGTGATTCCGTCAATTGACTCTTCCCAATAATCAATTACGTCTACAAAACCGCTAAGTGAAATGGATCCTGCAACACTATTTGAACAAAAATCTAAATCTGGGGAAACGGCGCCCGTATTTATAGGGGGACTTATACCAACCGAAAAAGTAGGGGAGGTGACATCAGGACAAAGTCCACCATCGTATACTACTTGATAATTTGTTGGATCAGTTAAGTTGTTTAAATAAAATTTATCATTCGTCACTCCTGTCGCAGAAAATCCTGCAGGAAGAATTTGAGAATGCCATTCTAATCCATAACTGAATGTTCCACCAACTATTTGAATAGAGTCGTTATTGCTACCACTACATAAAAGAGATGGTCCTGTAAATGTTCCAGGAACTGGTGTGCAATCATTTACGAATGTGGTTACTATGGTATCGTTTGTGTTGTCAACGTCACTCGGGTAACTTGTCCATATCTCAATATTCCACTGGCTACAAGCGGAAAGATTTTGAGTTTGCGAAAATGTAAAATTGAAACTTGCGTTACCCAATAAAAAAGTTGTTACAACTTGAGAAACAATTGGGCCGCCATTGACTCTGTAACGTACGGTGATATTTCCAGGTGAAACTGGAATAGGGGTATAATTTTGTACAATTACATTAATAGGTGTATTGGTTGAGCCAACTTCACATCCACTAATGGGAGAAATGACTGCGGTTACCCCCACATCCTGTTGGCCAAATGAACAAACACTTGAAAATAGGAGAGATAGTAATATGTAGACACTTATTCTCAAAGAGTCAATTGGTTTAGTAACTCAGGCAGACCTGAGTATGGAAATAAAAGGTCTTTCATCGGTTAAACAGTTAATATTCAATACCTTTGCTGAGGTGTAACTCCTGAACCAAGGTATTCAATGTGTGCAAAAGTACCCATCTTTACTTATTGTTGGGGACTTCTACATCCTGTTTAACGAGCATTTAACCTAAAAGGTTTCTTATATGACGAAAGAGTTTTTGATCAGTTGCCTTTAAATAGATCAGAGGGTTGTATTTTACTGATCGGAATTTAGTTCTTCTTGAAATAATTCGAAGATTCTACGGTATTCATCTGTCCAAGAATAAGAGTTCACAAAACCATGGGCTTCAACAGGAAATGCGGCTAATTCCCAGTCTTTTTTCTCTAATTCGATGAAGCGTTGGCTTAAGCGTACCACGTCTTGAAATTGAACGTTATCATCTACCATTCCATGTAAGATGAGTAAAGGTTTGTTCAGGTTTTCGGCAAAATAAATGGGTGATGATCTCCAATAGGCAAGTGAATCTGTACTTGGATAGTTTAAAATGTTGCTCGTGTATTCGTGATTGTAGTGTCTCCAGTCAGTCACAGAGCGCAATGCAGCGCCACAAGCAAATTCATCTGGTCGCGTAAGAAGTGCCATTAAGGTAATAAACCCACCATAGGAACCTCCATATATTCCAACCCGATTAGGGTCAATTCCTAAGCTATCGACTAGAAGATTTTTTCCGGTTATATTATCCTGTAAATCCCATCCACCCATATGACGATAAATTGCAGTTCGATGGTCTCTTCCGTAACCCTGGCTTGCTCTGAAGTCAATATCTAATACAGTATAACCGTTGTCTACGAGTAAATTATGAAACATAAACTCTCTATAGTAGGAGCTCCAGTAATTATGCGCGTTTTGCAAGTAACCAGCGCCATGAACAAATATTACGGCTGCTTTATTTTTTATTTCTTCCTTTGGTTGATAGAGACGTGCATTTACTTTCTTTTTGTCTTCTCCGAGAAAAGTAATTACTTTAGGTGACCGCCAATTATATTTTGTATAATTTTCTGATTTTGAATTAGTTAGCTGTTTAGCTTCGGCAGGTTTTATGGTTTTTGCGATAAACAGTTCCCACGGATTTTGTTTGTCGGAAAATAGAAACGTTAAAGTTTTTTCATCGGGAGAAAGTTCTACTTGATGCGCTCCATCTTCAACCAAAATATTTTCAAATTTCTTGCTTTGTGGATAGAATTTGTAATACTCTCTATTGCCCGGGTGCAGCTTGTTTGCTGTTAAGTAGAATGATTTATCGTCTTTTGAAAGCGTTGTTCCATAAATTTCATATTCACCCGATGTAAGCTGAGTTTTCTTGGAAGATTTTAAGTTCAATGTATATAAATGAGAATAGCCTGTTTCTTCAGATTGAAAATAGATTTCGTTGTCGTTGTTCCAGAAACCCAATACACCTGTGCCTCTGTTCCAGTAGGAAATGCCAGGTCCGCCCATCCAAGCTTCATCGTGCTGTCGTTCAAGTAGTTGGAATTCATTTTTTTTTGGTTTTAGTTCAATAATCCATCGGTCTTTGTTGTCATAACTGCGTATATCCATGATGGTTGTACCAGAATGGGAGGAAATTGTTGGGTGAAAGACTATTTTTCGGTTTTCAGGATAGTTGGGCTTAAAATCTCCATATTCTTTAAAAAACTCTGGTTTCTTTCGAATATCTGGTAAATTGTCGAATGTCATTTCATAAATTGTGTCGGATTCAACATCTTGTATGTAAAAGAAATGAGTAGGTTCTGGATGACCAACTTTGGCTCTGGCTGATTTTGTTTGTGTGTATCCGTCAGCAGTAACGTGCTGTTCTACATGAGTTTTCGCTGTTTTCGGATAATCTCCACATGCGATGAAAACGAATTGACCGTCTTTGGATACTTTAATGAAATCGATTCGTTTTCCGTTTAAAAATAACGCACTGTTTTTATTCTTCGCTCTAGACTTACGTTCTCGAAATTCACGCTTTTCTTTTTGCTCGCGTATAAAGAGAAATAAATCTTCTTGTTGCTGCTCGAGTTCATCCTTTGTATGTTTTTCAGCTTGATCTTTCGTTCCCTTTCTAATAAAACTGAGTTGTTGAATCGTTCCTATTTCAGCATTGTATAGGTATAGATTGTTTCCTTGGCGAAAGGCAATTTTGTTTGGATCCGCCAAACGTTGCACATCAAATATTCTTTCACTTGTAGATATAATGGGCGTGCATTTTTCTTTTGATTTGTCCCAAGCCCACAGATTTCCTTCAGTCGTGTAATATTGAATGTTGTATTTCGCTTGCGAATAGTCATATGGGACATCAGCGTGTGGATTAGTGAAATCCACTTTTGTAATTTTTTTTGTTTCGGTTGAATAGGAGTAGAGGCTAGGTTCTAATTCATTATCCCGATTCCAATTAAAAAGAATTTGTTTTCCATCCATATGCCAGTAATGATTTTCTGGCCAGTACCCAATGAAATCTTTCCCCTTCATAATTTCATTCAGTCGCAAAGGAGAAATGTTTTCTGGTTGAGCATTTATGTTTGCAGTTAAGATTGAAATTAGAAAAGTGAAAAGTAAGAATCGCATGATTGAAAATTGTGTTGCTGTAGAAAAGTGAAGATAATAAAAAAGGGAAACCGAAGTTTCCCTTTTCATAAATCAATATTCTTTGATTAGAAGTGGTACATGATACGTACACTACCAGTTGGCATTCCTGAATCAGTTCCAAATCCAAAGCTAGAAGATTTTCCAGTTCTAGATACAGTTGTTTCAACTGCAGTACCGTTCCAAGATTCAGTTGTTGTTTCTCCTTCACCTGTGTTACGGAAAGAAAGACCCCATCCAAACTCAACTCCTAAAGATAATTTAGGGATAACGAAATACTCAGCTCCGATGAATCCTCTTAAACCTACAGTAAAAGATGCTCCAGTTTTAACTTCAGTATTACGTGGACCTGGGTTCGTTGCAGAAATTGCAAGACCGTAAGTGTTCGTTACTTTTGGAGTTCCACCAAATCCAAGACCTAGTTCACCACCATAGTAACCTTGAAGACGACCGTGTCCTCTTCTTTTCTCAATACCTCCGCTCAAGTAGAAACCGAAACCTGAAGTTTTTGTTTCATCCTCAATGTAAGAAGGAGTTGCAGTAGATGACGTATCTGTCAAAGTAATAACCTTGTCAGAAACTGTCGTAATGCGGATAGATGCTCTGTAAGCCGTGTTTTCGTCTACAAAGTATTTTCCGAAAATTGCATTGTTGTTAACGAAAGCGTTATTCAAACTATTCGCTGTAGAACCATTGAACATGTTTCCTACGTAATTCAAGATAGGAGAAGCGTCAGCACCCAAAGCCCAATCTCCGGCTTCTGGAGTAACAACAAATCCGTTGTCGTTTTTGACCATAGTGGTCTGTGCGTTTAAGAACGTTCCCATTCCTACAAAAGCGCATACAATTAATAACTTTCTTTTCATAATTAAATTAATTTAATGATTATCGTCCTCCAAACTTAGGTATTCTCTTTTATATTTTTTACTAGATGGCACCTAAAAGAATGAACGAAAAATTGTTTATATCTTCGTCTTGTACGTCAAGCTTGTGTCAGGGTTACATTTTTTGTAATATTTTTTTTAACAAGTTTCGAAGTTTTAAAGAAAACACTATATTTGCACCCCTGTTTGCGGATAAAGCCTTGGATTATAAGGTATATCAAGCAAATTTTATTAACGGAGGTTTCGTACCTCAAATTATAAATAAATTATGGCAACACGAATTCGTTTGCAAAGACACGGTAAAAAAGGAAAACCATTTTACCATTTAGTAGCAGCTGACTCTAGAGCAAAAAGAGACGGTAAATTCATTGAAAAGTTAGGAACTTACAATCCAAATGTCAATCCAGCAGTAATAGATATCGACTTCGATCGCACTTTACATTGGGTTCAAGTTGGTGCGGAAATGTCTGACACAGCTCGTGCAATTCTATCTTATAGAGGTGTATTACATAAAAATCATCTTTTAAAAGGAATTGAAAAAGGTGCTTTAACGGCTGAACAAGTTGAAGAAAAATTTGCAACTTGGATGGCTGAGAAAGAAAACAAAGTTCAATCAAAAGTTGAGCGTTTGGAAAAAGAGTCATCGTCTGATAAAACGGCACGTTTGGCTGCCGAGGCAAAAGTTAAAGATGCAAAAGCAGCAGCGATTATCGCTAAAAACACTCCAGAACCAGAGGTAGTTGAAGAAGCACCGGCGGCAGAAAGTGAAGCACCTGCAGCAGAAGCGACGGAAGCGGCAGCAGAAGAAGCACCAGCGGCTGAACCTGTAACGGAGGCAACTGAAGCACCTGCAGAAGAAGCTCCAGCGGCAGAGGAAGCACCTGCAGAAGGTGAAGAGCCAAAAGCTGAGTAAAAGATAAATGAAGAAAACAGATTGTTTTCAATTAGGTTATATAGCGAAACTTCACGGATTTAAAGGTGAAGTTTCGTTGTTTTTAGACGTTACTGAACCAGAACGTTATGCATCGCTCGATGCCTTTTATGTTGATATTAATGATCAACTCATTCCCTTTTTTGTTGAACGAATAAAACTGAAGAACAAAGGTTTTGCTGCGATTAAACTGGAAGGTGTCGATTCTGAAGATCAAGCGAGGAGTTTATTGCGTAAATCCGTTTTTCTGCCTAGTCAGATATTAGAAGATTTGGATGATACTCATTTCTACGATCATGAAGTTATAGGTTTTACCGTTGAAGATGTTAATCACGGAAAAATTGGAAAGATTCAAGATGTAATTGATCTTGCGGCAAATCCACTGCTACAGATTGTTGAAGGAGAAAGAGAAATTCTTGTTCCTTTGTTGCCTGATTTAGTTAAGAAAGTGGATCGTAAGAATAAAATGCTGCACATTGAAGCGCCTGAAGGATTGATTGGTCTTTATTTGTAGTATGTCTATTTTTCAATTTCGAGATTTTGCTGTCAGACAAACCAATTCAGCCTTAAAGGTGGGAACGGATGCTATGATTTTTGGGGCGAGTATCAATTCTTATGACAAATTGAGGGCGCTAGATATTGGCACAGGAACGGGTGTGCTTTCTCTGATGGTTGCTCAATGTAACACAGAAATCAAAATTGATTCGATTGATGTGAATCGAGAGGCGCTTCAGGATGCAGGATTCAATTTCGAAAATTCACCTTACGCAAAGAGACTAAATGCTATTCATTGCGATTTCGTTCATTTCGATTCGAGCAAAAAGTATGATTTGATATTTTCAAATCCACCATTTTACACGGATAACCTAAAAGGAGAGAATGAAAGTTTGAATCTAGCAAAGCATGTTGGGGTTTTGACACCACGTGTTTTGATGAAAAAGGTTTCGAGATTGCTCAATGAAACAGGGTCTTTTTGGGTTATTTGGCCGAGCGAACGTTTTCGTGAGTTGAGCTACGAAGCCAATTTACAGGATTTTTTCGTAAAACATAAAACGATTGTCTTTGGCAAGCCGAAAACGCCAAAGCGAATAATTGCCGAATTCGTGAAGCATGAATGCGAAGTGGTAGAAACAGCTTTGACAGTTCGGGATGACAAAGGGAAATATACGGCAGCCTATATTACTCTGACCAAGGAGTTTCACGACAGGGCGCTTTAGTTTCTCAATAGCGCTTCTATTTCATTTTGCATTGTCCTTCCCTTGTCTTGGTTGTACCATTTTTGAAGTTCAATCTTCTTTTCTTCAATGGGCTTCTCCGATTTCAAGTTTTCCAAGTGAATATTTTGCGCTTCCGCAGGTCGAGGCCCCCAAACAAAAATGTCTTCGTTTTTATCATTGCGTACAACTAGTTTCGGAATTGATTTTCCGCCATTTGTAAGGTAATTGTCAATTTCTGAGT
>CBFIBY010000134.1:0-7321 GCA_965660955.1 Crocinitomicaceae bacterium | reverse complement strand
ATTTCAACGACCCCATTAAAAGTCCAGGAACAATCTTATCACATATTCCAAGATTGAGTACTCCATCAAACATGTTGTGAGAAAGTCCAATGGCGGTTGACATAGCAATCACATCTCTACTAAATAGAGACAATTCCATGCCATCTTGACCTTGTGTAACCCCGTCGCACATAGCTGGAACCCCGCTAGCAACTTGCACAACTGCATTGTACTTTTCTGCGTGTTTTCTGAGCAATTGCGGATAATTTTCAAACGTTTTATGTGCGGAAAGCATGTCGTTGTATGCCGTTATCACCCCAATATTTGGCACTATATCTTCCGACAGATTCTTTTTGTCTGTCGGGCCGCATCCTGCAAAGGCGTGAGCTAAATTTCCACAATGCAGATGTGAACGATTGAAGTCCACATCAAATTGCGCTCTCATTTGTTCTATATAGCGCTGTCTTGAATCTTTGCTTCTTTCAATAATTCGATCAGTAACTTCTTTAATCTTTGGATGTATCATTATGCGGTAAAATAAACTTTTAATTCGTTTTTCTCGTCTGAAAACTCAGAAATAGGCAGATTGTTTTCGATTGATTCTTGAAGGATTTTTATCTTTTTCATGCCCAAAATCATCAATCCAATATGATTTGAAGAGAGAAGGAGTTTTTTATTGCAACTTATTCTTGTTTCAGGAAATACAGGAGCGAGAGAAGATCTGATGTCCTTTTTGGTATCCGCTAGCATTGAAATGGATTCTGGGTCGCCAGGAAATAATGAAGCGGTATGGCCATCTTCTCCCATTCCTAAGAGGGTAAAATCGATTTTTTCAAAAAATGGTTTATAAAGTTCCTTGACCTCTGAAAGATTCGAGCTCATATTCATTTCATCCACAACCATAGGTAATACGGTTATTTTATCAGCGCTATTTTTATTCAAGGCTTCTTCAATTTTTTTATGGTTATTGTGCTCACTTGTTGGCGATACAAATCGTTCATCAACCAAGCCAACGTTAACTTTCGACCAGTCCAAGCCGTATTCGCCCAATAGCTCGTATAATTTTAAAGGTGTGCTGCCACCAGAAAGCAAAATATTCGCTTTTCCATTCAAAAGTATGCCTTCAAGAATGTATCCGGCAATTTTCTTTGCAAGTTTCTTTTCGAGTTTGTCTCTATTATCAAATTGTTTCAGAATCATCTTTGTAGGATTTAGACCACTTATGTTTGTCTTCCATTATTTCATCTCCAGGACCCCATGATCCCGCTTCGTATAGCACATTCTTCTTGTTGACTTTTTTCCAGCTGTTGGTTATTGACTCAATCCATTTCCAGGCAGCCTCTAATTCTTTTTGATGCATAAAAAGTGTTTGTTGTCCTCGAAGAACATCAATAATCAAGCGCTCATATGCTTCTGGGAATCGTTCCTGAAAAGAATCGACGTAATCTAGTTTAAGGCTAATCGGTTTATATCGATATCCACCGGGCCCTGGTAGTTTTGTCATCTGAACGAGTTCAATTCGTTCTTCAGGTTGCAAGCGCATTATTAGTTTATTCCCTGGAATTTCTCCTTCTTGGTCAAAAACATTGTGCCGGACAGATTTGAAATTAATGATTATTTCTGAGTACCGTTTTACCATGCGCTTTCCAGTCCGCAAGTAGAATGGGGTGCCATTCCATCTCCAGTTGTCCACAAATGCCTTGATGGCAACGAATGTTTCAGTGTTGGATTCATAATTATTTATATCCTCAAGATACGAATTAACAGATACTCCATTCACTTTACCACGCGAATATTGACCACGCGCGGTGTCTGAAACAACGGATTTTTCATCAAACATCCGCAAGGAATTCAATACTTTTAGCTTTTCATTCCTCACCGAATCTGCCTCCAATTTAATAGGTGGTTCCATGGCTATTAAGCACAGTAGTTGAAGTAAATGATTCTGCACCATGTCCAATAGCGCACCACTTTTGTCATAATAATCACCACGTTTTTCAACTCCTAAACTTTCAGCAACGGTGATTTGTACAGAGTCAATGTCGTCCGAACTCCATGAATGTTCAAAAAGGTGATTGGCAAAACGAAGAACCATGAGGTTTTGAACCGTTTCTTTACCTAAATAATGATCAATTCTGTAAATCTGTGACTCTTTAAATGTCTTGACTATTTGCTCTTGTATCTTGACAGATGAATTTAAACTAAAGCCGAGTGGTTTTTCCAAAACTACTTTGCTTTTTTTATTTGTGATTTTGCACTTTTTCAGCATAGCTGATATTTCTCCAAAAGCAGAAGAAGGAGTAGACAAGTAAAATACGTTCTGTCTTTCGGGACTGTTTTTTACGAACTCTTGTAATTTTTTATACTCGACCACCGTAGGCTTTGCAACAACGAGAATTACAATTTTTTCTAGAAAGTCGTTTAAGATAGAGTCTTGAAGGGTATAATCTATGGAAGATTCGATAAATGTCTTTATTGATTTTATTATTTCTTTTTCCGAATTTTTCGAACGAGTAATACAACATACGTTGAAATCCATTTCTAGCTGCTTGTCAACATAACGATGAAACAATGCAGGATATATCTTTCGATAGGCTAAATCTCCGTCACCTCCAAAAATAATGAAATTGAAGGGTGATATTTTAATCGTTTTCTTTTGCAAGTTTTTCATATTTAGACCGAAGATAAGTACTTTTTGTAATTTATACAATAAGTGTATGTAAATCTTACGAGTTTTTAGCTAAAGATAGACTTATAAAAAGAATGGAGGTTTGTTGAAACGTAACTTTGCATCACTAAATAAAGAGGATTTAGCGTTCATCTGAAAGGAGAAGTATTTGATTTGAGCGATCGGCGTCCAGTTAAAAGACAATTGCCAGCAGTGCATGTCGCGTAAAAGCGTCAATTGTGAGTAGGTAACTTGAGCGGTTTCTAAGTCAAAATTGGCGTTACCTGTTATTTTCCACCTTTTGGTAAATGAGGCATCACCTGTAAGTTGAATCGTTTGAACGACATTTGAGCGGTCCGAATTGAAAGTAGAAATATTCTGGTTGGCTGTCCAACTAGAATTATAAGCTGCGGTCAGTTTCCATGGAATGTCGAAACTGATAATCTGTTCCGGATGTTCAATGAAATATTGATAATCGGAATTCCAGTTTTTCTCCATATCATTTTTAACTTCTTCCAATTTTTCTCGACTTTTTCTTGGCGCGAAGGTGTAGCTGGTTGCAAAGGTTAAATTGGTAAAACGACCTAATGCACCTCGTGTGTTCACCGCGTAATCCTTTACTGTTGCGCCTGTGCTGTCTGTCCAGTCATAAGGACTGAAAGTTCCTGAAATTTGAATGCTAAGGGCTTGGAGTGGACTTATTCTTAAATTGGTTGACAAGTTGGATAAATTCATGGAGTCCTTTTCAAAATCGTAGTTTCCTCCAATGGAAAAGTTATCAATTAATTTAACCTTGCTAAAACCTGTAGCTGAATCTTTTGGTTTCGTTGAGATGCGTTTGAGCTCAAGCGTATTGTTTACATTAAAGGTTAGTAATTTTTGATCGCGTGTACTTGAAATACCGTACGAACTTTGTGAGAAACGGGAATAAACTGTGGTATCTTGGGTTATTGGCGAAATGTAAACAGAGTTGTCGTTGAGATTCGGTCGGTAAGAAAATCCTATGGTCGGTGTCATAACGTGACGAATCAAGGGCTTCTTTTTTCCAACAGTTTTATAGTATGAATACAAAATAGTTGTAGCATTAACAGTGGCGTTGAAGGTTTGTCCCATTCCACCTTGTTTCAAGGTGTTTGTGCCGAGCACATAGTCGTAGGACAATGTAGCTTCATTATAAACTGAATCATCCATTCTTTCAATTGTCTGGAAGTTGTAGATATTCGAATAGGTTGCCGATGGATTAATTTTCAGGGCATTTTTGAAAAGGCCGATTGTCGTTTTTGCCGTCGCTCTTTGGCTTATTCCATTTTTATATTGATCGCGAATTCCAGGTAAATTTCCGTCCTGAATTAATTCGTCAGGTAAAGTACCCGCATTCTTGCCTTCCATGTCGTACGTAACGCCAAAACGGTTGATTGCTTGTTTCCAGCCTTGAGACGAAGAAACGAGTCTGCGGAAAGGGAAGATTTGCGTCATGTTGAAATTCACAACAGGGGTTGTTAAATCAGTTGTTTGGTTGGTCGAACTTTGTCGTGCCGACAATTTGATACCCGCACGAATCGGAAGGTTGCTAAATGACCGATCCAACGAGATATCGGATAAAAAGGCATTGTTCAAGTATTGCCCATTATTCGGATCAATGTTTGTGGTTGGATCATTGATGGAAGTGAAGTTTACATTTGATCGGAAGTACCAATTGGGATTTGCCTTTTGATCCTGAAGATGTTGCCAATTTACACGGAAATTCTGTCTAGCACTTGTTTCTGGAAATCCTTGTCGGAATTGGTCATATCCTAAATCAATTGTCCCGCGATATTTATATTTCTTGGCGTAATCCGTAACAGCACCTAATCCAAATGAACCTCGAGAATAGATTGTGCCGTAAACTGTCGTTTGAAATCGATCATTGATCGGGATGTAATAACCCAATCGCTCAAAACCAAATCCATATTGAGAACTAGGAATGATTTGTGGAAATATGAATCCAGATAACCTGTCTCTCGATTGTGGAATAATTGCGAACGGCAATCCAAGTGGAGTAGGAACGCCTTTGACCCAGAGGTTGAAAGGCCCTGAAACAATTCGTTTTTCAGGAATCAAAATCGCTTTGGATAGTTGAAAATGAAAATGAGGTTCTTCTAAATCGCACGTTGTAAATTTCCCTTTTCTAAAGTGAATCTCTTCATTTGGATGGCGTTTTGCCACTTCCATGTAAAGGTAGTTTTCGTCTTGTTTCGTTTGGACGTCCTCAATAAATCCTTTTTCAGTATCGAAGTTATATCGAATAGTAGAGGCTGTCATTTTTTCCAGACCGTCATCAAAAGTTGGTTTTCCTGTTTTGTTTCCCAGACTATCCTCCAAATAAGTGGCTGTAACTTCATTTTTATCCAAGTCGAAAATGATATAGTCGGCAGTCATCGTTATTTCACCATAACGAATAATCGCATTCTTGACTAAGGTGACTTGATTTTTGCGAACATCCATATGAATAGAATCTTCAGCATCATAAAAGACTACTTCTTCTATTGAGTTATCTGTTACATAAACGGTATCTTTGTCGCTTACAACTTGACTGTAACCAAAGAAATGCACCAACATTATTAACAACGTGGAGAAGAAAACTCGAAATGTGGAATGTTTTTTGGTAATCAATCCAATGTAAATTTGTTGTACGTGTTGAAATACATATGCAAAGCTAAAAAATAAGATAGCTCATGGTTAAAAAAATATTTGCTTTTGTAGTGAACGTTCATTTGTTCACTCTTATTTTCCTTTTGGGTCACACCAATATTCATGCCCAAGACAAAGGCTTGGATATGTCCGCAATCAAAACAGTTGTTATTGATGCGGGACATGGCGGTAAAGACCCAGGATGTCATGGAGCGACTTCACAAGAAAAACATGTTTGTTTATCTATGGCTTTGAAGTTGGGAGCAATGATAAAAAAGAAATATCCTGCAATTAAGGTGGTTTACACACGAGATACGGATGTTTTTGTTGAGTTGGATGATCGAGCAAAGATTGCCAATCAAGCCAATGCTGATCTTTTTATATGCATTCATGCGAATGCAGCAAGTTCCAAAGCAGAAGGGACCGAAACGTACGTCTTAGGTTTGCACAAAACGGAATCACAACGGAAAATTGCGGAACGAGAGAATTCTGCAATCTATTTGGAAGACGATAAAGGAGATAAATACAAAGATTTTGATTTGTCCCCCGATGCAATTATCGCAAGACAGTTACAATTATCTTATTATTTGGATCAATCCATATCCTTTGCGTCAAAACTTCAACGTGAATTCACAAAAATTGGTCGATACGATAGAGGAGTGAAGCAAGCTGGATTCTTGGTTCTATACAAAACAACAATGCCAAGCGTTCTGATCGAAACGGGCTTCTTGACGAACCCAAAAGAAGAGAAATTCTTAAGTAGTGAGTCCTCACAGACACTCATGGCACAGTCGATGTTTAATGCCTTTGAGGAATATAAGAATGAATTGGAAGGTATCACGAAGTCAACGGACTCAGATCCTCCAAATACGAAGGAGAAATTGAAGGAAGTTGTAAAGAAAGAGGAGAAAATAGTTGTTGAAGAACCCAAAATCGATAAACCAAAAGTTGAAAAAGAGACCGTTGTTGAAACAGGTAAGGTGATTTTTAAAGTTCAAATCGAGACATCTGACAATCAAATATCAAAAACGAGCCCTGAATTTAGAGGTGTTAGTGTAGATGAATATGTTCAAGACGGCCTATACAAGTACACTACAGGGAATTTTGAAAACGACGTAAAAGCGGCGGTAAAGCACAAAGTTATGATGAAGGAAAAAGGATTTCAACATGCATTTGTTGTTGCCTTTCTAAACGGAGAACGAATTAGTATCGAAAAAGCTATTAAATTAGCAGAAAAATAGACTGTGAAGATATCGAAGGAAATAAAAACAGGTGTAATTGCTCTTGCGGCGATTGGTCTGTTGATCTCTGGGGTTAACTTTTTAAAGGGAAACAGCTTTTTCGGAGGTGATGAAGTTTATTACGCTTATTTCCCAAACTCGGGTCAGCTTGCGCCTGCGAATTCCGTTACATTGAATGGAGTAGGAGTTGGAAAAGTGCTTTCAGTGGATTACGTTCGAGAAAATACCGACGACAGAAAAGTGAAAGTCAGCTTCAATATTCAGGATGATGGAGTGAAAATTCCAAAAGGATCCATTATTGAAATTGATAATTTAGATTTGTTCGGAAAAGGGATGGTTTTAAAGCTATCGCCTGATTTGAGTAAAGGATATCACAAGCCAGGAGACGATATTCCAGGTGTCTTAGTCGTTGATATGATGACTGAAGCTAAGAATATGGTAGAACCTGCGGTGGCTAAGCTTCAAACCTTGATGACCGCAATTGAAAAGGTAGTTGAAAGTGCTGCAATACTCGTAGACACGAATTCTGCAGAGAACATAGAAGGAACTATTTTGGAATTAAAAGTAGCTATCAAACGATTTGGAAATGTCGCACAAGAAACGGAATCATTGGTTGTTTCAGAAAAAGTCAAATTGAGTCGAATATTCTCAAATATTGAAGATATATCAGAAAACCTGAAGAAGAGTAATGATCAGGTTAATTCAATTATTGGTAATACGAAGAAGATTACAGATGATTTGGTTTCCGCTGATTTTAAGTCCG